>NZ_DATMST010000174.1:0-47473 GCF_035565275.1 Sphingopyxis sp.
CGGGCGCGGTCCATGCCGCCGCCTTCTGCTCGCCGGCGGGCGAGATACTGCACGCGCGCGAGGATGTCGGGCGGCACAATGCACTCGACAAGCTGATCGGCGCATTGGCGCGGGCGCGAGTCGACCCCGCGACCGGGTTCATCCTGCTGTCGGCGCGGTGCAGCTACGAGCTCGTCGAAAAGACGGTGCGCGCGGGCTGCCCGATGCTCGTGACCATCTCGGCGCCAACGAGCCTTGCCGCCGAGCGCGCGGTGCAGGCGGGGCTGACGCTCGTCGCATTGGCGCGGACGGACTCGGCGTTGATCGTCAGCGACCCGCACGGAATGATCGCGTGAAGACGCTGGGCGCGGTGCTCGCGGGCGGGCGGTCGACCCGCTTCGGGTCGGACAAGGCGCTCGCGATGCTGGGGGGGCGAAGCTTGCTCGACCATGCGTTCGCGGCGCTGCGCCCGCACTGCGATGCGGTGATTGTCGTCGGTCGCGGCGAAGTCGCCGACTGGCCGCGCGGCGATATGGGACCGCTGGGGGGGATTGCCGGGGCGTTGATTCATGCAGCGGACCGGGGATTCGATCAGTTGCTGACCGCACCGGTCGATTGTGTGCGCCTGCCCGACGACCTGCGCGCATTGCTGGAGCCTGCGCCGGCCTTTCTGGAAACGCAACCGGTGATCGGATTGTGGCCGATCGAATCGCTGACCGGCCTCAAGGCGATGCTGGAGAAGGCGAGCGACCTCGCCGTCAGGGCCTATGCCCGGCGGATCGGCGCGCGCACTGTCCGGAGCGAATTTGTGCCGCCGAATATCAACAGCAGCGCCGACCTCGACCGCCTGACGGGGCTATGATCCGCCGATGGCGTTCACGGTGAACGCCAAAATCCCCATATTGAAGATGAAGGCCGCCATGCAGTGGCCGAGCACGACGCGGCGCATATGCGCGCCCGATATGGTGACGTCCGACGTCTGGAAGGTCATGCCGAGCGTGAAGGCGAAATAGAGGAAGTCCCAATAGCCGGGTTCGTGCACCCCCGACACCTCGATCCCGCGCTGGTCGCGGCCCTCCTTTTGCAGATAATAGAGATGCGCATAGTGGAGCGTGAACACCATGTTCGCGAACAGCCATGCAAGCGCGAGCGTCGCGACGATCAGGATGACATCGGCGCGGCCGAGCTTGCCCGGGCCGGCGATCAGCGTCCCGACCGCGAACAGGATGACGAGCGAGAGCAGCACCGTGATCGCGAGCAGGCCCACGCGGTTGGCGTCGTTGAATTCGGCGCGGCGGCGCATCTGGTCAGCGTCGGCGCTCAGCAGCGGCATCACGGTGCAAAGAAAGACGAAGGCGGCGACGTCGAAGCCGATCAGGAATGCGGCGCGCGGATCGATGTCCGACGCGAGTGCCGCTCCCATCGCCGCGACCAGCACGAACGGAAAGATCAGGAAACGGACGGGCGCGATATGTTTGCCGACTGCCATCGGCGGCGTCAGTCCACAATCCTGACGACGCGCACCGGGATCGACTTCGCCGCCGGGCAGCCGCTGGTCTTGTCGTAGAAGGCGAGCGGCAGCAGCGGGTTGAGTTCGGGATAATAGCCCGCGACCGAGCCGCGCGACATCGGATAGTCGATGATCGTGAGCCCCTCGACGCGCCGCGCGATGCCGTCGGTGCCGATCGTTTCGAGCGCGACCTTCGCGCCCGCCGCCAGCCCGCGCGCCGCGATATCGTCGGCGTTCATGAACAGGATCATCCGGTCGTTGTACACGCCGCGATAGCGGTCGTTGTAGCTGTAGATCGTCGTGTTGAACTGGTCGTGCGAGCGCACCGTCGCAAGCCGCAGCATCGAAGGGTCGTCGACCGGCGCGTTGACCGCGAGCCCCGGCAGCACAAGGAAATTGGCCTTGCCGTTCGGGGTCGCCCACACGCGGCGGCGCGGCGGGATATCGAGGTGGAAACCCGTCGGCGCCTTGATCCGCTCCGGAAAGCCTTCGTAGAGCGCGGGATAGACCGCGGCGATCTTGTCGCGGATCAGGCCGTAATCGTCGATATAGCTGGCCCAATCGACCTTGCTGCCCGGCAGCGTCGCCATTGCCATGCGGCAGACGATCTCGGTCTCGGGCAGCAGATGTTCGCTCGCGGGTTCGAGCACGCCGCGCGAGGCAGTTACGTTCGACATCGAATCCTCGATCGTCACGAACTGCTCGCCCGCCGCGGTTTCGATCCGTTCGGACCGCGCGACGACGGGCAGGATCAGCGCGTCCTTGCCATGCACCAGATGCCCGCGATTGAGCTTGGTCGCGATCCCGACGGTCAGGTTCAGCTTTCGCATCGCGGCATAGGCGCGGTCGGTATCGGGCACCGCGCGAACGAAATTACCGCCGAGGCCGATGAAGACCTTGGCGGTGCCCGCCAGCATCGCCTCGACCGATTCGACCGTGTGGTGACCCTCTTCGCGCGGCGGTTCGAAGCCGAACACGTCGCGAACCTTGTCGAGATAAGCCTGGCTGGGTTTCTCGTCGATGCCGACGGTGCGGTCGCCCTGCACGTTCGAATGGCCGCGGATCGGCGAGATGCCCGCGCCGGGCTTGCCGTAATTGCCCTTGAGGAGCAGCAGGTTCGCGATCTGCTGAACGAGCTCTGACCCCCGCTGATGCTGGGTGATCCCCATGCCGTAGCAGATAATCGTCGCGTTCGAACGGATGTAGATTTCGGCGCAGCGGCGGATCTGCGCCTCGTCGACCCCCGACGCGGCGACGAGATCGGGCCAGTGCTGCGCCTCGATATCGGCCTTCAGCGCCGCGAAACCGTCGGTATGTTCGGCGATGAAGGCGTGATCGAGCACCGCCTCGCCCGCCGCCTCGCGCTCGAACAGCACTTTCATCATGCCCTTGAGCAGCGCAAGGTCGCCGCCGATCCGGATGTGCACGAACTCGCTGCTGATATCGGTCGAGCCGAAGGTCGCCATCTGGACGATATCCTGCGGCTCGGTGAAGCGGACCAGCGCGCGTTCGGGCATCGGGTTGACCGCGACGATGGGAATACCGCGCTTCCGCGCCTCGACCAGCGGGGTCATCATCCGCGGCGCGTTGGTCCCCGCATTATGTCCGATCAGGAATATCGCCTCGGCATGATCGAAATCCTCGAGGATCACCGTGCCTTTGCCAATGCCGATCGAATGCGGGAGCCCGCGGCTCGTCGGTTCGTGGCACATGTTCGAACAGTCGGGAAAATTGTTCGTCCCATACTCGCGCACGAAGATCGAATAGAGGAACGCCGTCTCGTTCGCGGTGCGGCCCGAGGTGTAGAATTCGGCCTCGTGCGGGCTGGCGAGCGCGCGCAGATGTTCGCCGATCAGCGCGAAGGCTTCGTCCCAGCTCACCGGCACATAATGGTCGGTCGCCGCGTCGTAGCGCATCGGCTCGGTCAAGCGGCCCTGCATCTCCAGCCAGTAATCCGACTGCTCCATCAGCGCAGAAACGCTGTGCTCCGCGAAAAACTCGGGTGTCACCCGAAACTTCGTCGCCTCATGCGCCAGCGCCTTGGCGCCATTCTCGCAGAATTCGAGCTTCTTGGTGCAATGCGCGTCGGGAAACGCGCAGCTCGGGCATTTGAAACCGCCCGGCTGGTTCATCGACAGCAGCGCGCGCGACCCCTTGGTCACGACACTCTGCTCCATCAGCACCTTCGCGGTCGCCGCCGCCGCGCCCCAACCGCCGGCGGGGCTGGTGTATGTCTTGTAGCGCGGTTTGCTCTCAGCCATCGGAGCCTGATTAAAGCATAGCGGCGGCCGCATATCTATCTGTCTTTGGGGTGTTGGCGCACCCGACATGAATAGGATGACACTTCAGATCAGTGTGGAGTTTCCGGGCCACGGGACACAGGCTCCAGTTCGGTCGGCGCCCCGCGCCCTGGCCGGGAAGCCGGCCTCTCCTTTCGCGGCCGACGATCATTTCTGACCGGCGATCCATGCCTCCACATTCTTGCGCAATAGCGCCAACGGCACGACGCCGTCGCCCAGCACGACGGCGTTGAACGCCTTGATATCGAAGCGCTTGCCCAGCGCCTCTTGCGCCTGTTCGCGCAGCGCGAGGATTTCGAGCCCGCCTGAATCATAAGCGGTAAGTTGCCCGGGCAGAATGGCGATGCGGTCGGTCATGCCGCGCGCTACCTCGGGAGGGAAACGGCCGGTCTCGGCCAGATAGGCGACCAGCCGCTCGCGATCCCATTTGCCGAGATGCAACCCCGGGTCGGCGACCATTCCCCGGGCAGGCCATGCCCGCCGGGAAATCTTCATTTGCGGCGTATCGAGCAGGCCAATCTCGTCCGACATACGTTCGGCATAGCGTGCCCAGCCTTCGATATAGGCCGAGTTGAAGCCGATTTTCGAAAGCCGGCTGTTCGGGAGCCGCGCGGCATACGCCAATTGCAGGTGATGACCGGGATACCCTTCATGCACCGCGGTGATCGCCATGTCCGCGCGGCGGGCATCCTCGATCTTGCCGACCTGCAGCATGTAGAGCGCGGGCTTGGCCGGGTCGGCCTCAGGCATGTAGAAAGAGCTGGCGCCCGATGCCTCCATCGCATCGGTCATCGGGCGTACTTCCAGAGGCTGCTGCGGTACATTGTCGATCAGTGCGGCCACGGCGGTACGGGCGCGTGCCACGACCTCGCGATTATAGGCGACGACCTCCTCCTTCGACGCGAAGCGTTCTTCCGGATCGGCTTTCACCCGCGCGACGATCTGCGAGAAATCGTCGGTCCCGTAGAGCGTCTTGCCCATGGCACGGACGTCGGCAACATTGGCTGCGACGGCGCGCTCGCCAAGTGCCGCAACCTCTTCGCCCGGCCGATCGAGCGTGGTGTAGGAACGCAGCATGGCATTATAGCAGGCCCGGCCGTCGGGCAGGTCGAGCACCGACAGGCTCTCGCGCGCGGCCGGAATATAGGTATCGCGCAGGAAATCCCGATATGTGCGGACCGCCGGCGTGATCCTGTCGCGTATCAGTATCGCGAAAGCCGCCTTGAATGCCGCATCCTCGGCGGTTTTGGCGGGGGCGTGGAAAGGCGATGCCTCGGGCGCCTCGACGATTAGCCCCTCGACTTGCGCCAGCACGCGCACGGCGACCGAACGCGGTACGACATAGCCCTTGGCGATGCCTTGTTTCAGATTGGCGATATCGGCAGCGATATAAGCGGGCATGCCGCTCCAGCGTGCGAGCGCATCTTCCCGATCCTTTGCGGTGGCCACGGGCTGGCGCTCGATCAGGTTGGGAAAATTGCCCGGCCAGCCATCCATGTGCGAGACGCTCCAGAACTCGCTATGACAGACGCGCAGTCCCCGCTCCGCTTCCAGCATTTCACGCGCGATCGCATAATCCCGGATGCTCGCCCGATCGGTCAGTGTTTTCGGGTCCAGCGCATCGAGCCGGGCGAGCAGCCTGTCCACCTCGGCATTGTTGCGGGCGATCGCGGCCGGACCGATGTCTTTCAGCACATCGTTCCGTCCGCCCGCAATCCCGGTGTAAAGTGGCAGGAAAGGATCGGCTACCAGCCGGTTCGCAACGATATCGTCGGCAATCTTCGCCATCATATCGTCGGACCTGCCCTGCACAATCGCGGGGATCGGTGCTGCCGCAACGAGCAGCGCACTCATTCGGAGCATTCTCGACCACAACCGCATGCGCAACCTCCCCGTTTTCATTGTACTGCCCGGGGATTAGCCGAGATTGAAATGCCTGAAAAGGCGGACGCACTGCTGAATCGGGCCTTGCGAAGAACGGCCGTTTCCGTTCGCCCACCGTCAGACCGAAATCGGCGAGCGCGGACATCTGCCTCGTTTTCTGGCAATCGCGTGCGAACAGATTGCGCGCGACATCGTTACGCAGAGCATCTTTTGGCGTTGCCGTACAATTATCGGTCGCCCCTCGAGGCTATCCGCGCCGTGCGACCCAGGAGAGCTCTTCCTTTCAGGAAAACAGAGATCTTCATCTGGCGCCCGCCCGGTTGAAATCGGGTGGGCGCCTTTTTTTTCGCCTCTTCAATGGCTGCTCGAACTGATCAAATGCTACCGAGCAACTCCGGTCCTGACTTTCGCCGCCACGGCGGAACTCGGCCAATAGCCGGCAGGAAGCTGCCTTCATCAGCGCACAACCTCAAAAAACGGTCATTCTACGATTCGGTCCGCCGCAACGGCTAACCGAACAACCATCTCCCCTCTGGACGTTGCCGTCATGCCCCGATGAGAAGCCGTCGTCTCGCCGTGTCGAAATCCCGGTGCAAAGCCGCCACGATATCGGCCAGCCGCTCGCTCGCCGTCACCGCGCCCACAGCTTGCCCGGCCGACCAGATATCCCGCCAGCGACGATGCGCGTCAGCCACGGCGCCATAATCGCGCGGCGGCGTCGCCTGCCCCTGATCGAGCAGCCCCGCCTGCCCCAGACTGTCGCGCAGCCACGATGCGAGCGTGCCGGTGACACGGTCGCTCAGGACGATGTCGTCGATCGTTGCCGCGATCACGGCCTGCTTGTAATCGTCCCCGGCCATGCTTTCCCGGCAACTGATGAAGCGCGTTCCCATGCAGGCCATGTCGGCGCCCGCCGCAATCGCGGCGGCAACCCCCGCGCCGTCGGATATGCCCCCGCCAATCGTCAGCGGACCGCGGTGAAAGGCGCGAACGGCGGGCAGAAAGGAAAAGGGCGACAAATGACCCGTGTGACCGCCCGCTCCCGTCGCCAGACAGGCCAGCCCGCTGGCGCCCGCCGCCAGCGCCTTTTTGGCGAGGCCGACCGTCGGCACGTCGGCGAGCACGATGCCGCCATAGGCCCGGGCGGTTGCAACGACCGGAGCGGGGCTGCCGAGCGCCGTCAGGATGACCGGCGGGCGATATTTGGCGATCAGCGCGAGTTCGTCGTCAAGGCGTGCATTGGTTGCATGGGTGATCATGTTAAGCGCCCACGGCCGATCTTCGACCCGCGCCGAAATCTGCGCCATCCAGCGGTCGAGATCGGACGCGGTCCGGCAATTCGGCGCGGGAAAGGCACCGAGAACACCGGACAAGGCCGCCTCGACCACCATCTCGACCCCGGAAATCAGAAACATCGGCGCAACGAGAACCGGAACGCGCAGTCCGGGCACCACGGTCATGCGGCGATTCTTTCGACCACCATCGCCGCTCCGATTCCGGCGGCGCCGGTGACGACGACCAATCCATGCCGTCCCTCCCGCGCATCGAGACAGTCGAGCAAGGTCGACAGAAGGATCGCGCCCGTCGCGCCCATCGGATGCCCCTTTGCCAGATGCCCGCCCGCTATATTCACCCGCAACGGGTCGACGGCATAATCGCGCAGGAATTTGGCGATGACCACGGCGAACGCTTCCATGAATTCGACCGCGTCCATCTGTTCCAGTGTCAGGCCCGCGCGATCGAGCGCCTGCTCCATCGCTGCGAAGCCGGCAAGCAGGGAATCGTCGACCGATCCGCCCGCCTGGACATAGGACAGAATGCGCGCCCGCGCGCCCTCAGGGCTCGAGGACAGCATCGCCAGTCCGGCGCCGTCGCACATCGGTGGCGCATGGGCGACGCTATGCCGCAAATCAAACGGCTCATTTCCCAACGCGTCGGCATAGGCGCTGCGAAGCGGCTCGAACGCCGGAGGCATGGATTGTAGCCGAGCGAGGTCCAGATCGGGGCGAATGCATTCGTCCCGCGACAGGCCGCCCGCATCGATCCGCGAACGGGTCAGCCATGCGTCCGCCTCTGCAGCCGCGCTCGCCGCCTGCGAGCGCAGGGCAACGTCATCCAACGCCGCCCGATCGATCGCCTGTCGGGTAGCCAGTCGATCGGCCGCGAGCGCGACCGGAATATAACGCGCCGGAGGAGCAAAGCCGGTGTCGGTGTAATAGGTTGCATCGTCGGCCATGAAGGGAACGCGCGACATCATTTCCACGCCGCCCGCGAGGGCACCGGTCAGGGCGCCGGTTTCAATCATCGCCGCAGCCTGTCCCACGGCGATCAGGCCCGACGCGCAATAGGCGTTGAGGCTTTGCGCTGCGACCTTGTCGGGCAGGCCGGCCGCCAGCTTGGCAACCTGGGCAATATTACCGCCCTGAGCGCCGGTCTGTCCCACGCATCCCAGCAAAAGCGCCTCGCCTTCGCCGGGGTTTGCGTCGCGCTCCGTCAACGCGCCGACCAGCGCTACCACGAGCCCATGCGGCGTCTCTGCCGCCAACCCGCCATCGGGCCGCGCCTTGCCGCGCGCGGTTCGCAGGGCTTCCCGGATAAAGACCGGCATTATACCGCCTCCTTCAGTCTGGCGCGCCATGATGGCGGGTGCGGGTAGGCGAAGAAGCCCGGATCGGCGGCCACGACATGCGGAATGGCCGACAGCGCCACGCTGACCGTCGCATCGGTCAGCGCGCGCGCGCGCGGCATCGCGGGGTCGGCCTCATCGATCGACAGCGTCATATGGATGTTGGGGCGCCCCTCCACGCGGATCGTCCAATGCCCCGGCCCCACTTCGGGGTGCAGCAAGGGGTCGGATGTCCACAATATGGCCAGTTCGATCGCCTGGCCGCCGGCCAGATGCGCGATCCAGCACCACCGGGTTGCCGCGACGGTCCCTTGCGGGATGACGCCGGCCGCAACGGTGATGTCATGCGGCGCGGGGGTCAGTTGATGCGCAGGCTCGATACCAACGATGCGGTCGCCCAGTCCTTGCGCCGCGAGATGCAGCGTTTCGGAAAAAAGCTGTGTGTAAAGCGCTGCCAGTGGCCCTTGCCGGATATCGCCCTTCGCCGGATCGCTGCCGAACCCCATCAGTCCGAAGACAAATCCCGGCGCAGCCATACCCGAAGCATCGACCGTCTCATGGACCACAACGCGATCCACGGTCTGGCACAGCCCGGTCGCCGCCAGCGCGATGCGTTCGACGATGGTCCCGGGATTGACGCCCAGTCCCGCCAGCGTGGCGTCGCCTGCGGCGCAGGCAGCGCGCAACGGATCGGCGTAAGCAGCTTCATGCGCCCAGGGTGCATGGAAACCCGCGATCGAAATGAGATTCTTGCCCGACGCCAGCAGCCGCTCGACGTCGCCATTCATCTTTTCATACGGCAGGGTGATGCGCGGCATGTGTAGGACCACATCGGCATCGAGCGCCAATATCTGTCCGATATCACTGGTGGCAAGCACCCCCGTTTCCGGGCGCCCGACCAGTGTCCCCGCGTCGACGCCAGCCTTGTCCGCCGAATAGACGTAGCACCCGACAAGTTCGAGGTCGGAATGGTCGATAATGCGCCGCAATGATGTGCGGCCCATCGCACCGGTGGCCCACTGCACCACGCGATACGTCATTACGCGCGGCTTTCCCGCCCGGCATCGACGAAGCCCCGATCCGCCCAGACCGCGTGGGTCCCGCTGCTGATCTTGTGCGGCAGCGCGATCCGGCACACCGGTCCGGCGCCGAAATTCCTGGCATCGATCAGAATGCATTCCGACGTGCCGCGGTTTTCATCGATGATGAAGCTGACCAGATAACCGTCATCTTCGTCCACGCCGCCGATGCGCGGTGCGAAAGGTGCTTCGCTGGCATAGCGGCCTTCTTCCAGCATCAGTTCCTGCACCTCGCCCGTGTGGAGATCATGCTTCACAAAGCCGTTGAACAGGAACCACCCCGGCTTGGTCGTGGTCGAATAGACATAACGATAGGGCTTTCCGGCAAAGCGGGCATTCATCATCCCGAATTCGACCGTGCCGTCGTACAGGCGCTCTTCGCGCGTCGACCCGTCTTTCAGATTGAAGCGCCAGCGATGCAGCCGCGAGCGAAAGCTATGCTCGTCGAGATACGCCATCATATGTTCGAAACCGCCGGGCGCATCCGCCAGGGGGGACGGCGTCGGATCTTCCTGAAAATAGCCGTCGAGAACCAGCTCATCGCCGTCTTCATAAGCGTTGATGAAATGAAGCGCGTAGCAGGGGGCCGCTTCGAACCAGCGAATATCTTCCGCGCTGCCGTGACGCGGCAGAACCGCAAAGCGCGACGGCAGATGCTTGTGGAAACGCACGGCATGAATATTCCGCTCCAGCAAGCTTTCGTCCCAGAATGCGGGCAGATCGTTGAGGATGGAATAATTGTCGGTGAACGCCATGTCGTGCGGCAGGCGAGGCCCCGGCAGTTCGACCGGAACATAGGATTTCAGACGCCCGTCGGCCCCGACGACGCCGTAATGCATATAAGGCGGATGCTTCGAATAGTTGAAAAACAGCAGTTCTCCTGTCGTCTCGTCCACCTTGCAATGCGCCGAAACGCCATCGATCGGCGCCCAGGGCGCCACGCCCAGATCGTCGAGCGTGTCAGGATCGACCTGGTAAGCTTCGCCACATTGATAGAAGGTCGCCAAAATCTTGCCGGCGTGAACGACGACGTCGGTCGAAGCGCTGTCCTTCAACGCGCCATGCGCCCCGAATCCCGGGCGTTTCGCCGTTTCTACCGGATCGGCCAACCCACCCCACAGCGACTCCCCCGCCTCTTGCTCGGCGGCGAAACACCGCGTGCGGACGAACCGGTTACCATAGCGGGCCCGACCGTTTGAAAATTCGATCCGGTGAATCATGGCGTCACCATCGAATGGATGATGACGCCCCAGCGGCTGATGGATCTGGTTTTCGGTATTGCGGACATACATGCCCGCAATATCGGTCGGAATCTGGCCTTCGATCACCTCCAGATCATCCACATCAACTTCTTCATGAAGCGGCGTCCACGCTCCGTTGAGATAAGGATGGTTGCTTGGCTTCAGACTGGTAACGATCGGGGGGTGTCGCGTGATTTTCATAACTACCTTCATTGTTGACCGGCGATGCGGCCCGATCAGAATTTTCCGGACACCCGAACGCCATAGGTACGCGGTGCGCCGTAAAGCGATGCCTCATCGCCCAGGAACGGAATGACGCTGACGCGATACAGCTTGTTGGTCAGATTCTTGCCCCACAGCGAAATGGTCCAGCGATCGTCGATCGCGCCGATGCCGAGGCGCGCGTTAAGCTGACCATAGCCCGGCTCGCGGTTGGTATTGTCGGGACCGTAGAAAATGCTGTCCTGATACACATAATCGACATGCGCCTTCAGGGTCAGCTTGCCGCTGACCGGCGTCTCATAATCTGCGGCGACCGAGAATTGATAATCGGCGGCGCGCGGCAGTTTGTTGCCGGTGAAATCCAGCCCGCGGCCCACGTCGACATAATCCAGATATTTGGCATCGATCACCGATCCCGACCCGGACAGCGTCAGACCGTCGGTCACCGCCAGCGTCACTTCGCCTTCGAGGCCGCGAATCTTGGCATTGGCAGCATTGGCGACGACCGTCGTCAGCAAGACGTCGTCCAGTTGCTCGACCTGAAGATCCTTGAAGTCGAGCTGGAAGGCCGCAAGGTTCAGACGAACACGGCGGTCGAACAGATCGCTCTTGAACCCGACCTCATAGCTCCAGGCGGTTTCGGGGTTAAACGCCCGGATCGCCGTCGCCAGATCCGGCGCCGCCGATTGCCAGCCACCGCCCTTGAAACCGCGTGCGGCCGACGCGTACACCAGAATATTCTGGTTGATCTTATACTCGATGGCGACGCGCGGCGTGAACTCGCGCCAGGTCTTGTCGACGTCCAGCGAATAAGGCGCCTGAAGCGGCGCAGGCGACAGAAGGTCGCCTGGTTGTCCTAGGCTCAGGACGCGGGCACCCCCGACCATGCTCTTCTTGTCGATCGTATAGCGCGCGCCTGCCGAGAGCGTGAGTTGCGAGGTGAGATCGAAAGAAAGCTCACCGAATACGGCATAGTTTTTGGCGATACCGACCTGTTCGAAGATATTGTCGCCATCCAGACTATCGCGCGTGCTGCCCGGGCCGCCCGGCAGAAAGCTCGTCGCGGTGTTGCGCGAACTGCGATCCGTCTTTTCCCGCAGATAATAGATACCGGTGATCCAGTTCACCCGACCGCTGCCGTCTGAGGCGAGCCGCAATTCCTGCGTCAGCCCGCTGTAATCCTCTTCCTGCGTCAGCACCGAATCGGTGAACGACGGCGGCGAACCGGCGCCCGCCTGGCTATAACGCTGCGCCGACTTGCCGATACGCAGCGCCGAAAGATAGGTCAGCGTCCCGAACCCCATATCATGATCGATCCGCCCGCTGATGCCGCGCGTGTTGCGCCGGCTATATTGATCATAGGGTGTTTCGGTCGTGCGCGGATCCGACGAAATCTGGCCTGTCGTGATCGGGCCGATCCCCGCCCGCGTCGGATCGTCCACCGCATGGCGCGCCTGGCCGCCACTCCGGTCGCGGCTGATATCGGCCACGATGCTGATTTTGAGCGCGTCGGTCGGCTCCGCCAGCACCGAAATGCGTCCACCGACGCTCTTCATGTCCTCCAGTTCCTGTCCGGTCACGATGTTGCGGCTGAAGCCCGAATGGCGATTCACATAACCGGCCGCCCTGATCGCAATTTTCTCGGATACCGGGCCGGTCACATAGGCTTCCGACTGCACCGTATCATAGTTGCCGATGGCCAGATAACCGCCCGCACCGGTAGTGAACTGCGGTGCCGCCGTGACGAGGCTCACTGCACCGCCGACGACATTCTTGCCGAAAATCGTGCCCTGCGGTCCGCGCAGAACCTCGACCCGCTCCAGGTCGAAGATCGGCGGCGTCGCAGCCCCGCGCCGTCCGATATACACTTCGTTGAGGAACAGACCGATCGACGGATCGGCGGTGGCGCTGTTCAGACGGAGCGTACCGACGCCGCGAATGAACGCTTCCTGTTCCAGCGAGCTTTGCTGCTGAAAGGTAAAGCCCGGGGTGCGACCGGCGAACTCCGACAGGCTGGCAATCTGCGCCTCGCGAATCGCGTCGCCCGAATAGGCGGTGATGGCGATCGGCACATTCTGCAGGCTTTCTTCGCGCTTGCGCGCGGTCACGACGATGTCATCGATCTGCGGTCCTGAACCATCGGTCGCGGCGGGCGCCTGCGCCCCGGAAGTCTGCGCCAAAGCCGGGCCGGCCATGGCGATAGCACCGGTCAGGGCCACACCCGAAAGAAGCTGCATCGCATAGGATTTCCGCGTCGTCATCGTCATCTGTTCCCTCCCATTCGCGCCCGGCTTCGACTCCGGGTCGCATCAAGTCTTGTTATGCAAGTAAATTTCATCAGAGACACTTGCTTGTCAAGACTTACTTGTTGACACGCATGGCGGCGCACGTCAGACTTGCTTGCATAAACAGACTATGGGAGATGATTATGTCCGTATCAGATGACACGAAAATCGCCGTTGGCCGCGCGATGATCGACGCTTGGAACGACCAGGACTGGGATATGGCCGCATCGATGCTGACCGAGGATTCGATCCTGCATTCGATGATGATCGACCCGATCGTGGGACGCGAGGCGATTCATCAGCGCATATCGGGCATCGGCGCGCTGGCCGACAGCATCGATCTGAAACTGCTCAACATCGGCGTGATCAATGGCACGCTTTACATGGAACGCATGGACACCTTCGTCTGCAAGGGAAAGCCGGGGGCGACGCCGGTATGCGGCGCGCTGGAATTCGAAGGCGACAAGATCAAGGTGTGGCGCGAATATTATGATCGCCACCACCTCCTCAGCGAGATGGGGCTGACCGAGGATTTCGGCGCGACCGCGCAATAGGGCGGGTCCAGCCGACATGGCAAGCGCCGCCCCGCCTCTTTCCCCGGCCCCCGTATCGCAGGTCGAGACGCCTTGGCCGAATCCGGCGCGCAGCTGGTTCGCGGTGGCGGTGCTGACGCTTGGCTATGTCGTGTCCTTTGTCGACCGGACGTTGCTCAGCTTGCTGATCGATCCGATCAAGGCCGATCTCGGTCTCAGCGATACGGAAATCGCCTTGTTGCAGGGGTTGGCCTTCGGTCTCTTCTACACGGTAATGGGGCTGCCGATCGGTTGGATCGTCGACCGGATCTCCCGCAAGCGCGTGATCGGTGCGGGCGTCACCTTCTGGTGCCTCGCCACCGCCGCTTGCGGACTGTCGAACAGTTTCTGGCAGCTCTTTATCGCCCGCATGGGCGTCGGAGCGGGTGAAGCGACCCTGTCGCCGGCTGCCATCTCGATGATCGGCGACAATTTCCCGCCGGAAAAACGCGCCTTTCCGATCAGCGTCTATTCGATGGCAAGCTCGATCGGCGCGGGTCTGGCCCTGATGGTCGGCGGAGCCGTCATCGGAAGCGTCGCCGCCAGTCCCGAGGTCACGCTTCCCCTTATCGGTGCGGTGGCGCCCTGGCAGGCAACCTTCATCATCGTCGGACTGGCCGGTCTGGTGGTGGTCGTCCTGCTTACCTTTGTGGCGGAACCGCAACGACGCGAAATGCCCGGCGAGACGAGCGCGAGCTATGGCCTGCTCGCACATCTGCGCCGTCACCCGGCGTTCCATCTGCGGCACCTGGGCGGCATGGCGTTGTATTGCATCGTCATTTACGGCGTCCTGTCGTGGATGCCCGCCTATTTCATGCGCAGTTTCGGCTGGACTGCCACCGAAGTCGGCCTCCGTTACGGCTTTGTCGTATTGCTGTGCGGCGGCTTTGGCCTGTCCGGCGCGGGCTGGCTGGCCTCGCGCCTCGCCCAGCGCGGGGTGGAAGCTGCGGCAGCGAGGGTCACAGGATGGTCGATCTGGCTGGTCACGCCTTTCATGATGGCCGCCTGCCTCGCGCCCTCGGCATGGATCGCGCTCGCCATCCTGGTTCCGGGTATGGTCTTTTTCACCGCGTCAGGCGGCATCGCGGTCGCCGCGCTCTGCGAAGCCGCGCCCGGAAGCCTGCGCGGCCGCGTTGCCGCGCTCTATTTCTTCACCCTCGGTATCGTCGGCCTGACGATCGGGCCGGTCAGCGTTGCCCTGATTACCGAGCATATATTGGGTGATACGCAGCAATTGGGCCGCGCGATCGCCATCAATGTCGCTGTGCTGTGTCCGATTGCCGGCACCCTCGTCCTGTCCGCGATCGCGCCGTTTCGACGGGCGGCCGCATTGACGCAAACGGCCTCACCTTCCGGAAAGGGTCCCCTATCATGACATATATACTTGGCGGCTGGCAAAGCGACTTTGCCGAGAATTGGGCGCGGTCGGGAACCGAATTGGCCGACGGCTTCGCGCGAGCGCTCGCCGCCGGTCTCGAGGCAACCCAACTCGACGCCAGCGAGATCGAGGTCGGCCATGTTGGAAACTTCGTCGCCGACCTGTTTGCCGGTCAAGGCCTGCTCGGCGGGTTCTTCGCGCAGGTTCACCCTGATCTGGACGGCCTGCCGACCTCGCGCCACGAGGCGGCCTGCGCCTCCGGATCGGTCGCGATCATGGCCGCAATGGCCGACATCGAAGCGGGCCGATACGATCTCGCCTGCGTGATGGGACTGGAATTGATGCGGAATGTGCCCGGCCGCACGGCGGCGGAACATTTGGGCGCCGCAGCCTGGGCCGGACATGAATATGGCGATGCGACCTATGTCTGGCCCCGCGCCTTTTCCGATCTGACCGAGGAATATGACCGGCGCTATGGCATCGATCACCGGCATCTGGGCCGGATCGCCGAAATCAATTTCGCAAATGCACGCCGCAATCCCAATGCCCAGACGCGCGCGTGGCAATTCGGTGCCGACAGCTTTGGTCCCAACGATGAGGCAAATCCGGTGGTCGAAGGTCGTATTCGCAAAAGCGATTGCGGACAGGTGACCGATGGCGCGAGCGTGATATTTCTCGCTTCGCCCCGGCGCGCCGCCGACTATGCCGCAAAGCGCGGACTGTCGTTGAACCAGCTATCACGCATCAGCGGGTGGGGCCATCGATCAGCGCCCATCTCCTATGCCAGCAAGGTCGCAGCGTCGCGTGGCGGCGGCTATGTCTTTCCGCAAGTGCACCGCGCCGCCGAAGAGGCGCGCGCGCGCGCCGGCATCGCGCTGGACGCGGTGAGCGCCTTCGAGGTCCATGACTGCTTCACCACCACCGAATATATGGCAATCGAACATCTCGGGCTGACGCCCCCCGGCGAGGCTTGGAAAGCCATCGAAGCGGGCACCATCGAGATTGGCTCCAGGCACCCGATCAATCCATCGGGCGGCCTGATCGGGTGCGGCCATCCCGTCGGCGCCACGGGCATCCGCATGGCCCTCGACGGCCACAAGCAGGTGACCGGTTCGGCCGGAGACTATCAGGTGGACGGCGCAACCGCCTTGCAGACCCTGAACATCGGCGGCTCCACGACAACCACCGTCAGTCTGATTATCCAACAGGGATGACGCCGCGCCGCACCATCATGATCGGCGGCGCCGCGATACTGGTCGCAGGCAGCACGCCAGCTTTTGCAAAGGAGAGAGACACCATGACGGATCATATTGCCACGCTGCGCCGCGTAATCGAAAGCTGGCATCGGGCGGACGTCGAGGGCGTCATGGCTTGCCTGCATCCCGACATCATCTGGAACAACTCCGGCGGCATCCGCGCGCCGCTGCGCGGTGCCGACGCGATGCGTAAAACGCTGGAGGGGATGAAGGGCCGGATCACCAACAATCGCTGGCGGCTCTTCGACGTCGCCCAGGACGGCGACAAGGTGTGGATGGAAGGCGTCGACGAATTCGACACCGTCGACGGCATTCGCGTGGCCATTCCCTATTGCGGAATCCTCGATTTCAAGGACGGGCTGATCCATCATTGGCGCGAATATTTCGACGGCCGCCTTCAGGAAAACCAGCTTGCAGGCCAAGGCGTCAGCGAACATGTCGAAGCCATGCTGGCGCGTCCGGCCGTCTGACGATGATCGACGCCCACCCCGTCATCGACAAGAATCCGCCCCCCTTTCGCGAGGCGCGGTTGATGCCGGTCGATCTGGCCGTGGAGCGGCGCGACGATGGGGTGGTTCTTCTGGAATCTCGCATAAAGCTGGAGGATTTCGACGCCAATCTTCCCGCCGCCTTCGCGCGTGCGGCCGCACGGCAGCCCGACAAGACCGCCCTCGCCTGGCGCGTGCCGGAACAGGATGGATGGCGCAGCATCTCCTATGCCGATCTGAAACAGCATATCGACGCGGCGGCGCAATGGCTGGTCGATCATGCACCGGCTGGGCGGCCCCTGCTGCTGATCGCCGACAACAGCTTGGCATTTGCCGTGATGAGCTTTGCCGGATGGTCTGCCCGCTTGCCCGTCGTCCCCGTCAGCAGCGCCTATGCCGCATTGGGCGGCGATTATGGCCGATTGGCGCATGTGATCCGCAAATCCTCGCCCGGCGTCATTGTCGCGGCTTCGGCGAGCCGGATGGCCAATGCGATCGCCACCCTCGACCTTGGCGATGCGCTGATCGTGACCGACGATCCCGCGCGGATCGACCGCGCGGCGACGAGCCTCGACGCGCTATATGCAAGCAAGGTGACGGGGGCGGTGCAGACGTCACTCGACGCTATCCGACGCGATGACATCGCGGCCTATATGTTGACATCGGGGTCGACCGGCCTGCCCAAGCTGGTCGAAATCAGCTTCGACAATCTGGGCGCAAACTCGACCCAGTGCCGCCAGATCGTCGGAGAAACCGCCGGGTGGCATGATGTCATGCTCGACTGGCTGCCGTGGCACCACGCGGCGGGCGCATCGGTACTGCGGACGACGCTGACCGAAGGCGGAACCCTCTATATCGACGACGGCAAACCCGTTCCGGCCCTGTTTGGTGAATCGATCCGTAACCTGCGCGAAATCGGCGTCGGCTTCTACAACAACGTCCCGCTCGGTTATGGCCTGCTGGTCGAGGAACTGGAAAGAGACGCGCTCCTGCGCCGCACCTTTTTCTCGAAACTGCGGGTCATGCTCTATGGCGGAGCGGGGCTGAGCCAGCCGGTGTACGACCGGCTGCAGGCCTGTGCCATTGCGGAGACCGGCCACCGCATCACCCTGACCTCGGGCTACGGGGCGACCGAGACCGTATCGGCCTTCATGGCGATCCACTTTGAAACCGACCGGGTCGGGGTCGGTCTTCCCGCACCGGGCGCCACCGTCAAACTGGTGCCGCAGGGGGATCGATTTGAGGTGCGGGTCAAGGGACGTATGGTGACGCGCGGTTATCTGGACGAACCCGGCAAGACCGCCGCCGCATTCGACGACGAGGGATATTATCGCACCGGCGATCTGGCGGTTTTCAACGACCCGCACCGTCCCGAAGCGGGCCTGGCTTTCGCAGGCCGGCTGGCGGAGGAGTTCAAATTGTCGAGCGGTGCGTGGGTCTATGGCGGCGCGCTGCGCGACGCCTTGATCAAGGCGCTGTCGCCGCTGGTGACCGATGTCGTGCTCTGCGACGAAAACCGTCCCTATCTGGCGCTGCTTGTCTGGCCGTCAAAGGATGGAACATGCGAAACCATCGCCCATGCGCTGGCGGCATTCAATGCCACGCAGCAGGGAGGTTCCTCGACCATTTGCCGCGCGCTGCTGCTGGACGAACCGCCCAGCGCCAACGCGCATGAAATATCGGACAAGGGAACGATCAACCGCCGTGCAGTGATCGACCGGCGCGGCGATGCCGTGGTGCGCCTTTATGCCGAAAACCCCGACGCCAACATCATCATCTTGGGAGACAAGCATTGACCGGCCCCGCGATTCAGGCGCTGCTCGACAAGCAGGCCATCACCGACGTCATCAACCTGTATCTGCGCGGCGCCGACCGTGCCGATATCGACCTGATCGCCGCCGCTTACCACCCCGATGCGATCGAAGATCATGGCGGCGTCTTCAAAGGACCGGCATCCGACTATGTCGCGTTGATGGCCAGGATGCTTCCCAAGGCGGGCATCATGAATCATCTCGCCACCAACATCGTCATCGAACTCGACGGCGACACCGCCAATGCCGAACATTATATTCTGGCGTTCGCGCGCATGCAAAAGAGCGGCGAGACGTTCGAGACGCTGACGCTGGCACGCGCCATCGACCGGTTCGAACGGCGCGATGGAAACTGGAAAATCGCCCATCGCCAGCTGGCGTGGGAGTGGAACCATGAAATGCCGCACAGCGAAAGCTGGGGTCGCGGCCTGATGTTCCCGCCCGGCACCGAGCTGGTGCGCGGTGCCAAGAAGCCCGACGATCTGCTCTATGCGGCACGGGGCGCAAACTGATGGCGTTCGACCTGCAAGGCGCCACCGCGCTGGTGACCGGCGGCAATCGCGGTATCGGCGAAGCCTTTGTCCGCGCGTTCCTTTCGGGGGGCGCGGCGAAAGTCTATGTCGGAACACGCGATCCCGCCAATGCGACGCATCTGGCAGAAGAAGGCGGCGAGCGCGTCGCCATCCTGCCCCTCGATGTCGCCGACCCGGCGCAGATCGAACAGGCGGCGTCGGTGGCGCGCGACGTATCCGTGCTGGTGAACAACGCGGGTGCGTTCCTCAATCAGCGCCTGATCGAAAGTCCGACAATCGATGCCGCGCGGGCGGAAATGGAGGTCAATTATTTCGGCCTTCTCGGCATGTGCCGCGCCTTTGCACCGATATTGAAAGCGAACGGCGGCGGCGCGATCGTCAACGTCCTGTCGTCCGGCGGGCTGGTCGCCGTCCCCGCGATGGGCGGGTACAGCCCGTCCAAATTTGCCGCACGCGCCGCCACGACCTCCATTCGCGCCGAGCTCGCGAAACAGGGCACGTCGGTCAGCGCCCTGATCGTCGGATCGGTCGACACGCGCATGGCCGCCCATGTCGCGGGAGCGAAGGAACGGCCCGAGGACATCGCACGCATCGGCCTGTCCGCCATAAAGCGCGGAGCCGACGAGATCGACACCGATCGCATGGCCATGGAAGTCCGCGCCGCGCAGGCGCGCGACCCCAAGGCGCAGGAACGCGCGCTGGCAAGAATGCTCGACATGGAAGAGATTTCGACCGGGCGCTGATCCGGCGACAAGAGGGGAAACAGAATGGAAGTGTTCCAGATACTGGCGATCAACGCCCTCACGGTTGTGGTCGCCTTCACCCTGTTATGGGCGATCTGCGCGTCGATCCGCGACGTCACCATGGTTGACGCCTGGTGGTCGCTGGGCATGGCGTTGATGGCGTTGGCGACCTTTCTGCAATTGGGCGGCGGCACCGACCGCCGCCTTCTCCTGCTCGCATTATGTTCGCTCTGGGCGATCCGGCTCGGCGGCTATCTTTTCTGGCGCTGGCGCGATCACGGTCCCGACCGCCGCTATGTACGGATGATGGAAAAGGCAAAGGAAGCCCGCGGCTGGTCCTATGGCCGTGCGTCCTTCTGGCTGGTCTTCGCAACGCAGGCGCCGCTGCAATTCATCGTCGCCCTGCCCGCGATGCTGGGTCAAATCCCGCCCGAGCCGGTGGAACTTGGCACGCTGGCCTATATCGGCGCCGCGCTGGCGCTGTTCGGCATTCTCTTTGAATCCATCGCGGACTGGCAACTCACGCGGTTCCGCAAGAACCCCGCCAATCAGGGCAAGGTGCTGTCGACCGGCCTTTGGCACTATACGCGGCATCCCAATTATTTCGGCGACGCCTGCCTGTGGTGGGGCCTGTTCCTGATCGGCGCGGAAACATCCCTCGGCTGGCTGGCGTTGCCCGGCCCCCTGCTCCTGACCTGGACGCTGATGAAATGGTCGGGCGCTCCGACGCTGGAGTTTCGTATGCGCAAGACCAAACCGGACTATGTCGCCTATATCGAGCGGACCTCCGGCTTCTTTCCCTGGCCGCCAAAGCGCGCACGCTGAATCTACGGAGGACAGGATGCAACTGACACCGCAACGCCGGATAGACGATTTCACCGCAAAGGGCTGGTGGGGCGACCTGACGCTCGACGATTGGCTGCAACGGGCAAGGCAGGCCGTGCCCGATCGCCTTGCACTGGTCGATCCCGCGAACCGCCCCGATCTCGACGGCAAATCTCCTCGCCGTCTGACGTGGCGCGAGCTGGGCGACGAAGTCGACCGGGTGGCCGCCGCGCTGCTCGATTGCGGATTGGTGAAAGACGATGTCATCACCTACCAGCTGCCGAATATCTCCGACACGGTGATCCTGGCGCTGGCGGCCTCGCGCATCGGCCTGATCATCTCGCCGGTGGTCATGCCCTATCGACGGCATGAACTGGACCATGTCGTGCAGTCGGTCGACCCGCGCGCAATCGTGACCATCGCCGCATTCGCAGGCTTCGACCATGCGGATCTGGCGCAGCAGGTGGCGGCCGGACGCGCCTGCCAACTGTTGATCCTTGGCGGCAATGCCCCCGAAGGCGCCGTCGATCTGGATGCCCGCATCGCCGCCGCCGATCCGTCCAAGGCTGCCGCCTATCGTAGCGAGAACCCGACCGGACCCGGCGAATTGTTCACCATATTCTGGACGTCGGGGACCGAGGCCCGACCCAAAGGCGTTCCGCGTGACCAGAACCACTGGATCGTCAACGGGATCATGGTGTCGGAGGCGGCGGACATCCGCGAAGGCGAAGTGCTGCTCAATCCCTTTCCCCTCGTCAACATCGGGTCGTTCGGGCTGGTAACGCCGTGGTTGTTGCAACAGGGGACACTCGTCCTCCACCACCCGTTCGACCTGCAACTCTTCCTGCGCCAGATCGTCGAGGAAGGGGTGAATTATACCATTGCGGCCCCGGCCATTCTGACCGCCTTGCTCAAGACGCCGGGCCTGCTCGACAGCATGGACCTGTCGTCGCTGCGGGCCATCGGATCGGGTTCCGCGCCCCTGTCACCGTTCATGATCGAAGGCTTTGCCAACGGATATGGCATCGAGGTCTGCAACATCTATGGCTCCAACGAGGGCGCATCGCTGTTCAGCGACGCCCGGTCGATGCCCGATCATGTCGATCGCGCGCGTTATTTTCCGCGCATGGGCGTGGACGGGATCGATTGGCCGGGAAGCATCAGCGCCCGGATGATCTCGACCCGTCTCGTCGATCTCGAGACGGAAGAAGACATTACGGAAAAGGGCAAGTCCGGCGAATTGCGCTTTCAGGGCGCCGCGACCTTTGGCGGCTATTGGAACAATCCGGAGGCGACGGCGAATGCGTTCGACGACCGGGGCTATTACCGCACCGGCGACCTGTTCGAGCTCGCCGGGGATGATCCGACGCCGCGCTTTTATCGCTTCGTCGGGCGGTGCAAGGAAATCATCGTTCGCGGCGGCGTCAATATCTCACCGGCGGAAATTGACGATATGCTGGCGGCGCACCCCGCGCTGAAAGAGGCGGCCGTGGTCGGCATTCCCGACGACAGGCTGGGCGAGCGCATGTGCGCCGCCGTCGTGCCTGCCGATGATGAAACGGTCGACCTCGACGCCATCGCCGCCTGGCTCAGCGACAGGGGCCTCGCCCGGTTCAAACTGCCCGAACGCATGGTGATCGTCGACAGCCTGCCGCGCAATGCCATGAACAAGGTATCGCGGCGCGCGTTGCGGGATCGGGTCCTGGACATGATCGGTTGAGCCGGCACGAGATTTTCCATGCGCTGGTCGAGGCGTGGAACGGCGGCGATGTCGATGCGGTCCTGTCGCTGATGACGGAAACGGTCGTCTGGCACATCGCCGCAGCAGCGATTCCACCCGTTTCGGGCAAGGCGGCGGTGCGGGCCGTGCTGGCAAAGCTTCGATCCGACATGGCGGAAACGCGTTGGCGGATCTTGCGCCATGCGGAATCGGCGGACCTCCTGTTCGTCGAGGGCGTCGATGCCTATCGCCGCACCAATGGCGTGGAGGTCGCCATGCCCTATGCTGCCGTGGTCGAATTCGAAGGCAATCTGATCGCGTCCTGGCGCGACTATATCGACACACGGCGCATGGAAAGCCTGCGCGCAGGCGACACCCCACCGGATTATCTCTGCGCGCTGGCTACCTGATCATCGGTCAAGCGGGTCGACGTTACCGTCACCACCTCGTGGCAATGGTCGCACGTGATCATCGGCACGAGACGATGTCCGCAACTGCTGTGCGTCAATATCTGCGGCGGCCCCTTGCCGCCATCCAACCAGCGATCGCCCCATGAAATCAGCTCGACGATCAGGGGGAACAGGTCGATCCCTTTCGCCGTCAGGCGATATTCGAAGCGTTCGGGCTTTTCCTGATAGAGCCGCCGGTCCAATACGCCCAGATCGACGAGACGGTTGAGTCGTTCCGAGAGGATGTTGGGCGCCACGCCCAACTCGCTTTCAAACTCGCCGAACTTGCGAACGCCGGTGAACGCCGATGCGATCACATGCGCCGTCCATCGGTCGCCCAGCACTTCCATCGCCCGTTCCAGCATCTGCCGATCGGGATCGATGGCGTCACGAAGCACGGTGGAGCGCCGTTGAACGCGCGGCGGCTGCGGCGGCTCCAGCCCCGCCCCCGGCCCGTCCGCCACCTGGATCGTACGCGCCGTCACAATCTCCCCGCACGCCTCGCACCTCAATTCCGGGGTGATGAGATGGCCGCACTTGTGATGCAGCCGGTGCGCGGCCGTCTCGACATCCGGAAACCAGATTTTTTCCCAGCGGATGATCATCAGCGACGCGCCGAACAGATCGACCCCCATCGCCGTCAACCGATATTCATAACGAGGCGGGCGTCCCTGATATTGCTCGCGCTGAAGCACGCCCGCATCCACCAGTCGCGAAAGCCGCCCGGTCAAAAGACTTCGCGCCATCCCGGTCCGGGATTGAAAGGTTTCAAATCGCCGCCGTCCCCGAAAGGCGTGGAACAGGATCATCAGGGTCCAGCGATCCCCCAGAATGTCGAGAGCCCTGCGCGCGGAATTGGATGGAAGCTGATGGCCGATTTTCTGCATGATCAGTGCAGGCCATCGCCATTCGGCGCGCTTTCATCAAGGGTGGCGGTCAATTGTTTGGCCATCGGAATCCGGCCTAACAGGCCGTCCGGAGGAGAACAATCGGCAATCGGACAGCGCTTCCGCTATTGGCTGGTGGCGGACCGACCGCTTCGATTACAAAAAATTCCGAATCGGCGGCTCTCCTTGTCTGCGATCGGTTTATCCTCTCTGCGAGTCGAGCATTTCATGCTCTTTCTCGACCTGCTGCGCCTTGACGTAGCTTTCGATGAGCAACTGATAGGGTGGAAATATCTTGGTGTAGACTTGGGCCCATTCGGCGGCGTCGTCGCGGTGCCATGTTTTCTGAAGCTCTGACGCGACGACGGCGGTGTCCATCGGAACGACGCCGGCCCGTACAACGCGCGCGAGCGTGATTTCCTGCGCCATCTTGGAAATAGGTCCCCGACGCGTCGACGACCGCGAACACCTTGTAGCCATCAGGGTTCGACATCGCGATCCGGGTCCGGCCGCCGCCGCTCACCGAGAGCGAACTTGTCATGCGCCGTTTCGACGAGCGCACGATCCGGATCGTCGCCAGCCCGGATTTGCTCAAGCAGCGGGCTATCACCCTGCCTGCCGATCTCGCCGGCCTGCCCAGCCTCGACTTCGGGCCGGCGCCGCGCGCCTGCCGACGCTTGTCGTTTGGGACGATTTGCAGGCAGGACGGCTGGTTACGGTGCTGCCGGACTGGAGACCGTCGAAAGAAATCGTCCATGCGGTGTTTCCATCCCGGCGCGGGCTCCTTCCTTCGGTGCGTGCGCTTCTGGATTTCCTTGGCGACGAATGTGCCGCGCAGCGGCGGCGCGTCCCGGAATCCGGCCGCGACTGAGCGTTTTGACCGTTTTCGGACCGACGGGTTCAGACCGAATCTCGCTGATAGCTGCCCGTTCTTTTGCGGGAGCGTGCGTACTTCATGCTGCGGGCAGGATCATTCTGGTACCGGGTGGCCTGTGAACAGCGAAAGGACGATGCCGCGCCTAGCTGTCGGAGCGACTCGCCGCGATGACCGGTCGATGGAGCAAGCCTCCGTCCACGGGCAGAGAGACCCCGTTTACATAGGCAGATTCTTCGCTGGCGAGAAAGAGGATGGCGCGGGCAATCTCGACCGGTTCGGCAAAGCGCCCCGCAGGAATCTGCGCGATCCAGGCTTGGCGATAGAAGGGGTCCATATCGGCGGTCATCGGCGTATCAGCCATGCCGGGCTGCACGCAATTGCAGCGGATCGGAAGGCCGGCAAGCGCAGCGGCTGCGGCGACGCTCCGCGTCAATTGCACGACGGCCGCTTTCGACGCGCCATAGGCGCCAAGAGCCTGGCTGGGGGCAGTCGCCGCAGTCGAGGCGATGTTGACGATACTCCCCGGTGCAGGGCGGCCCATGACACGCAATGCCTGCTGGCAGCCGAGCAGCGTGCCTTCGACATTCACCGCGAAGACGCGGCGCCAATGGTCGATCGACACGGCTTCGACCGATGCGGGACCGCCCCCCGCGGCGATCCCGGCCGCGTTGACCAATATATCCAGCCGGCCTGATGCCTCCATGATGCGGTCGACCGCGGCCGACCAATGTGCTGCTTCCGTCACGTCAAGACGGAGGTCGACCGACGGCACCACATCAGCCCTCCACACTTCTGCGCCCGTGGCCTCGAGCAGATCGGCGGTTGCCGTTCCGATCCCCGATGCGGCGCCGGTGACCAGTGCAACCTTCCCGGAAAGGCTGGCCATCTTTTCAGGCACGCACCGGCTCGACTTGCCCGACCGTCTCGGGCCCTGTGGCAGTGCGGGCGGGATTCGGCAGAAACATGAGGATCGCGGCGCCCGCGACCGTTCCGACGGTCGATACGATCAAGGCCGGGCCATAGCCGCCGCCAGCGCCGGCAATCCAGCTGATCAGCACCGGACTCGCCCCGGCGGAGGTGATCAGGCATGCATAGGCGAGTGCGTAGAGCCGCCCGAAGCTTTCGAGTCCGAAATAGCGCGAGATGAAATAGGCCATGATATCGAGTTCCGCACCGATCGTCAGGCCGATCCCGAGCGCGGCCAGGCTGACGAGCGAAGGGTCCGACCCGAGCAGCAGCAGACATGCAAGACCCGAAATGGTGAACGCCACGGCCGCTACAATCTGGGCGGGAAAATGATCGAGCGCCCAGCCGGATCCCAACCGCCCCACCAATACGGCGACCCCGATCAGCGACTGGACCTGCGCTGCGCCCGAAGGGCTGAAGCCCCGCTCGCGCAACAGCATGATGAGGTGGAGCAGATAGCCGCCACTGAAAAAGGCCGGCGCGAGAAAACCGAGCAGCATCATCCAGAAGAGCGGGCGCCGCAGTGCCGAAAAATCGCCGGTTTTTAGCGAGGCTGCGCTTTCGCCGTGCGCTTCGCCCTCGCTGCGGATCAGGAGCACGCCGATGCCCCCGAGCAGCAACACGAGCCCGGCCATGAAGAAGTAGCCGCCGCGCCAGCCGACCTGGTCGATGATCCAGGTTGCCCACATCGGCCCCGTGATCGCCATCAGGCCGAGGCCGCTGATCATGATCCCGAGCGCGAGCCCCCGTGAACGATCGAACCTGGTCGTCACCATGCGCGCAAAGGCGGGCGGTGTCGTGCCGACCCCGAGGATGGCGAGCAGAAAAATGCCGGCCGCATAGAAAGTGAAATCGGCGGGGATCAGCCCGAGAATTGCGAAGGCCAAGGCTTCGCCGATCACCGCGACACTGACGACCCGAAGCGCGCCGTAGCGATCCATCATCACACCGGCGATCGGTGCACAGATCGCGACGCTTGCCGACAGGATCAGCGTCGCCAGCGACATCTGGTCACGAGTGAAGCCCGCATCCTCGGTCAGCGCATGCACAAATGCACCGCTGGTGTAGGCGTGCAACCCGATCGTGCCGATGGCGGCGGCAATGGTGCATCCCGCCAGCGTGCGCCAATGCCGGTGGAATTCATGCGGCCTTTCCATCATTCTCTCCCTTTGCACGCAGTTCAGAATTTGAACCCGGCCGATGCACCGATCACGCGCGGTTTGTTCAGCCCGACCTGCGGATAGCTGAACGTCACGGCGGCCGTATTGATGATGCGCGCATTGGTAAGATTGGTGCCAAAGATCGAGAATGACCAGCGTTCATCTTCGGGTTTCAGCGTCAAACGGGCACCGAGTTCACCGCCCGACGGATCCTGCCAGGGCTGGGCCGTCTGGTCGGTGAAGAAGAAATAAATACGGTCACGCCAGCGATAGTTGACCTGAGCGCCGAGCAGCAGATCATCGCCGAGCGCGACATCCTGCTCGCCCTGCACGAAGAACTGCCACTTGGGCGTACGTGGAAGCTTGTTGCCGGTCGCGTCGACGGGCCGGTCAAGCGTATCGCGCGCGGTCGGAAAACTGGTGAACTTGGCGTCGGTATAGGCAAGATTCCCGGAAAAACGCGTCATCGCCCCGGGCCGGGCGTTAAGCTCGAGTTCGACACCCTTGATCCGCGCCTCCGCGGCATTGGTGATAATCGCCCCTCCGGTCGGCACGCCGGCGCGCAATTGGAGGTTCGAATAATCGCTCTGGAAGGCGGCGATCGAGAAGTCGATCATGCGATCGAGCAGATTTCCCTTGGCGCCCACTTCCCAGCTCTTGTTGATCTCGGGCTGATAGGAGGGCTGCACCGCGAAGGGATTATAGCCGCCGGCGCGGAAACCGCGCCCATAGCCGGCGAATAACATCAGGTCGCGCGAAGGCTGGTATACGAGCTTGGCGCGATAGGACGTATCGGTCCAGTTTTCTTTCGGCGGCGCATAGATGGTCGTCGTCGTGACATTGGTGTCGAGGTTGGTGGGCTGGATCGTCGCGTCGAGCCGCTTTTCGTCGCGTGTGTAACGAATGCCGCCAATGACATGGAGTTTGTCGGTGACCTTGAAGGTTGCGTCGGCAAAGCCCGCATAGGAGGTGGTGTAGAGATTGCCGCGATATTTGGTTACGGTGTTGGTCGGCAACGAGAAACGCAGATTGTAGATATCGTCTTCGTAGAACTGGTTTTCATCGAAGAAATAGAGGCCGAGGATCCAGGAGAAGCGCCGGTCTCCGGACGATTGCAATCGAAGCTCCTGACTCCACTGGCTGCTGCGATCATCATTCTGGTTATACCCCATGCGCGCGGTGGCGAGGCCATCGGAATCGTTGGTCCCCTGCACGACCGCGCGGCGCCAGCCGGTTACCGAAACGAGGTCGATGTTGCCAAAGCTGTATTCGAGCTTTGCCGCGATGCCGCCGGTCTTCACGGTCGTGTCGGTTCCGGGGTCGAGCGCGATGATGTCGTCCTTGAAGATACGATCGCGGTCGGCGGGAAGGAGCGGCGCATTCGGCGTCGCGGTCCCGGCCGGGATCAGCGGGCCCGTAGGCAGCGGGCTGAAATTGGTATTGGCATAGCGGAAAATCGCAGGCTGGTTGTTCGTCCAGCTATAGTCGCCGATGATCCGCGCATTGAAGTCGCCGGACTCCAACGTCGTGACCAGGCGCGACTGGAAGCTTTCGCCGCCCCCGATGTGCTTCCCGGAGACAGGGTTGAAGGCCCAGCCGTGGTCGTTGACATAGCCCAGCGCAAGTCTCGCCCCGATGCCCTCGCCAAGCGGTCCCGATATTGCGCCCTGGGTGCGGAATTCGCGCGGATCGGCAATGCTCATGTTGAACTGGGCGCTCGGCTCGTCGGTCGGGTCGGCGCTGCGGATGAGGATCGCACCGGCGGTCGCGTTGCGGCCCTGGAGCGTTCCCTGCGGCCCGCGCACGATTTCGATCGTACCGAGATCGAGCAGGTCGGACATGCCGACCGTCACGCCGCGCGCGACATAGATATCATCGACATAGATGGCGACAGGCTCGTCGCCGGTGTTGAGCGCAAGGCCCGTCGCACCGCGCAGCGTGATATAGGTGCGCCCCCCGCCCGAATTGCCATGGAAGAAGACGCCGGGCACGACACCCTGCAGTTCGGCAAAGTTGCGCGCGTTGGTGCTTTCGAGCAGTGCGGGGTTGACCACGGTGATCGAGATCGGGACATCCTGGAGCCGCTCGTTGCGCTTTTGCGCGGTCACGACAATTTCGTTGGCGGCGGGCGTGGCGCTAACGGCATCATCTTCCTGAGCATGGGCCGGCGCCGCGGCGAGCGCGATCGCCAGCGCCGAAACGGCACCGGTATAGCGCATGTGCGCAATCGTGGCGTGAATGTCCATCTTCCCCTCCAGGTTCATCATTATCGTTTGATGTCCCGTATTGGGCAGACGGAGGAGGAGAGAAAAATTGAAACTTGCGCGCGGAGCAATAGCCACAGGTTATCGTATATTGCCAATATCACCACTTTCTCTCATTATTTCGACCTTTACCATAGCGGCAGAACGAGGATGGAGGCCCGGCGATGGACTTGAGAGTGCTGCGCTATTTCATGGCATGCGTCGAGAACAAGACCATGCACGCGGCGGCCGAAGCTGTGCATGTGTCGCAGCCCGCGCTCAGCAAGGCGATCAACGGGCTGGAAGCCGAGCTCGGCGTACCGCTGCTCGACCGGCGCCCGCGCGGGGTTGAGCCGACCCGCTTTGGCGAGACCCTTTTCCGTTACGCAAAGATGATCGACAGCGACGTGCGCCGCGCCGTAGCCGAAATCGACGCCATGCGCGGACTCACGCGCGGCACGATCGTCATCGGCGTCATTCCGACGATGAATGCTGTCATGGGTGACGTTGCGCGACAGGTGATGGAAACGCTGCCGGGCCTCAAGCTCAAGCTGAAAATCGCCTTCTCCGTCGAACTTACCGCCGCCCTGCTCGATGGGGAGCTTGACGTTGCGCTGCTGCTGATTCCCGGTGAGAGCGGACCGCTCGGTCTCGATTTCGAGCCGCTGGTGCAGACGGGGCCCCGGGTCGCGACCCGACCCGACCATCCCCTTACCAGACGCCCGAACCTCTCGCTCGCCGACCTTTCGGATTTTCCCTGGCTCATTCCCGACTATCCGCCGTCGCATCGCGAGATCATCAACAATGCCTTTCTCGACGCCGGCATTCCACCGCCATCGAGCGCGATCGACGTCAGCACGGTGATCCTGTTCGATACGGTAGTCCAGAACACCGATCTCATCACCGTCGTCCCCTCGACGCTTCTCAACGCACGCCAGTCCGGTCTCGTCGCGCTCGATGTCAATTTCGCCTTTCCGCCCGAACAGGTCGGCCTCGCCTATCGTCAGCACAGTTCCCTGTTGCCGGGCGCCCGGGCCGTGATGCAGATGATCCGGGAAGCCTGCGCTGCGCTGCCGGGCGCGGCCCCGCCAAGAAATAACCAAAAGTTATCGAAATCCGCCTCAACGGTCTTTGTCCCTTAAGGCACGCCCCGATAGCACCCCCGAAAGCGCCGCCGATCATGGCAGGTGCCTGGCGGGGATCGATGCGAAGGCATGGCGAACAGGGCGGACTTCGATATTGCAATCATAGGTCTGGGGCCGGTGGGCGCGGCGGCGGCGAATCTCGCGGGCGCCGCCGGCCTGCGAACGCTGGTTCTGGAACGCGGGGACGCGCCCTATCGTCAGCCGCGAGCGATCGTTTTCGACGCTGAGATCATGCGGATATTCGACTCGATCGGCCTTGCAGGCGCGGTGGCCGACGTCACCCGGCCCCTGGGCGGCTCGGTCTATCTCGGGGCGGATTTGAAGCCCATTCGGACTTTTCGCGCCAGGCCACGATCCGACCCCCTCGCCTGGCATCCCGGCAACCTCTTCTACCAGCCGCAACTCGAGGCCTTGTTGCGCGACGGGCTCGCCCGTTTCCCGCATGTCGAGGTGCGCTGTGGGCACGAGGTCACCGGTATCGACGGCAGCGAGATCAGCGCGTGCGACGGCGAGGGGGAAGGCGTCGCCTTCTCTGCCCGCTTCATCCTCGCTTGCGATGGCGCTAGCAGCACGGTGCGCAAGACGCTGGAGATTCCCCTCGACGATATCGGTTTCGAGGAACGCTGGCTCGTCGTCGACACCCTCGTCGACGGACCGATGCAATGGCCGGAAGATCACGAAATTCCCGAGGAGGTGCGCGATGGCCGCTTTTCCCTGATGGTCTGCGACCCCGCCCGCCCCGCGACGCTGATCCCGGGATCAGGTCGTCATCGGCGCTGGGAATATATGCTCCTGCCCGGCGAACGAGACGAAGAGGTGATGGAAGAAGCCTGGCTTCGCCGCCATATCGGCAAATGGATCGATCCTGACCATGTCGAGATCGTCCGCGCCGCCGTCTATCGGTTCCGCGCGCTCCTCGCCGACCGGTGGCGCGCAGGAAATGTCTTCCTTCTCGGTGACGCGGCGCACCAGACACCCCCCTTCTACGGACAGGGCATGTGCCATGGCATTCGCGATGCGGCGCAGCTGATGTGGCGGTTGTCGCTGGTGCTGCGCGGGACCGCGGACGCCGCGCTGCTCGACAGCTACCAGCCCGAGCGCGAACCGCATGTACGGGCCGTCATCTCGGCGTCGGTCGCAGCTGGAGCGGAAGTGTGCAAGCTCGATCCCGAAGATGCTGCCCGTCGCGATACCGCCTTTCGCGAAGCGGAGCGTAATCGGGATGGAACGGTGGCGATGACCGACATCGTCCCGCCGATCCGGGGAGGGGTTGTCGATGCCGCCAGCGGCGGCATGCGTGTGCCAGAATTCGTGGTCGCCTCGCCCGAAGGCCGACGTCATTTCGATGCCCTGCTGGAAGGCCGTTTCACCTTGCTTGCTGCGGCACCCCTGGCGTCGGACGCTTCTGCGTGGGCCGCTATCGAGGGCCAGACCATCCGCCCCGACGATCACGCCCTGCAGGAGTGGCTCGCCAGCGATGGCAACGATTGGACGATCGTCCGTCCCGATCGGTATATCTTTGCCGCCGGCGCGGGTCAGGACGCGCTCGATGCCGCGATCGCCGACCTTGCCGCCCAGCTTTGTCTCGTCGCCCCGGCGGCATCGACGCTCTCTTCATCAACGGAAGCCCTGCCATGACCCGCATCAATTTCTCGCTCAACCATGTCGGCATCTATGTGATCGACATCGATCGGATGACCGATTTCTACACCAGCTTCTTCGGCTTCATCGTCACCGACGAACGCACCGACGTGAACCCGATCCGCTTCATGACCATGTCGCCCGACGAGCATCACCAGCTATTGCTCGCTTCGGGGCGTGCGCCCGACAGCCCGTCGACGGTCGCCCAGATTTCCTTTCTGCTCGACGATTTCGCGCAATTGCGCGCTGTCCACGATCGCGCGCAGGCCGATCCGCGGATCACGAAGATCTGGACGCTCGATCATGGCAACAGCTGGACCGTCTATTTTCGCGATCCCGAGGACAACATCATCGAAACCTACGTCCATACGCCCTGGCATGTCAGCCAGCCCTACGGGACGCCCATCGATTTCAGCCTTTCCGACACGGAGATATTCGCCGCGACCCAGAAGGCGGTGCTGAACAACCCGAGTTATATGCCCGCCGGCGATTTTCGCGAGCATTTGGTGGAGCGCCTCGGCCAATGAAACTCGCGACATACAGTATCGGCGACGGCCCGCGCGTCGGCGTGGTGCAGGACGACCGCATTTTTGCCATCGAGACCCCGTCGATGGAGGACCTGCTTGGCGACGGCCCGGAAGGGATGCGCCGTGCCGCTCGCGCCATGGAGACTGGCTCCGGAGACGCGCTCGTGGCCGTCCGCCTGCATGCGCCCGTGCTCAGGCCCCGCAAGTTCCTCGGCATAGCCTCCAACTATCAAAGCCATATCGACGAGGTGAAGGCAACCAATCCTGACTATATCGCGCCCCTGTTTCAGCGCTGGTTCGCGAAGCTGCCCACCTCGATCAACGGCCCCTACGACCCGATCCTGCTGCCGCCGGAAGGCGAACAGCTCGATTGGGAAGTCGAACTGGCGGTTGTGATCGGCCGGCGCTGTCGCCGCGTCGCGCCCGAAAAGGCCCATGAGGTGGTTGCAGGCTACACGATCTGCAACGACGTGTCCTTGCGCGACTGGCAAAAGCGCAGTCCGACGATCATGCTCGGCAAGTCGTTCGACACACACGGCCCCCTTGGCCCGTGGATCGTCACGCCCGACGAAGTCGGCGATCCCCACGCGCTGCGCATGCGCTGCCTTGTAAACGGCGAGACGGTGCAGGACGGATCGACATCGGAGATGATCAACAATGTCTGGGAGCAGATCGCCTATCTGTCCACCGTATGCACGCTGGAGCCGGGCGATGTGCTCGCGACCGGCACACCCAAGGGGACAGGCGGGTCGATGTCGCCGCCGCGCTTTCTGAAGGCGCGCGACAGGGTAAGGTGCGAAGTTCAGAATATCGGCGCGATCGAGGCCGAAGTGCAGGCAGAGGATATCGCATGAACGAACTGGAACGATACGCGGTGAAAAGGGAGATCATCGATCTGCTTCACAGTCGCGCGCGCGGCGCCGACCGCTATGACCCGGCGCTGATGAAGGCCTGCCATCCCGTGGACGGGACCGACAATCACGGCACCTACCAGGGGTTGATGCACAGCTTCATCGACACACTCGAGGCGGCGCGACAACACGGTCCCGAGTGCTTTTCTAAACTGCACATTATCGGCAATGCGCTGTTCGACTTCCGTGCAAATGGCGATGTCTTCGTCGAAAGCTATCATGTCGCGCACGAGACCTTTGCGGATCCCGATGGCGGCACAAACTTCTTTCATATCGGTGGCCGCTATCTCGACACCTTCCGCATGGTAAATGGCCGCTGGCTCATCCAGCATCGCGATATCGTCTACGACTGGTCGCGCGTCATGCCCGGCACGCGTCCGTTCTGGAATCACGAAACCCAGCCCGCCCGTCTGATGGGCAGCCGCACGGCGGATGACCCGCTCTACGCACCCGGCGGCGCGACGCGCGGCACCCTCATCCCCTCCCGCAATATCAAGGAACCGACCGACATGGATGCCGCCCTCCAGCAACTGCTCGACAAGCAGGAAATCGCCGAAGTCCTTTATCGCCGCGCGCGCGCGGGCGACCGCAGCGACGCCGAGCTGGCGCACACATGCTACCATCCCGGCGCCACCGAACGGCACGGCGAGTTCGACGGGCTTGCCACCGAATTCATCGACGTCGTGTCCTTCACCCGTCCCAGGCCCGGATCGCCGATCAAGGGGATGATGCACATGATCACCAACATCCTGTGCGAATTTTCGGACGCCGACCATGCGTTCGTCGAAAGCTATCATGTTGCCTGGTGCCAGATGACCGACGGCACCGATGCCGAAATCGGCGGCCGCTATCTCGACAGGTTCGAGCGACGCGACGGGCGCTGGGCGATCACCCATCGCGACGTGATCTTCGACTGGAGCCGGATGGAGCCCGAGACCGCCAAATTCTGGGACCGCCACCCCGCCAGGCCCTTCCTGTTCGGAAAGCGCGGCGCAGAGGATCCGCTCTATACCTATATCGAGCGGGCGGCCTGACGATGATCCGCCATTTCGTCGATATCTCCGTCCCGCTGGAAAACGACGTCGCGTCCGATCCCGCCCCTTATCGACCGAAAATCGAATATTTCACCCATAGGGACCAGGTCGGCGAGCTGGCGCATTTCTTTCCCGGCCTGACCGCCGACCAGCTCCCCGATGAAGAGGCATGGTCGTACGAGCGGGTAGACCTCATCACCCACAACGGCACCCATCTCGACGCGCCCTATCATTTCGCCTCGACGATGAACAACGGCGAGCGAGCGATCGCGATCGACGAAGTTCCGCTCGACTGGTGTTTCCGTCCGGGGGTCAAACTCGACTTTCGAGGGCTCGCCGACGGTCATGTCGTGACCGCACACGAGGTCGAAGCCGAACTCGACCGCATCGGCCACACGCTCAGGCCGTTCGACATCGTGGTGGTCAACACGCGTGCGGGCAGCCGCTACGGCGCCGACGACTATCTCTCCGCCGGGATCGGCATGGGGCGCGAAGCAACACTCTACCTGCTCGAGCGAGGCGTCCGCGTCACGGGCACCGACGCGTGGAGCTGGGACGCGCCCTTCAGCTACACCGCCGAACGCTACGCCGAAACCGGAGACGCCGGCCTGATCTGGGAAGGGCACAAAGCGGGGCGGGACATCGGCTATTGCCACCTCGAAAAGCTGCACAATCTCGAGGCCCTGCCAGCCGACGGTTTCACCATCGCCTGCTTTCCGGTCAAGATCAAAGGTGCATCCGCCGGCTGGACCCGGGCGGTCGCCATATTCGAGGAGGCGGCATGAAGCTCGCGACACTCCGCTCCGGCGGCGACGGGCGTCTCCTTGTCGTCTCCCGCAACCTTCAGCGCGCCGCGATCGCCGAAGCGGCACCGACGTTGCAGGCAGCGCTCGACGACTGGGAGCGCGTCGAGCCAGCGCTTCGCGCCGAGGCCGACCGGATCGAGAACGGTACTGCGGAGAGCTTTGCGGTCGAGCCCGAGGCGCTCGATGCCGTTCTGCCGCGCGGCTTCCAGTTCCTCGACGCTTCGGCCTTCCTCGCCCATAATCATATTCTTTCCGACGCGTGGGGCTTCGAAAAACGCGGCGAGCGGGAACCGCCATTGATGTATCAGGGCATTTCGCATCGCTATTTCGGCCCGAGGGAGACGATCCGTTTTCCCCGTGCGGCGCATGATGTGGACTTCGAGGCCGAAATCGGCGTGATCACCGACGCCGTCGCGCAGGGTGTGAGCGCGAAAGCAGCCCTCGCCCATGTCCGCCTGATCATCGTGATCAACGACTGGAGCCTACGCGCCTTCGGACCTGCCGAGATGAAAGGCGGGTTCGGGTTCATCCACGCCAAGCCGCCGAGCAGCATGTCGGCTTTCGCCGCGACACCCGATGAACTCGGGGATGCATGGCGTGACGGCCGGGTGCATCTGCCGCTTCGGGTCTGGCGCGGTGACGCATCCTTTGGCCATCCGCACGGCAGTGCCATGCATTTCGGGTTCGGCGAACTCATCGCCCATGCTGCTGCCACGCGCGACCTGTGCGCGGGAACGGTAATCGGGTCCGGCACCGTGGCCAATCATGACGCCGAGGAGGTCGGATCGGGTTGCATTGCCGAGCGGCGCGCGCTCGATGCGTTGGCCGGCAGATCCGCAACAGCCTATCTGCGCGATGGCGAACGCGTCCGCCTGGCGTTGGGCGAAGGGGGCGAAGCTTTGCTCGGCACGCTCGACCAGATCGTACGTATCCGGGATAATGATTGAAACATCCCTCGGACATCGGGATCTTCGTTTTCCGGCTGCCCATCAGGACCAGATTGGGGACGTCTCGACAAAACCCCGATGCTTCTGAGAGTCTGGCGCATTTTTGCGCCGGGGAAAGATGTTGGCGCGCCCGGCAGGATTCGAACCTGCGACCACCCGCTTAGAAGGCGGGTGCTCTATCCAGCTGAGCTACGGGCGCGCAGTGCTGCCATGCGTCGCCGCGCGAATAGCGTGGTTTGCGCGGGCTGCAAAGCAGGTTAAGCAGCCGTCGATGACCACACCCCCTCCTCCGACGGCGCAGCCGGTTCAGGTCAGCGCCGCAAGCGTCCGCCATTTCCGCTATTACGACCTGCTGATGGCGGCCTTTGTCGCGATATTGCTGCTGTCGAACATCATCGGCGCGTCGAAGCCGAGCTATGTCGTCCTGCCGAACGGCTATGAATGGGCCTTTGGCGCCGGGGTCCTCTTTTTCCCGATCAGCTATATCATCGGCGACGTTCTGACCGAGGTCTATGGCTATGCCCGGGCACGCCGCGTCATCTGGACGGGCTTCGCCGCGCTCGCCTTCATGGCGTTCATGGCGTGGATCGTCGTGGCGCTTCCGCCGGCCGATGGCTGGCCGGGACAGGAAGCGTATGAATTCGTCTTCGGCAACAGCTGGCGCATCGTCATCGCCTCGATGACGGCGTTCTGCGTCGGCGAGTTCGCCAACTCCTATGTCCTCGCGCGAATGAAGCTCTGGACCGGCGGAAAGCAGCTGTGGGCGCGCACGATCGGATCGACCGTCGTCGGCCAGGGTCTCGACAGCCTGATTTTCTACCCGCTCGCCTTTTACGGGCTTGCCGGCTGGCCGCCCGAACAGCTTTACGAGGTCGTCCTGTCGCAATGGCTGATCAAGACGGCATGGGAAGCGGCGCTGACCCCGGTAACCTATATCGTCGTCGGTGCGTTGAAGCGGCGCGAAGGTGTTGACGTGTTCGACGAAGGCACCGATTTCAACCCGTTCGCCGCCAAGGTCTGACTGCATGACATTGATCGAAATCGCCTCGCTGTTCGAGGCCCGGAAAATATCGCTTATCGACGCAACCGGGCTCGATAAGGACGCGCTGCACATCTATTTCGGCCTCGCCCTGTTCCTGTTCGTCCGGCTGGTCTGGCGGTGGCGCGGTGGCTGGGTGATCGCATGGCTGGCCGTTCTGGCGATGGCATGCGGCGGCGAGTGGCTCGACATGACCGCCGAAGTCGGCCGGTCGGCGATCCAGCCCGATGCGGCGCATTGGCACGACATCTGGAATACGATGTTCTGGCCGACGGTGCTGCTCCTCGTCGGGCGCTGGCTGCAGCCCGGGGTCAGGACTTCCGATGCGACGGCGGCGTCCGTCGAACCGGGCAGCGACGCCCCGACGACCTTTCCGGTTGCCGAAGCGCCCGTGCGATCAGGCGAGAACGCCGAGCGCCGCCTCGAACAGGCGTAGCCCGTCGGTGCCGCCGTGCGCGCGGTTGATCGCGCGTTCGGGATGCGGCATCATGCCCAGCACATTGCCGGCATCGTTCAGCACGCCAGCGATATCGCGCGCCGATCCGTTGACGCTGTCGGCATAGCGAAACGCCACGCGCCCCTCGCCCTCGACCCGGTCGAGCGTATCGGCGTCGGCGAAATAATTGCCGTCATGATGGGCGACCGGGATGTTGATCGCCTCGCCGGCACCATAGGAGGCGGTGAACATCGACTGGCTGTTCGCGACGGTGAGCGGCACCGTGCGGCACACGAAATTGAGCCCCGCGTTGCGCATCAGCGCGCCCGGAAGCAGCTGCGCCTCGGTCAGCACCTGAAAGCCGTTGCACACGCCCAGTACCGGCACGCCGCGCCCCGCGGCGTCCGAGACCGCGCGCAGGATCGGCGATCGCGCCGCCATCGCGCCCGAACGGAGGTAATCGCCATAGGAAAAGCCGCCGGGCAGCGCGATGAAATCGACGCCATCGGGCAATTCGGTCTCACGGTGCCACACCATCGCGGGCGCGCGGCCGGTGACCTGTTCGAGCGCGACCGCCATGTCGCGATCGCAATTGGAACCCGGAAAGACGATGACTGCGGTCTTCATGGGCCTGGCTCCTTTACGGCCGTTCGATGCGGTAGTTTTCGATCACCGTGTTGGCGAGCAGTTTGGCGCACATCGCGTCGAGATCGGCGTCGCTCGTGCCGTCGGCGACGTCGAGCTCGATGAAGCGACCCGCGCGCACATCCGCTACGCCGCCGAAGCCCAGCCCTTCGAGCGCATGATGGATCGCCTTGCCCTGCGGGTCGAGGACCCCCGGCTTGAGCGTCACATAGACATTCACTTTCATCGGGGCGGACCTTTGCTGGAAGGGCGGGGAAGATGGGCGCGCCTATGCCCGCGAATCACTTCGGGGGCAAGGGGCGGGCGGGCACCGCCTATGCGAAAAATGCGCCTGTTCCGATTGCGAACCAGTCGCATCTTTCCTGTTGCGAATCCTTCGCACTATCCCTAAATCAGCATTGTTGAGAAGGATTCGCACATGGTCGTCTGTGTCTGCAACGCAATAAGGGAAAGCCAGCTGCGCGATGTCGCGCGCAATGGCCAATTGCGGTGCGCGAAGGCGGCCTATGCGCAACTGGGTCGCAAACCCAAATGCGGACAGTGCCTGTCATTCGCTCGCAATATCATCAGCGACGCCGCCGCGACTGCCTGATTTTTCTTGGTTTTCCGCCATTTTTGACCTTGGCCAGACGGGGCCTGGGCGCGTATAATGCGCCCACTCCATTCCAGGACAAAATGACAGGACAGACACCATGAAGGGCGACGAAAAAGTCATCGATTTCCTCAACGAGGCGCTCAAGAACGAGTTGACCGCGATCAACCAGTACTGGCTGCATTATCGCATGCTCGACAATTGGGGCGTCGCGCGCCTCGCGCATTTCGAGCGCGAAGAGTCGATCGACGAGATGAAGCACGCCGACAAGCTCGCCGATCGCATCCTCTTCCTCGGCGGCCTGCCCAATTTCCAGCTGCTCGGTCGCCTGCGCGTTGGCGAGACGGTCGAGGAAATCCTGAAGGCCGATCTTGCGATCGAGGAAGAAGCGATCCCGCTGCTCCGCGACGCGATCGCCCATAGCGAGAGCGTGCGCGACTATGTCAGCCGCGACCTGTTCGCCGATATTCTCGAAAGCGAAGAGCATCATGTCGACGAACTCGAAAAGCAGTTCGAGATGATCGAGCGCATGGGCATCGAAAACTATATCCAGCTCCAGTCGAAGCCTGCAGGCGACGACTGACGTTGAGATCGACGGCGCGGACGCATTCTCTGCGGCCCAGGCTATTGATAAGAGAGGCGCTTTCGGGCGCCTCTTTTTTTGCTTGTATTTGCGAATAATTCTCAATAGCAAGGCGGGGCAGTCCCCTCCTGCCGGCCGCTGCATCTTGAAGCTGCGCTTTAAAGCGGCCGGCATCTTTTTCGGAAAAAAGGGACGCGAGGATTGCACGGGCCGGGAGAAACACACCTCATGCAAAGCAGCGAGCTGATCCGCCAGTTGACCGAGCAGCCGCTGGTGCGCGACCTTTCGGTCGAAGCCGCGCAGGCCGTCCTCGCGCTGCGTTACTGCATCCTCTGCCGTCGCAGCGAGCGCGATCCGATGCCCGAACTCGAACGGCGCTGGGGCAACATCCTCGCCGCGCGACGCTATCGCCTGGTGGTCGAGGCGATCGGCCATGTCTGGCCCGAACCCTTTGCCGTCGCTCCGCCCTGCTGCCCGCGCGTCAGTTTCGACGAGGCGCTGCTCGCCGCGATGGTCGGCGCCGCCACGCGCCGCGACCGCGTACAGTTCGACTGGCTGACCGCCGAGATGCTCGGCGGCGATGCGCGCGAGATGCTGTTCGTCGCGCTCGAAAACTTCATCCGCGCACGGGCGCCGGGGCGCGTCTAGCAGGCTCCGGACCATATCCGCTTTGGGGTGGGAAGCTGCCGTTTCCCGCTTTCGTCACCCCGGACTTGATCCGGGGTCCCGCTTAGACCAGTTTTCCCCGATTGGGCCGAACGCAGCGACGACATTGTCGCCTGTATCGCGCACGAAAAGCGCCTCAAACGCTGGCACCGCCAATGGAAGTTCGAGCTGATCGAACGCTGCGATCCCGACTGGCAGGATTTGTTTGATCGATTGGCCGGATAAAAAGCGGGACCCCGGATCAAGTCCGGGGTGACGATGATCGATAGGCCCGCTTCCGGTCGTCAGCCGCCACGAATTTCCAGCCAGCGCAAAATCGCGGCGGCAGATTCCCCGGCGTCAAGTCTCGTAACATCGAGGTCCAGTACATTGTCACAATGATCGAGCAGAACCGGTCTGTCGCCAGTGGCGATCACGGCGGGGTCGGTCAGTTTGCGCATCGCGGCGCGCGATGGCGTCGCGATACGCCGCGCGCCTTCGGCATCCGTGCAACTAAGATGCACCCCGAACAGGGGCGCCTCGCGCCGCTGGGCAAGTTCGCGAATGGCTTGCTGCCACTCGGCGCCCCACGCCCTGTTTCGTCCGGGTGCGATGGTCAGGACGACAGGTGTTTCGGCGGGCAATGCCGCGACGCGCTCGAAAACGATGTCGCGGACCGCCCGGACGGCTGCGAAAAATGCAGCGCTACCGAAATCGGTTGTCGCGAGGGCGGGATTGTAAATCATATGATTATCGATCAGGCGTGCGCCGATCTGCCCGGCGACGATCCGCCCGATCGTGAATTTGCCCACGCCCGCGAGGCCGTTGAGCTCGAGGATCGGCGCCGTCACCGCTCCTTCCAGTAATCGAACGCCTGCTGCTGCTGCTCCCTGATGAACCGCGCCGCCGCCGCCCCTTCCCACGGGCCGTCGTAGCCGAGCAGCAACGCGGTTCCGCCGACCCACCAGCCCTGCCCCGGCAGGCGGTCGCTTTCGCGCACCACCAGCACCGCAAGATCGGGTTCGCCATCGATCGCGCCGAGCCGGTCGACTTCCTCCAGCGTCCGGCACACCGCGCGCATCTTGGGCCGGGTAAAGCGAAAACCGAGGTCGCCAAGCAGTTCGGAATAGCTGACGCTGCGCCCTTCGCGCGCGGCCGCGATCAATATCGCGCGGATGCGCGGCGCATCGCCGAGCGCCGACACATCGGCCGGGCTCTCCCCGCCGCCTAGACCCGGGTCTCTGGCAGCCACGGGATGAAGCTTGGGGGGTGCGCGGCATGGCCGCCGGATACAGGCCGCGTCCTGTGCACCCCCATTTCGGGGAGCGCAGCGGTCGCGAGAAGCGAAAGAACTTCATTCATGCGCGGATGTCCGGTTCCTCATCGGATCCGACTATATCATCGATCGACCGGACCGCACGCTCGGGAAATCTGGCAACGCAACTTTTATATACCTCGAACAGCTTCGTCATGTCGGCGCGGAAGTCGCCGCTCGGCCAGATAAGCGGACCGAGCCCCCCGGTGCGCGTGCCATAGTCCATGAAGCCGACGACCAGGGGGACCTTCGCCGCGAGCGCGATCTGATAGAAGCCGGTCCGCCATTTTACTGCCTTGCCGCGCGTCCCCTCGGGCGCGACGGTCAGCATGAACTCGCTGCGGCGCGCGAATTCCAAGGTCATCTGTTCGACGACATTGCCACCGCCGCGGCGGTCGACCGGAACCCCGCCCATCTGACGGATGAAGCCGCCGAGCGGCCAGCGGAACAGCGACAGTTTCGCCATGAAATAGGGCCGGATACCAAGGTCGGCGGTCAGCCCGAGGAAATTGACGAAGTCCCAGTTGCTCGTGTGCGGCGCGGCGATGAGGATGAAGCGCCGCGATTCGGGCACGACGCCGACTGCTTTCCATCCGCGCATCCGGTACAGCAGGAGGAGCAGGCGGCGCACCCCGCGAGCCACCAGCCCCGGCGGGTCGTCTTCTATTCGCGTCACGCTTGGTCCTCTCCCCTTCGGCACCGATTGCGCGAAAGCCTTCCGCGACGCAAGGGGGCGCGCATCGCGGACTTGCGGTCGCGCGGTCTTTCTGCTCCCTTCATTCGCAAAACAGGGGAGAAAATGATGAAATCGCTGTCCGCGTTGCTGACGTCCGCCATGCTGCTCGCGGCGCCCGCGATCGCCGCCGAGGCGCAGCCGCGGGCCGACCAGATCGCGTTCCGCGACCTTTACAAGGAACTGGTCGAGACCAACACGACGCTGTCGTCGGGCAGCTGCACCCTCGCCGCCGAACGGATGGCGGCGCGGCTGAAGGCGGCGGGCATCCCCGACAGCCAGCTCACCCTGTTCGCCACGCCCGAGAATCCCAAGGAAGGCGGGCTCGTCGCCGTCTATCCGGGCACCAGCAAGACCGCGAAGCCGATCCTGCTCGTCGCGCATATCGACGTCGTCGAGGCGAAGCGCGCGGACTGGGAACGCGATCCCTTCGTGATGGTCGAGGAGAATGGCTATTTCTACGGTCGCGGCACCGCCGACGACAAGGCGCAGGCGGCCGTCTGGGTCGACACGCTGATCCGTTTCCGGAAGGCGGGCTACAAACCGAAACGCACCGTCAAGGTAGCGCTGACCTGCGGCGAGGAAACCAATGGCGCCTTCAACGGGGTCGAATGGCTCGCCGCGAACAAACGCGACCTGATCGACGCCGAATTCGCGCTGAACGAAGGCGGCGGCGGCGACAGCGACGGCAAGGGCAAGGTGCTCGGCCAGTCGGTGCAGGTCGGCGAAAAGACCTTCGCCAACTTCCGCCTCGAAACCCGCAACCCCGGTGGCCATAGTTCGGCGCCGGTGCCCGACAATGCGATCTACGAACTCGCGCGCGCGTTGACGAAGATCGACGACTACGACTTCCCGGTCGAGATGACCGACACGACGCGGCGCTTCTTCGCCGAAGCCGGCGCCGCGCGCGGCGACGAGACCGGCAACGCGATGGTCGCGCTGTCGAAAAACCCCGCCGACAAGGCGGCCGAGGCGATCGTCAACAAGGACCCGTTCCTCCACAGCAACCTTCGCACCACCTGCGTCGCGACCTTGCTCGACGGCGGCCATGCCCCGAATGCGCTGCCGCAGCGCGCGGGCGCGAACATCAACTGCCGCATCTTTCCGGGGCACAGCATCGAATCGATCAGGGACGAGCTTGCGAAAGTCATCGGCGATCCGGGCGTCACGATCACCCAGCTGCCGCCGAAGCGCCCCGCGCCGCCGTCGCCGCCGCTCGACCCGAAGATCATCGGGCCGATGCAGACGCTCGTCGACAAATATTGGCCGGGGCTGAAGGTCGTCCCCGCGATGGCCAATGGTTACACGGATGCGACCTTCCTCGGCGCGGTCGGCATCCCGACCTATGGCATCCCCGGCATGTGGGGCGACCCCGACGGCAATGGCGCGCACGGCCTCAACGAACGCATGGAGGTGCGCTCGGTCTATGTCGGTCGCGACTATATGTTCGATCTGGTGAAGGCCTACGCCGACAAGCCGTAGCTCGAGGTTCGGCACCGGCCCGCTCCCCCACCCGGCCTCCCGCAGGGTAAACTGGATCGGGAGGCCGGGTGGGGGAGCGGGCCGGTGCCGGTTCCACGTCAGTGGAACATTTATCCCACGAACGCGCGCTCGATGACGAAGTCTCCGGGCGCGGCGTTCGACCCTTCCGTGAAGCCCAGTTCCTCGAAGCGGGCCTGAAGGTCGCGGATCATCGCCATGCTGCCGCACATCATGATGCGATCGGTCGCGGGGTCGAAGGCGGTCGGGCCGGTCAGCGGGTGACCGAAGAGCGAACCATCGTCGATCAGCGCATCGATGCGGCCCGTCGTGCGGAAGGGCTGGCGCGTTACCGTCGGCAGGTAATGAAATTGCAGCAGCGCCTGATCCTGCACCAGCGGATCGCCGGCAAGCTGGCTTTCGAGCTCGTCGCGGAAGGCAAGGTCGCTGACCTGGCGTACGCAATGCACGATGACGATCTGGTTGAAACGCTCGTAGATGTCGGGATCGCGCGCGAGGCTGAGGAAGGGCGCGAGGCCCGTGCCGGTCGACAGCATGAACAACCGCCGGCCGGGGGTCAGCGCGTCGGCGACAAGCGTGCCGGTCGGCTTGCGGCCGAGATAGACCGGGTCGCCCGGCTGGATCTTCTGCAATCGCGAGGTCAGCGGGCCGTCGGGGACCTTGATCGACAGGAACTCGAGCTCGTCGGCATAGGCGGGGCTCGCGATCGAATAGGCGCGCAGCAGCGGGCGCCCTTCGCCCGGCAGGCCGATCATCACGAACTCGCCCGACCGGAAGCGAAAGCTCGGCGGGCGGGTGATCGTGAAGCTGAACAGGTGCTCGTTCCAGTGGCGGACCGAACGCACCTCCTCGACGGTCAGCGAGGCGGAGGGGGCCAGCTTGGCGGCTTCGGCAATACGGTCACTCATCACTTTGAACTTTCCTGATGCGTCATGGTGCCGGCCACGCGGACCGGCATATCGAATCCCGCCGCGGTCAGCCGGGCCAGCGTCGTCCCCATCGCCTTGGCAATCGGGCCGGCGCTGGCTTCCGCGGCCAGCAAGGCCAGCGTCGCGCGTGCGGTTGTTGTGGCGCCTTCCAGCGAAAAATCGCGCCAGAGTCCAAGCAGAATTGCTTCATCCTCTGAAACCTGATGGCAAGGCATCGGGGCAAGCAGCAGCGTTTCGACCATCTCGCTGCCGAGCAACGCCATCACGATGTGGAAATCGGGAAGCGCGTCCGCCGCCCGGACCGCGACGAAGCCTCGATGCAGCGTCTGCGGCGGACATTGGCCGCGCTCGGCCGCGAGGACCCACCCGCGCATCGCCCACAGCAAAAAGCGCCCGCTATTACAGAGGCTTTCCACCGGTCGATCGACAAAAGCGTACATCGATTCCCTTTCGGCGCGCGAGATGCGGCACCGGCGGGCTTATATGTTATTGCGAGTCATTTGCAATTTAGAATTTCCATCGACCTGACTTGGCGCGGCTCGAACCGGCGGCGGCCGTTCCTTCCGATGCGGCCCGTTCCCTGCGGAGTGGAGCAGCCCCGGCGCCAACCAGCCACTTTCCACCCCGAAAAGGCCCCCGATTGTTTTTCCCGGGCTATTTTCGCGAAGCGGCACTCTGGTCGCGGATCGACTTGAACTCGCTGCCCGCCTTCCACTCCGGCCAGCGCACCGAGCGAGCGAGTTCATTGCCGATCTGGTAAAAAATCTCGATATCCTGAACCGCTCCGTCGAGATTCCAGCCGGCGTCCCACGCGTCGCACGCCTGATGATAACATCTGCCGGTATAGTCATCGACCCACGCCTGTCCCGCCTGCTTGCCCCCGTTGACGAGATCCGAGGCGCCGGCGATTCCCATCATCAGCAGGACGGGCACGCCGCGCTTGGCGAGACTGAAATGGTCGGCGCGGTAAAAGAGACCGCGCTCGGGCAGGCTTTCGGGCGCCACGGTGCGGCCCTGCGCTGCGGCGACACGTGCAAGATCGTCCTCGAGCGTGCCCTGCCCCTTGCCGACGAGAACGACATCCTTTGCGCGCCCTGCGGTCTGGAGAATATCGAGGCCGAAGTTCGCCACAGTCTTTTCGACAGGGAATACAGGGTTTTGGGCATAGGCTTCAGAGCCGAGCAGGCCGCGTTCCTCGGCAGTCCAGAAGGCGAAGGCGATCGTGCGGTCGGGTGCCGGGGCGGCCTTGAACGCACGCGCGATTTCGAACAGTCCCGCGACGCCGAGCGCGTCGTCGTTGGCGCCGGCGCGGTAGATGCGGCCCTTTTCATCGGGCGCGCCCTCGCCATAGGCATCCCAATGCGCACCATAGATCACGACCTCGTCGGGGCGTTTGGTGCCCGGAAGCTTCGCGAGGACGTTCTGGCTCTGCACCACCTCGTGCGTCACCGGGATCGCGGCGTTGAAAGCCGTGCCGAGATCGACGGGTTTGAAATCGCGTCGCCGCGCGGCGACGCGCAGCTTTGCGAGATCCTGCCCCGCGCCGGAGAACAGCTTCGTCGCGGTCTCGCCCGAGATCCAGCCCTGCAGCGCGAGGCTGGTCACCTTGTCGGGCGCAGCGACGAGGCCGTAGTTTTCGCCGCCGGGGCTCTGGATGACGTTCCAGCCATAGCCCACGCCGTCGGTGTCGTGGACGATCAGCGCGGCTATCGCGCCGCGCCGCGCCGCTTCCTCGAACTTGTAGGTCCAGCGGCCATAATAGGTCATCGTGCGGCCACCGAACTTGCCGAAGGCGTCCTCGCCCTTTTTGGCGGCGAAGTCGGGGTCGTTGATCAGGAAGACCGCAACCTTGCCCTTGAGGTCCTGCCCCTTGAAATCGTCCCAGCCGCGTTCGGGCGCACTGACGCCATAGCCGACGAAGACGAGCGGCGCGTTTTCGACCACCGCGCGATCCTCTGGCTGGAGCGACGAGACATAGATGTCGGTGCCCGAGGCGAGCGGCGTTGCCTGGCCGCCGCGATTGAAAGCGAGCGTCTCGGGCTTGCCAAGCCGCGTGTGGAGCAGCGGCACGGGCTGGGTCCAGCCGCCGTCGATCCCCGCGGGTTCGAGCCCCAGCGCCTGTAGCCGGCCGATCAGATAACCGATTGTACGCTCTTCGCCGACGGTGCCCGGCGCGCGGCCCTCGAACTGGTCCGAAGCGAGGGTGCGGACGGTCTGGGTAAGGTTGGCGGCGTCGATGACCGACGCCGTCTGGGCGGCGGCGGGCGCGGCGATCGCGGTCGAGACGAGGAAAGCGGCAAATCGAAGGGACATGGTTCAGGTCTTCCGGAAGGTAAAAGGAGGGTCAGCGGTCGAGACAGCGTTTGAGATAGGCGCGCGCGCCGGCGAAGTCGCGCATTTCGATGCGCATCGGCGACGCGGCGCCGATCGTGAGGATCAGGGTCGGGTCGGCGGGAAATTTGTCGAGACCTTCGACATGTCCGAGCCCGATGTCGTGCCAGATGCGGCCTTCGCCGACCGGGTAGCTCGTAACCTCGACCTCGCCGCCGCCGAGCCCCGCAATTTCGAGCCTTGCCTTGCGGGGCGAAAGGTCGCGCGTCTCGTCCTTTTCGAGCGGCTTCGGGTCACCGGCGCGCGCGCGGTCGGAGATGGCGAGCTTCATATTCGTCGTGTCGCTGGCGACCGAGACCATCCAGTCGCGCTCCTTGTCTGCGGGATCGGTCCAGGTCACGCCGCACTGCATCTGGCCGCTCCACGGCGGCCCGGCGGTGTCCGTATCGGGCATGGCGGCAAGCTGGGCGGCGATGAGGAGCGGACCGAGGGCGGCAGCGGAGAGGGCGGGCATGCGAGCGGCTTTTTCCTTTGTGACAGGAATTCAGACCCTAGCATGGTCACGTCCATTGTGAACCGTCGGCGGTGACGCGGGCGATCGAGTGCGATAAGGGCGGGCGGTGACCGGCGCCCTCTCCTCGATATCCGGCCGGCGCGCGCTCGCGGGCTTCTGCGCGCTC
>NZ_DATMST010000175.1:0-63854 GCF_035565275.1 Sphingopyxis sp.
GGTTCGAGGAGGGCGTTTTCACCGAACTCAATCGCTTTCGCAGCGATCCCGCCGCCTACACCGAATATCTGCGCGACTATCGCCCGCGCTTCGAGGGCAAGCTGCTGGTTGCCGACGACGACAGCGAGATCGACATCATGACGCGCGAGGGCGTCGTTGCGGTCGACGAGGCGATCCGCGACCTGCGCCGGGAGAAATCCTTGCCGACGCTGGAATGGAGTGGTGCGCTGGCGCGCGCCGCGGCCGACCATGTCGCGGTCCAGTCACGCTCGGGCGCGGTCGGCCATTATACAAGGGGAAGCGGCCCCGGCGAACGGATGAAGGCGCGCGGCGGCGGCCCCTATGTCAACGAGGTCATCACCTATGGCCATCACACGCCCGAAGGCGTGGTCGACCAGCTGCTGATCGACGATGGCGTGCCCGATCGCGGTCACCGGCATAGCCTGCTCCGTTCGACGCATCGCTATGCCGGCATCGCGTGCGGGCGGCATCCGGTACACCGGACGATGTGCGTGACGCTGATGTCGCAGACACACGACGGCTCGCCGCCGCCACCGCCCAAACGCGCGCCCTAGCGGCCGCCCGCTCCTGCGAGAGGAGCGGGCGACGCAGCATGATCAGTTGCCGACCGGCTGGCTGTCGGTCCGGCGAACGACGATGGTCGACGAGCGCGGCTGCTCGCCGGCCACCGGCCAGTTACCCGTCGGATGCTGGATGTTGACGAAGAAGGTCTTGAGGTCGGGCGTGTAGGCCAGCCCGGTAATCTCGCAGCCGAGAGGGCCGACCAGGAAGCGCTTCGACTTCTTCGTCGCCGGATCGACATGGAACATCGCGTTATGCCCGAACGCCTGATCGATCGTCGTACCCGCGACGCCCGAACTGCCCGGAACGCTATGGTCGGTCTGGACCCACATGCGGCCCTGCGGGTCGATGCGGAGGCCGTCGGGGCTGGAGAAGGTGTCGCCGTCGATGTTGCCGACAAGATTGCTGCCGCCCGATGCCAGCGACGGATCGCCCGCAGTCAGGAAGATTTCCCAGCTGAATTTGGTCGCCAGCGGCGAATCGCCGTCTTCACGGAACTTCAGGATATGCCCGTGGAGGTTGGTGACCCGCGGGTTCGCCGGATCGACGACGCGGCGGCCGCTGTTGTTGGTCAGCGTGCAGAACACCGCCTTGTTGTCGGGCGCGACGGTCAGCCATTCGGGGCGATCCATCACGGTGCCGCCGGCAACGCGTGCCGCCGACTGGCAGTTTATCAGCACGTCGGCCTGATTGTTGAAATTGACGATCGTCGGCGCCGGCGGCGCCGTGCTCTGGCTGACATTGCCCGGATCCGATGCGCCTGCGGTCAGGCCGTTCTGCCCGACGACCAGCGCCCGCCATTCGCCCGTGCCATTGGCGTTGAAGCGCGCGACATAGAGCGTGCCATAGTCGAGCAGTTCGGTGTTCGCGGCGCGGTTCGTGGTGCTGAAGGCGCGATCGGGCACGAATTTATAAATGCAGCCCGGGGTTGTGTCGTCGCCCATATAGAAAGCGACGCGGTTGTCGCTGTTCGCCATGAAAGCGACGTTTTCATGGTTGAAGCGGCCCATGGCGGTGCGCTTCGTCGGCTGCGCCAGTTCTCGCCGCGGGTCGATTTCGACGACCCAGCCATAATCGTTCCGCGGCTGCGTCGGGTCGAGATAATTGTCCATCGTCTCTTCGCAGGTGAGATAGGTGTCCCACGGCGTGCGGCCGCTCGAACAATTGTTCAGCATGCCCTTGATCGAGCCCGAAAGCAGGCCAGCGGCAGGACCGCCGGCGCGATAGCTGCTGTTGCCGGTGTAGCGGCGGTTATAGGTCGATCCGGGCTGGACCGCCCATTTGCCGTCGCTGCCCTTGCCGATTTCGACGACGCTGATGCCGACCGCCGACAGCGCCAGCGCCTTCTGGTCCGCGGTAGCCGTGGCGGCGTTGTAGGAGCCCGCCATCAGGATGTTGAAGTCGGGCAGTTCGTGGTTCATCGCGAGGAGGCCGCGATTATTGGCGTCGACGCCCGGGAAGGCATAATATTCCATGCCATCGTGATTGCCGCCGGCCCATTTCTCGGCGACCGCCGGCGTGGGAAAACTACCCGAATAGGGCGCGCCCGCCTCGACCGAATCACCCGCTTTCAGCAGCACGTCGACCGTATAGCCGGCGGGGACGGTGACGGCGTCGTTCTGGTTCGCCGCCACCGACGTGAAATTGATCGCATAGCTCGCCGACGGGGTCGGGGTGGGAGTCGGCGTGGGGGTCGGGGTAGGGGTCGGCAGCGTCACCGACGGATCGCCGCTCGTGTCGTCGCATGCTGCAAGCGCCATCGCCGGCAGCACCGACAGGCCGAACAGGCCGCCGCGCAGGAGCGAACGGCGCGACGGGTTTTCGGCTACGATGGCTTCCAGGCTATCCGGTCCCGGAAGCCCGTCGGCTTCACGGCGATAAGGCGCGCGGGCTTCGTCGGTAAGATAGGACATGCAGTACCCCTGTTGTTCGGTTGGGCCCGGGCCCCGGCGGTGCCGGCGGGAGGCACCCCGATTGCAGAGGGAGGTGTCAGCAGCATTGCTGCGTCATGTCGGAAAGATGGGACTCGCGTGACACTCTTGTGACCGCGGTAACGATCAGTCGTGCACCGCCTTGATCAGCGGACCGAGCGGTGAGCCACCGAGCCATGCAAGCTGCACGTCGGCCGCAACCTTGTTGATTGCCTCCTGCGGTTTGGCGCCGGGATGCACCGCACGGCGGAGCGGGCGCGATCCTGCGGGCATGGCCATGATCTCGGCAATCGCGCGCGGCACATCGGCAGGATCGGCGCTGCGTCCGCTGCCATCCTCGGTTCCCATCCCTCTGGTAAAGGGCTCATAGGCCGCGAGAAGCGCCGGATCGCTGCGCTTGCTGAGCGCGCCGGTATAGACGTTCCGGTTCTGCCACACGCGCGTCGGGTAACCGCCGGGCTGAATGATCGTCACCTCGATCCCGTGCGGTACGAGTTCATAGGCTAGCTGTTCGGACAGTGCCTCGACCGCGAACTTGGTCGCCGAATAATGGCCGCCGCCGGGCACGATCACGCGCCCGAGCTGCGACGAGATATTGAAGATCTGTCCGCTCTTCGCCCCACGCATCTGTGGCAGCAGCGCCAGCAGCATGCGCTGGATACCAAGGATATTGGTCTCGAAGATCAGGCGCGTCGCGTCCATATCCTGCACCTCGACCGGGCCGGTGATGCCGATACCGGCGTTGTTCACCAGCGTGTCGATCCGGCCGTTGGCGATTTCGAGGGCTTTTCCCGTTCCGCTCTTCACCGATTCGTCGCTTGTCACATCGATCTCGACGAGGTGGAGGTCGAGCTTGTCCTTTGCCGCCTCGGCAGTGAGGCTTTCGGCTTCCGGGCGCGGAAGATTGCGCATTGATGCGATGACTTTCGCGCCCAGCTTCGCGTAGTGAAGCGCGCCGATGCGTCCGAAACCGCTCGACGCGCCCGTGATCAGCACGGTCCGGCCCTTGAGCGACGGCGCGGCGACGGGCGTGGAGGCGTGGAGAAGGGCGGGAGCCGCGGCGGTGAGGGCGACAGCACCGGCGATCAACTCGCGGCGGCCGGGGCGTAAAGGTTCGGACATGGCGGATGCTCCTTTCGAAGGGCATCATGCATCAGTTCGCGACGTCCGCCAAATATGCGGCGCGCCGCCCGATCAGACCAGCCACCGGGCGAATACGCGCACGTCCTGTCGCTCCCAGCCGAGATGCTCGTAAAGGCCCGCCGCCGGATTGCCGTCGCGAAGCATCAGCTCGACCTTGGGGCAGCCGCGCTGCCCGAGCCATTCGCACGCGGCGTCGAGCAGCTGGCGCGCGATGCCCTGACCCTGGTGGTCCGGCGCGACGCCCAGATAATAGATCCATCCGCGATGTCCGTCGAAGCCGGTCATGGCGGTGGCGAGGATCCGCGCGCCCTGTTCGGCCACGATGACGGTCGAGGCGTCATGCTCCAGCGCGCGCCGGAAATCCGCTTGCGGATCGTTCCACGGGCGGATGAGGCCGCAGGCTTCCCAGATCGCGACGACTGCGTCGCGATCGGCAATTGTCGCGGAGCGGGTCGCGGTCACCCCTGCAGGCGCAGAGCGAGATCGCTCTGGAACCGGACGTCGTCGCCATCGGCCAGCCACTTCGCTTCGGCAGCAATCGCGCCAAGCAGGTCGATCAGCGGTTCCATCTCGCTCTTGTGATAATTGCCCAGCACATGACCGGTAACGCGATCCTTGTGGCCCGGGTGACCGATGCCGATACGGACCCGGCGGAAATCTTCGCCGACGTGCTGGATCATCGAGCGGATGCCGTTGTGACCGGCCGCGCCGCCGCCGCGTTTGACCTTCACCTGCATCGGTACGAGGTCGAGTTCGTCATAGAAGACGGTGACGTCCTGCGGCGCCAGCTTGTAGAAATCGAGCGCGGCGCGCACGCTGCGGCCGCTTTCGTTCATGAAGGTGCCGGGCTTCAGCAGCAGGATGCGCTGCGATCCGATGCGTCCGTCCTGGATCCAGCCCTGGAATTTCTTAGCGGGTGCGGGGAAATCGTGGACGTCGGCCATGACGTCGGCAGCCATGAAGCCGACGTTATGGCGGTGCATCGCATATTGGGGCCCGGGATTGCCGAGACCGACCCAGAGCTGCATGATACTGCCTTTCCCGGGTCTGGTGGAAACGCCCCTCCCGCTCGGGGGAGGGGCGATCCGAAATGCTCAGGCTTCTTCGCCGCCTTCGGCAGCAGCGTCTTCGCCTTCATCCTTCGTCGTGTCGCCGTCGCTCGACTTGAGCGCCGACGGGGCGACGATGGTGGCGATGGTGAAGTCGCGGTCGGTGATCGCGCTTTCGACGCCCTTGGGCAGTTTGACGTTGCTGATGTGAATCGAATCGCCGACGTCGAAGCCGGTGACGTCGATCGCGATCTCGTCAGGAATCTTGTCCGCGTCGCAAACGAGTTCGAGATCGTGGCGAACGATGTTCAGCACGCCGCCGCGCTTCAGGCCCGGCGAGGCTTCTTCGTTCTGGAACGAGACCGGCACCGCGACCTGGACCTTGGCGTCCTTGGTGATGCGCAGGAAATCGGCGTGGATCGGGCGATCCTTGACTGGGTGGAAGGCGACGTCCTTCGGCAGGGTACGGATGGTCTTGCCGCCCACGTCGATCATCACGACCGAGTTCATGAAGTGACCCGTCATCAGCTGCTTCATCAGCAGCTTTTCTTCGACGTGGATCATCAGGGGTTCTTCCTTGCCGCCATAGACAACGGCGGGGACGCGGCCATTACGACGCAGGTCACGCGAGGCTCCCTTGCCTCCGCGTTCGCGCGTCTCGGCCGTCAGCGTCAGCTGATCGCTCATAATATTTCTCCGAGATTCGGTTACACAGTTCCGTCACGCCTCCAGGGATGACCATAACGGAAGCGCGGGCGCATAGCTGGCGAACGCCGGAAATGCAAGCGTCGGCGCGATTATTGCACCCGGCTGACTTTCAGCCCGTCCGCTTCGAGCATGGCCGGGACGCCGTCGGCCCCGACCAGATGGCCCGCGCCGACCGCCATCAACACGGTGCCGGGCTGTTCCATCCGTTTTTTCACCCACGCACTCCAGCGCCGGTTGCGATCGGTGATGATCGCCTTGCGCGCAGCCGGAACCATGTCGACATCCTCGTTGATCACCTTTTTAAGCGCCGCGACATCGCCGCGGCCCCAGGCGGCCGTCAGCGCAGTGACCTCCCGGACCGCATCCTCCGAATTTTCGGCTGCCCGCGTCAGCAGCCTGCGCTGCGTGGCGGCATCGAGCTTTTCGAACAACATGAGCTGCCCCTCCGCGGTCTCGAGGCCGCCGATCGGCTTGCCCGCCGCCTCGAACTCGGCGGTCAGGCCCGTTTCGACGCCATCGGCCGGTGACAGTTCGGCGTTGCGGGCAACGCGCTGTCCCATCAAGACCATCACCGCCCAGTCGTCATATCGGTCGCCGCCAAAGTCGCCGCCGCTCGCTTCGAGCGCGCGATAACGGGCGAGCGCTTCGCCCGACAGCCGCGCTTCCATCCTGAGCGGCGTGTCGCGAGGGGCGAGCTTCCGGAACATGTCGCCTGCAGCTGCGAGCTCGGCGGGGGGTAATTCCAGCACCAGCTCATCGGCGGCACGGATTGCGCCCGCGACCTTGCCTTCGTCCCAATCGGTGCCGCGGGGCAGGGCGTGCATCGTTCCCAATATATAGATACGCGTATCGGCATCCTCGACCAGCCACATCGCGGGCCGCGCCTGCGGCGACGGCGCGGCGGTGCCGCACGCGGCGAGCAGGCAAGTCAAAAATGCCGCCGCGAACCGACGGCCCTTTTGATCGGAATGCGGTTCCGGCTTCAATATTCGACCCGCTTCACGGTCAGTCCGCGTTCCTTCAGATAGTCCTGCACACTATGCTGACCGGCAAGATGTCCGGCGCCGACCGCGATGAAGACGGTTCCCGGCTGATCCATCCGTTCCTTGATCTGCCCGGCCCATCGCGCGTTGCGGTCCCACAGCAGGGTCTTGGCGAGTTCGGGGGTAGCAGCCATGCTCTCGTTCATCGCGGTTGCCAGTCCGTCGGGATCGCCCTTGGCCCACAGCATGACCATCTTGTCGAGCTGCGGCCCCAGCTTGTCGAGGTCCTTGACCACCGAATTGAGGAAGGCGATCTGCTGTGTTTCGGGTAACGTGTCGAAGAAACCGAGTTGTTCGCCCAGCGTCTCGAGTCCGGCGACCGGCTTGCCAGCGCTTTTGGCGAGCCGGGTCAGCTGTTTTTCGGCACCCTGTTCGGGGTCGTAACCAAGCTTCGTCAGTGGCAGGATCGACAGCGTGACCGCCGGAAACCATGGTTCGAATTTGTCGAATTGCGCCGCGGGCAGGCCGACGCTTGCCATTGCGGCCTCATAGGCCTTGAGCTGTTCGGGATCGAGGCGCGAGGACAGCGTCTTGCCGCTCTGGTCGATCGCCAGTGGCATCATCGTGTTCGCCACTTCCATCTGGTCGTCGGGCAGGACGATCTCGAGCATCAGCTGATCGGACTTGTCGAAGGCATCCTTGACCGCCTCGTCGAACCAGCCGAGGCCGGGTTTCAGCACATGGACAGTGCCGAACAGATAGATGGTGGTATCCGCGTCCTTCACCACCCAAAGCGCCGGGTCGGCGTCGGTGGTAGCTGTTGCGGCCGCAGCGACGGGCTCGGCGGCGGAGGCGGCATTGTTGCCGGGGACCACCGCGCACTGCGCGAAGGGAATGATCGCGCAGATGGCGGCGAACGTCTTGAACCAGGACTTCATGAAAAACAGGCCTTTCTTGGGTCGGCTCGGATAATTGCGCAGCGGGAACGGAATCAGCGAAATTTCAGCCACAGATAGACGATGCAGTTCACCACCAGCGACAGGAAGAAAAGCAGCATGGCATCGGCGGGCGGCGCGAGGCCGGCGCGGTGGAGCGTCCACCAGACCGGGGCGGGGAAGATGAAGGCGTACCAGCCCGCCACCCCGGCCCACAGCCAGGCGCGCTCCTCATGATCGTCGATCGAGCGGTGATAGAGGATCATGCCGATCGTCAGTCCGACCACCCACAGCAGCGACGCGCCGATCGCGAAGCCAACGCTCAGCGAGCCGCTCACCAGCGTTTCGGTCAAATCGCGGCCACCCGGCTGGTCGGCAACGAGTCCCGCCCCGACGACACCGCCGATCACGGTGCAAAAGCCGAGAGTGAACCAGTAACGCCGCTTGCGGGGCGACCACCCCTGCCATGTCGTGGCGTAGCGCCGGAAATAGGCGGCGAAGGCGAGGATCCCGAAACCGAGTGCCACGAGCGGCCCGGCCCATGCGGACAGCGGAGTGCCCCCGTTGTCCAGCGTGGCCTTGTTATAGCCGGCGAAGCCGCCGAGGAGCATCGTCGAGCCGATGATGATCGCGATAGGCCATCCGATAAGTGCGACGCCGCGGGCGCGGCCAACATCATTTTTCATCGTCATGTCCCTCACCATCGTCGAAAATTTCCTCGATCGGCATCGCGAACAGTCGCGCCAGCTTGAAGGCGAGCGGCAATGACGGGTCATATTTGCCCGTTTCGATCGCGTTCACCGCCTGTCGCGACACGTCGAGCCGGTCGGCTAGCTCGGCCTGGCTCCAGTTTCGCATCGCGCGCAGGACTTTCAGTTTGTTATTCATTCGGCGCCTCGCCAGCCTGCCCGGAAAACGGATCGGACCGGCATGGTCAAAATCCGCAAGAGTGCAACGGAAAGTTTCACGGGCGCGCCAAAGCTGGACAAGAGACTGGAGCGCCGCCCGAAGGATGACGCTCCAGCTCAAGTTGCCGGCCATTACCGGGGAGTGATGGCCGAAACGAAAGGGTGAAACCCGTCATTCCCGGATCTGGCGCGCGGCCGTGATCGGCAAGGCCGCCAGCTGGACACCCCGGCCGGCTTCCGCGATCGCCCGTTCGCTCTGCACCTTCGCGCCGGCGAGTGCGCCCGCGATGCATTGCGACTGGAGCGCGAGTTCGTTCGTTCCGCGCAGGTCGGAACGGCAAAGACGGCGCGCCGCGGTCATGACCCGTGCATCGAGAGTCTCGCGGCCGCTTGCCGACGCAAGATTCAGGTCGTCGATGCGAACGACAATGGTCGCGTCGTCCGACACCGGAGCGGCAAGGGCAGGGCCCCCGAAAGCGAGTGACATGGCAAGAATTGCGGTGCGGATCATCATGGCGTCGTTCCTTCTTGGCTGGCATTGGTCGCGTTCACCTGTCTTTGTGTCAGGTTTCCATGACTATATGTCGCGATTCGCTGACTATGTCAATAAAACCTGACAAAAAGTTTTGTGACCATGACATGGGTGGCCGTTTTCGGGGCGGCTGGCATGTCGGCGAGCCTTGACCCTGCGCCGCTGCTGCGCCAATGCGGCGGCGATTTTTGCACCTGCGAAGGAATTGCGGCTGTGGCCGACGGGGCGGACAAGACACCACTCAGCTTTCAGGACATGATCCTGACGCTGCACAACTACTGGAGCGCACGCGGCTGCGCGATTTTGCAGCCCTATGACATGCGCGTGGGGGCCGGCACCTTTCACCCGTCGACGACATTGCGCAGCCTCGGTCCCGAACCGTGGAACGTCGCCTATGTACAGCCGAGCCGGCGCCCGACCGATGGCCGCTATGGCGAGAACCCGAACCGGCTCCAGCATTATTACCAGTATCAGGTCATCCTGAAGCCATCGCCCGCCGACCTGCAGGAACAATATCTCGGCAGCCTCGCCGCGATCGGCATCGACCCGCTGCTCCACGACATCCGCTTCGTCGAGGACGATTGGGAAAGCCCGACGCTTGGCGCGTGGGGGCTGGGCTGGGAAGTCTGGTGCGACGGGATGGAGGTCACCCAGTTCACTTACTTCCAGCAGATGGGCGGCTTCGACTGCAAGCCCGTCGCGGGCGAGCTCACCTACGGGCTCGAACGCCTCGCCATGTATATCCAGAATGTCGACAATGTGTACGACCTGCGCTTTTCGGATGCGGTCGGCGATGTTGCGGCGGTCAGCTATGGCGACGTGTTCCTCGAGAATGAAAAGCAGTTCTCGAAATGGAATTTCGAGGTTGCCGACACCGATACCTTGTTCACGGGCTTCAAGGCGGCCGAGGCCGAATGCCAGCGCGCGATTGAGGCGAATGTGCCGCTCGCCGCCTATGATCAGGCGATCGAGGCGAGCCACCTGTTCAACCTGCTGCAGGCGCGCGGCGTGATCAGCGTGCAAGAACGCGCGAACTATATGGCACGGGTCCGCGACCTCGCGAAGGGCAGTTGCAAGGCATGGATCGACAGCCAGTCCGAGCGCTGGACCCAAAAATATCCGGGGTGGACGCTGTGACCGATTTTCTTCTCGAACTGCGCAGCGAGGAAATCCCGGCGCGGATGCAGGCCGGCGCGCGCGCCGAACTGGAAAAGCTGTTCCGCGCGCAGCTCAGCGCCGCGGGCCTCGAAGCGGGCGACCTCACCATATGGTCGACCCCGCGCCGCCTCGCGCTGATCGCCCGCGATCTGCCCGAAGCGACGGCGGCTGTGCGTGAGGAACTCAAGGGGCCTCCAGCAGACTCTCCGCAACCCGCCATCGATGGATTTTTGCGTAAAGCACAAATCACGTTCAATGCGTGTGAAGTTCGCGATGTAAAAGGGCGACCCACACTTTTCGCTGTCATTGACAAGCCCGGCCGCGCGACCGCCGAGGTGCTCGCCGAGGCGATCCCCGCGATCGTCCGCGCCTTCGCCTGGCCGAAGTCGATGCGCTGGGGCAAGGAAAGCGCGAGCAGCGAAAGCCTGCGCTGGGTGCGCCCGCTCTCGGGCATCGTCGCGATCTTCGGCGAAGACCTTGTGCCATGTGAAGTTAGTGGGATTCCCGCCGGTTTCGCGACGCGCGGCCACCGCTTCCATTGCCCGGGCGAGATCACGATCGGCTCGGCATCAGACTATGCCGAGAAGCTGCGCGCCTGCCACGTCATCGTCGACCATGAGGAACGCCAGTCGATCATCCGCGACGGCGCCGCCAAGGCCGCGGCCGATGCTGGACTCACGCTCGTCGAGGACGAGGGACTGGTGATCGAGAATGCCGGCCTCACCGAATGGCCGGTGCCCTTGCTCGGCCGCTTCGACGAAGCCTTCCTCGAAGTGCCGCCCGAGGTCATCCAGCTGACGGCGCGCGTGAACCAGAAATATTTCGTCGTGAACGGCAAGGACGGAAAGCTAGCCAACGGCTTCGTCTGCACCGCGAACATTGATGCGCACGACGGCGGCGCCGAGATCGTCGCGGGCAACCGCAAGGTCCTCGCCGCGCGCCTCTCCGACGCGCGCTTCTTCTGGGAACAGGATCAGAAGAAGGCGCTCGCGCAGCATGCGGAGAAGCTCGCGAACATCACCTTCCACGAAAAGCTCGGCACCGTCGCCGACAAGGTCGAGCGCGTCGCGAAGCTCGCCGAATGGCTCGCGAGCGAAGGCATCGTCCCGAACTGCGACCCCGCGCTCGCGCGGCAGGCGGCGGAGCTGGCCAAGGCCGACCTCGTCACCGAAATGGTCGGTGAATTCCCCGAACTGCAGGGCCTGATGGGCGGCTACTACGCTCGCGCCGAAGGCTTGCCCGACGCGGTCGCCGACGCGATCCGCGACCATTACAAGCCGGTCGGGCAGGGCGATGACGTGCCGACCGCGCCGGTGACGGTGGCCGTGGCGTTGGCGGACAAGCTGGATAGCCTTTTCCAATTCTTCGCCATAGACGAGAAGCCGACCGGCTCGCGCGATCCTTTCGCGTTGCGCCGGGCCGCTCTTGGCGTGATTCTGCTCATTGAGCGGAGCGGATCGCGTGCGCCGCTCTGGACGATCCTGTCGCAATGGCAGAACGACATTGTCGAGCCGGCACAAACCGGACGGGTCATAGAGGCCGTCCTCGATTTCTTCGCCGACCGCCTCAAGGTCCAGCAACGCGAAGCCGGTGTCCGCCACGACCTGATCGACGCGGTGTTTGCGCTTGGCGGCGAGGACGATCTCGTTCGCCTGCTTGCGCGCGTGAAGGCGCTGCAGGCGTTCATGGCGACCGAGGATGGCACCAATTTGCTCGCGGGATACAAGCGCGCGGCGAATATTCTGAAGCAGGCGGGCGAGGTGAGCGGCACCACGGCTGCGAAGCCATCGACCGATGCCGACGCCGCGCTGCTTGCCGCGCTCGACGCCGCCGAACCCGCAGCCTCCGCCGCGGTTGCCGAAGAGCGCTTTACCGACGCGATGGCCGCGCTGGCCAGCCTGCGCGCGCCGATCGATGCGTTCTTCGACGGCGTGATGGTCAACGATCCCGACGAAGCGGTCCGCGCCTATCGGCTTGGCCTGCTCGCGCGATTTACCGGCGCGGTGCATGGCGTCGCCGATTTCTCGAAGATCGAGGGCTGACGCTACGGCCGCTTTGCAACGAACGAAGTAAAACTGAATCGACGATAACAACTCTCCACCCTATCCAGCCGCAACCTCCTCCCCGGGGCAGCAGGAGCATATGATGACGAAGATGGTGCATTTGTTCGGCGGCGACGCGACGACAGCCGAGCGGTCGAAGGAATTGCTGGGCGGCAAGGGATCGAACCTCGCCGAAATGGCCTCGATCGGCCTGCCGGTACCACCGGGCTTTACGATCACCACTGACGTCTGCACCGCTTATTATACCAATGGCGAGCAATTCCCGGCGGGCCTCGTCGAGGATGTTGCTGCGGGCATCGCGCACATCGAAGGCATTACCGGCAAGACATTCGGCGATGCGGCCGATCCGCTGCTCGTCTCGGTCCGCTCGGGCGCGCGCGTTTCGATGCCGGGAATGATGGACACCGTCCTCAACCTCGGGCTCAACGACCGCACCGTTGTTGGCCTCTCGGAGGCTTCGGGCGATCCGCGCTTCGCGTGGGACAGCTATCGCCGCTTCGTCCAGATGTACGCCGACGTCGTCATGGGCCTCGACCATGCCGAATTCGAAGAAGCGCTGGAAATCGCGAAAGAAGACAGGGGCTTCTACCTCGATACCGAGATGTCGGCTGAAGACTGGAAGGCGCTGGTCAAGGAATATCAGGCAATCGTCGAGCGCGAGACGGGCGCGCCGTTCCCGCAGGAGCCGAACGACCAGCTATGGGGCGCGGTCGGCGCCGTGTTCGCGAGCTGGGAAAGCGACCGTGCGAAAGTCTATCGGCGCCTGAACTCGATCCCCGGCGAATGGGGCACCGCGGTCAATGTGCAGGCGATGGTGTTCGGCAATATGGGCGACACCTCGGCGACCGGCGTCGCCTTCACGCGTGACCCTGCGACCGGCGAGCGCGCCTGGTACGGCGAATGGCTGATCAACGCGCAGGGCGAGGACGTCGTCGCGGGCATCCGCACGCCGCAATATCTGACGAAGGTCGCGCGCGAGAAGGCGGGCGCCAAGCCGCTGTCGATGGAAGAGGCGATGCCCGAAACCTTCGGCGAGCTCGGCCGCGTCTTCGACACCCTCGAAACCCACTATCGCGACATGCAGGACATCGAGTTCACCGTCGAACGCGGGACGCTGTGGATGCTCCAGACACGCTCGGGCAAGCGCACGGCCAAGGCGGCGCTGCGCATTGCGGTCGAAATGGCAGCCGAAGGGCTGATTTCGGAAGAGGAAGCCGTGGGCCGTGTCGATCCGGGCGCGCTCGACCAGCTCCTCCACCCGACGCTCGATCCGAATGCGGCGCGCGACGTGCTGACCAAGGGCTTGCCAGCGAGCCCCGGCGCGGCATCGGGCAAGATCATGTTCGATGCCGACAGCGCAGAAAAGGCGGCGGGCATGGGCGAGGCGGTGATCCTCGTTCGTGTCGAGACGAGCCCCGAAGATATCCACGGCATGCACGCGGCGAAGGGCATCCTGACCGCGCGCGGCGGGATGACGAGCCATGCTGCGGTCGTCGCGCGCGGCATGGGGCGTCCGTGCGTCTCGGGCGCCGGCGGCCTCTCGATCGACGGCGCGGCGCGCGTGCTGCGCGTCGGCGGGCGCGAGCTTCGCGAGGGCGATATCCTCACCCTCGACGGCTCGACCGGCGAAGTGATGGCGGGCGAGGTTCCGACCCTGCTGCCCGAACTCGTCGGCGATTTCGGTGTTTTGATGGGCTGGGCCGACAAGGTCCGCCGAATGAAGGTACGCACCAACGCCGAAACGCCGCAAGATGCCCAGGTCGCGCGCGATTTCGGTGCCGAGGGCATCGGGCTCTGCCGCACCGAGCATATGTTCTTCGACGCCGCGCGCATCACCGCGGTGCGCGAAATGATCCTCGCCGACAGCGAGGACGGCCGCCGTGCCGCGCTCGCGAAGCTGCTTCCCGAACAGCGCGGTGACTTCGCCGCGATCTTCGGGGTGATGGCTGGCCTGCCGGTTACCATCCGCCTGCTCGACCCGCCGCTCCACGAATTCCTGCCGACGCGCGAGGAGGATTTCGCGGACGTCGCCGCCGCCGCCGGTGTCGGCATCGAAGCGCTGAAAGCGCGCGCGAACGAGCTGCACGAATTCAACCCGATGCTCGGCCACCGCGGCTGTCGCTTGGGCGTCACCTATCCCGAAATCTACGAGATGCAGGCGCGTGCGATCTTCGAGGCAGCGTGCGACGTCGCCGCCGAAACCGGCGCCGCGCCGATTCCCGAGGTCATGATTCCGCTCGTCGCGACGCGCCGCGAGTTCGATCTGATGAAGGCGGTCGTGGATGCCCAGGCCAAGGCAGTGTTCGCCGAGAAGGGGCGCGAGATCGCCTATCTCGTCGGCACGATGATCGAACTGCCGCGCGCCGCGCTGATGGCGGGCGAGATCGCCGGGAGCGCCGAATTCTTCAGCTTCGGCACCAACGACCTGACGCAAACGACGATCGGCATCAGTCGCGACGATGCGGGCCGCTTCCTCACGCAATATGTCGACAAGGGCATTTTCCTGACCGACCCGTTCGTCAGTCTCGATGTCGAAGGGGTCGGGCAGCTGATCGAGATCGCCGCCGACCGGGGACGGGCGACGCGCCCCGACGTCAAGCTCGGCATCTGCGGCGAACATGGCGGCGACGCGCCGAGCATCCATTTCTGCGAAAAGACGGGCCTCGACTATGTCAGTGCCTCGCCTTACCGTGTCCCCATCGCCCGGCTCGCGGCCGCTCAGGCCGCGCTGAAAAAGGGCAAATAACCGGGGGAACGCGCATGAAGAGCTGGCACCGCTACGCAATCACTCTGGTGGGCGGGATAGCGGTGGGGCTCGGCGCCGCATGGGCGGTAACCGGCGGTGGTCTGCAGGATGGGCAGATCGCCAACGGTCCGTGGACCACCTCGCTCGGTTACGGCACCAAGGCGACCGATCCGGTAACTCGCGCTGCGGTTGCGCGCGCGGGCTTGCTCGCGCTTCCGGCAGAGGAAACCGTCTACTGGTCGGCCAAGACCGATGCCGCGGGCGCGCCGCTCGACGGCAATTGCCGCTACAGCCTGTCCGGGACCCCGCTCGACGCGCGCTGGTGGAGCGTGACCATCTACGACGCGGCGGGTTATCTCGTCGCCAATCCTGCGAACATCTGGTCGGTCAACGGCGCCAATGTAGCGCTCGACGCCAAGGGCAAATGGCGCGTCACGATTTCTCCGTCAAAGCCTGCGGAGGGAGCTTGGTTGCCCGGAACCGGGGGACAGCCCTTCCATCTGACCTTGCGAATGTACAACCCCGGCAAGGCCTTCCGCGCCAGTCCGGCCAAGGCGGTGCTCCCGCAAATCGTCAAGGAGGGCTGCTGAGATGCGCAAATGGCTCGGCCCGTTCGTCCTTGGCCTGATCGTTGCTGCCGCTACGGCCTGTGCCGCGATCTGGGCGATCCCCTATGGCCTGATGAATGTTGCGATCGACCGGCTGGGGCAGGGCGGTATCAACACCATGTCCTACGGCAACCTCGCGACGCCCGAGCGCCAGCCGGTCGTGCGACCGAGCCCCGACCTCGCTTATTCAAGCTGTCCCTATGATCTGTCGAAGGGACCGGTTGCGATCGACACGGCGCCGGTTCCCGGCCGTTACAGCTCGCTCAGCATCTTCGATGCCGCGACCGACGTGATTTTTGTGCGCAACGATATCGAGGCAGGCGGCAGGCCGTATCGAATCATCGTCGCGCGCGAGGGACAGGCTGTGCCCGCGGGCGCCGAAACCGTGCGCACAAATCATGACAAGGGCATCGCGCTGATCCGCCTTTTGCTCAAGGACCCGGCGGAAATCGGCGGTCTCGACGCGGTGCGTCGCCAATCGTCGTGCCGGGTGGTCACAAATCCGAAATAGGGGGTTGCGCCCCCGCGCGACGCCCCTTAAAGGCGCCTCTCCACGCACCCGTAGCTCAGCTGGATAGAGCATCAGACTACGAATCTGAGGGTCGGGCGTTCGAATCGCTCCGGGTGCGCCACTTTCCCAAAATCGCCAGGATCGAGCGGCTGGCTGCCTTAACTGGCCGGGTTGCGCGCGGTCACGATCCATGCGGCGCCGTCGATCAACACCGACGTCGCGCCCACGCGGCGAGCAAAGGCGGCGCGCACGGCATCCGCCGCACGGGCACGAACTCCATCGGGTTTGTCGGCCAGCGCGCGGGCAAGCGGGCCGACCTGAAACACCATGTCGAGCGCATCGTCGATCGCCTTCTCGCCGGTTTCTCCGTGGCCATATGAAATGATCGTGTCGAAGGGCGCGATCCCGACGTCCGCGAAGCCGGCATCCGTGAGGATTCGCTGCAGCCGCGCGGCATCGCCGAAAGCAAAGGGGCCCGGCCCATCCGGATCGGCCGGCACGACCTCGACGATATCGCAGATCGCCGCCATCGGCAGGCGGACCCAGTCGTTTTCCTGCGCGCCGCGCCAGCAGACGAAGACCAGCCGCCCGCCCGGCTTCAGCGCCTGACGCATGTGAGCGAAGGCGGCCGCGGGATCGTCGAAGAACATCACGCCGAAGCGCGAGAATATCAGGTCGAAGCTGGCAGCGGACAGCGTCGCCGTCGCCGCATCCGCGCAGGTAAGGGGACCGGCGCGCCGCCGGCGGTCTGCGCCTGCGCCAGATCGACCAGCTGCTTCGATATGTCGATGCCGAGGACGTGGCCATCGGCACCACCAGCTGCGCCAGCTCGAAGGTTGGCGTGCCTGACCCGCTACCGATGTCGAGGACATGTTCGCCGGGGCGAACGGCGGCGGCCTTAATTCGCAAATATACGTAGCGGCCAAAGGGCAAGGACCGCGCATAGCTATGCCCTGTTGCATCGCCCCCGCCCATGCGACATTCGGAGGATGGGCTGGCAACATCTGACCGGCAAGGGAGAGTCATGAGCGAAGCCATCGTCACGGTCGATATCGGCGGCACCCACGCCCGCTTTGCGATTGCCGAGGTTGCGGATGGCCGCGTGGTCTCGCTTGGCGAGGAAACGACGCAGCATACCAAGGATCATGCGAGCTTTCAGACTGCCTGGCAGGATTTCGAACGCCAGCAGGGCGGATCGCTGCCGCGCGCGGTTGCGATCGCGATCGCCGGGCCGACGCGCGGCGAGATCATCCGCTTTACCAACAATCCGTGGATCATCCGTCCCGCGCTGATCGGCGAGAAGCTCAACGTCGATCGCTATACGCTGGTCAATGACTTCGAGGCGGTGGGACATGCCGTCGCGCAGGCGGGCGAAAATTATTTCGAGCGGCTGACCGGCCCCGACGAGCCACTTCCTGCAACTGGCACGATCAGCGTTATTGGCCCGGGCACCGGGCTCGGTGTCGCGCATATCTGGCGCGACGGCGCCGATTATCGCGTCCAGGCGACCGAGGGCGGGCATATCGATTTCGCGCCGCTCGACAGCATCGAGGATGCGATCCTCGCGCGGCTGCGCAAGCGGCACCGGCGCGTGTCGATCGAACGCATCGTGTCGGGTCCCGGTATCGTCGACATCTATGAAACGCTGGCGATGCTCGAAGGGCGTCCGGTGACGCCGCTCGACGACAAGGCGATCTGGACCAATGCGCTGGGCGGACAGGATAGCCTGGCGGCGGCGGCGGTCGATCGTTTCTGCCTGTCGCTGGGCAGCGTGTCGGGCGACCTCGCGCTGGCACAAGGCGCGAGCGGGGTCGTCATCGCCGGCGGATTGGGGCTTCGCATCCGCGATAGCCTCGTGCGTTCGGGCTTTCCGGAGCGCTTCATCGAAAAGGGGCGCTTCGAAGGTTTCATGTCGGCGCTTCCCGTCAAGCTGATCACGCATCCACAGCCCGGCCTGTTTGGCGCCGCCGCGGCCTTTGCCCGCCAGTACGGCTGACGCAAATATCGCTGGCATCGGCCGGCGAAAATCGGCAGCAAGGAAGCCTCGTTACGCACAAGGATTCCTCCGCCCGTGTCCGTCCGTCCCGTCCTCGGCATCATTGCGTGTAACCGGCAGGTTGGCGCGGAATATGCGCAGGCGGTGATGAACCGCTATGCGAAGGCCGCGATGCGGCATGCCGATTGCGCGGCGCTGCTCATTCCCTCGCTTCCCGACTATATGCGAGCTGACGAGATTGTCGGGCGGCTCGACGGCGTGTTGCTCACAGGATCGCCGTCCAACGTCGAACCCGCACGCTATGGCGAGAACGCCGCCGGGGAAGGGCCATTCGATCCCGACCGCGACCGGATGATGCGCGATCTCGTCGAGGCGGTGATCGCCGCACAGCGGCCGCTGTTCGGCATCTGCCGGGGGTTTCAGGATATCAATGTCGCGCTCGGCGGGACGCTGCGACGCGACACCGCCACAAACGGCGAACTGCTGCGTCATCACACCCCCGACGGGACGCTGTTCGACGCGATGTTCGATCACCGCCACCATGTCGATCTGGTCGAGGGCGGGATGCTCGAGTCGGCCTATGGCGCATCGTCGCTCGACGTGAACTCGGTTCATTACCAGGGCGTCGGGCGATTGGCTGACGGCCTGTCGGTCGAGGCACAGGCGCCGGACGGGTTGGTGGAGGCATTCAGCGCGCGTCCCAACGGCGCGCCCTTGCTCGCAGTGCAATGGCATCCCGAATGGGCGGTCGATGGCAATGCCGAAAGCCAGACCTATTTTCGCCTGCTCGGACAGGCGCTGCGGGGCGCACTGTGAACCGGCAGGTTACCCGCTACGACCGCTACCTTGCCCGGCTCTGCTTCTCTCCCTGATCCAAACCGGAGCATCTCGATTTCGCCCTATGCGAACGGTTTATAGAGATCAGGAGTTCTGAAATGCCCCGCAATCACGACATCGCCGAACTGCGCCGCCTCGACGTCGCGCATCATCTGCCCGCACAGGCCGACTGGGCCGAAATCGAAAAGCTCGGCGGCAGCCGCATCATCACCCATGCCGAGGGCTGCTATATTCACGACGGTGACGGCCACCGCATCCTCGACGGGATGGCGGGCCTGTGGTGCGTCAATGTCGGCTATGGCCGCGAGGAACTGGTCGAGGCGGCCGCGGCGCAGATGCGGGAGCTGCCCTTCTACAACACCTTTTTCAAGACAGCGACACCGCCGACGGTGGCGCTCGCGGCGAAGATCGCCAGCCTGACCGGCAATCGCCTGCCGCATGTCTTCTTCAATGCTTCGGGCAGCGAGGCGAACGATACCGTCTTCCGCATGGTGCGCCACTACTGGAAGCTCAAGGGCGAGCCGCAGCGCACCGTCTTCATCAGCCGCTGGAACGCCTACCATGGTTCGACCGTCGCGGGTGTCTCGCTTGGGGGCATGAAGGCGATGCATGCGCAGGGCGATCTGCCGATCTCCGGGGTCGAGCATGTTCGCCAACCCTATGCCTATGGCGAAGGGCAGGGACTGACCGAGGAGGAGTTCTGCGACGCTTGCGTGCAGGCGATCGAGGACAGGATTCTCGAGGTGGGCCCCGAAAATTGCGCCGCCTTCATCGGCGAACCGGTGCAGGGCGCCGGGGGTGTCATCATTCCGCCGGAGGCATACTGGCCGAAGGTCGAGGCGGTGGTGCGCAAATATGGCCTGCTGCTGGTGTCGGACGAAGTGATCTGCGGATTTGGACGGACCGGCAGGATGTGGGGGCATGAGACAATGGGCTTCGCCCCCGACCTGATGCCTATGGCGAAGGGGCTGTCGTCGGGCTACCTGCCGATTTCGGCGACCGCAGTCGCGGCGCATGTCGTCGAGGTGCTCAAGACTGGCGGCGACTTCGTTCACGGTTTCACTTACTCCGGGCATCCGGTCGCTGCCGCCGTCGCGCTCGGGAATATCGGGATCATCGAGCGAGAAGGCCTTGTCGAACGCACCGGCGGGGTGACCGGTCCGCATCTCGCCAGGGCGCTCGCGACCCTGGACGACCACCCGCTGGTAGGCGAAACGCGTTCGGTTGGCCTGCTCGGCGCGGTCGAGATCGTAGCGGACAAGGCCACGCGCGCGCGCTTTGGCGGCGCCGAGGGAACTGCGGGACCGATGGCGCGCGACGCCTGCATCGCCAATGGACTTATGGTGCGTGGCATCCGCGACAGTCTGGTCATGTGCCCGCCGCTGATCATCACGATCGAACAGATCGACGAGATGGTTGCCATCATCCGAAAATCACTCGATGAGGTTATGCCGAAACTCCGCGCGCTCTGAACAGGAAAGACCAAAACCCTATGCCCTCCGGCCTTTTTGCCCTGCTCGACGATATTGCGACGATCGCCAAGGTCGCCGCCGCGAGCATCGACGATATCGGCGCCGCCGCATCGAAGGCCGGGGTGAAGGCGGCCGGGGTGGTGGTCGATGATACCGCGGTAACCCCGCGCTATGTCACCGGCTTTACTCCCGATCGCGAACTGCCGATCATCTGGCGGATCACCAAGGGATCGATCTTCAACAAGCTGGTACTGATCCTGCCCGCGCTGCTCCTGCTGTCGGCGGTTGCGCAATGGGCGATCACGCCGCTGTTGATGGTCGGCGGCGCCTATCTCTGTTTCGAGGGCGCGGAAAAGGTGCTGCACTCACTGCAGAAGGACAAGACGAGTCTCGCCGAGGACGCCGAGATCGTGGCGGACAAGGATCATGAAGAGGCGATGGTGAAGGGCGCGGTGCGCACCGACTTCATCCTGTCGGCCGAGATCATGGTGATCGCCTTGAACGAAGTGCTCGACGAACATTTCGCAATGCGCGCGGCGACGCTCGCGGTGGTTGCGGTTGCGATCACCATCGCGGTCTATGGCGTGGTCGGGCTGATCGTGAAGATGGACGATATCGGCCTGCATATGGCGAAGGAAGGCAACAGCGCGCGCCGCGCGATCGGGCGCGGGCTGGTCGCGTTCATGCCGAAGCTGCTGGCAGCGCTCGCCTTGATCGGCACCGCCGCGATGCTGTGGGTCGGCGGACAGATTTTCCTGCACGGGCTCGACGAATATCACATCGGCAATATCGGACACGGACTGCATGATTTCGCGCATGCGGTCGCGGGCAACCTGCCGGGTGCGGGTGTTTGGGAATGGCTGATCAGTGCGGGCGGAGCGGGCGTGTTCGGGCTGTTGCTGGGCGGCGTGATTGTCGGCGCCTTGCACCTGATCCCGGGAAAGAAAACGGCGCATTGAGTTCGTCATCCCGGACCCGATCCGGGATGCCGCCACGCTTAGCCGAGCAACACCACCGGACTGTCGGCGCGCCAGTGCATGCTCACCTTGTCGCCCGAGGTAAAATCCTCCTGGTCGCGGCGCGACAGGTTCGGGCGCGACACACGGATGCGTGCGCCGGTTTCGAGCTCGATCTCGAACAGGGTGATATCGCCGAGGTAGCGCATGCCCCTGATCGTGCCGCGCGCAAAATTATGGCCTTCGGGGGCGTCCTGCGCCGCGGCATTGACGGCCTTGCCCGCGCCGGGAACGTGGAGATAGATCTTTTCGGGTCGCAGCGCGATCCAGACGTTGGCGCCGCGCGATCCGGTGACGCCATGGTTGAGATACACCTTTCCCAAACCCGGGCAGTCGATTCTCGCCTTGTCGGGATCGTCGAGCGCCAGCTTGCCTTCGAAGATATTCACCGATCCGACAAAATCGGCGACGAAGCGATTGGCGGGATATTCATAGAGGTCCGACGGGGTCGCGAGCTGTGATACCTCGCCCTTGTTGATCACGGCGATGCGGCACGCCATCGACAGCGCCTCATCCTGGTCGTGGGTCACGGTAACGAAGGTAATGCCGACCTTTGCCTGCAGTTCCGACAGCTCGAATTGCATCCGGGCGCGGAGCTTTGCGTCGAGCGCCGACAGCGGTTCGTCGAGCAGCAGCACCTTGGGCCGCATCACGAGACTGCGCGCCAGCGCGACGCGCTGACGCTGCCCGCCCGACATCTGGTCGGGCATGCGGCGCTCGAACCCGCCGAGTTTGACGAGTTCGAGCGCTTCGGCAACGCGGTCCCCGATTTCACCGCGCCTCACGCCGGCGATCTTCAATCCATAGGCAACATTGTCGAGGACGCTCATGTGCGGAAAGATGGCGTAGCTCTGGAACACCATGTTCACCGGGCGCCTGTTCGGGGGGATGCCGGCCATGTCCTGCCCGTCGATCAGGATCTTTCCCTCGCTCGGCAGTTCGAAGCCGGCGATCATGCGCAGCAACGTCGTCTTGCCGCAGCCCGAAGGGCCGAGCAGCACGAAGAACTCGCCCGCGTTGATGTCGAGACTGACATCGTCGACCGCGGTCACCTTGCCGAAGCGTTTCGAGACATTCCGGATCTGGATTATCGGGAGGACAGGGTCGGTCATGGTCAACGGGTTTCCGAAACGGCTTTCACGCCCTGAAGTTTCAGCGCGATAAAGGTCAGGACGACGGTCAGGATGACGAGCAGGGTCGAGGCCGCATTGACCTCGGGCGTCACCGAGAAGCGGACCATCGAATAGACCTTCACGGGAAAGGTGATCGTGTCGGGACCGCTGGTGAAATAGGTGATGACGAAATCGTCGAGGCTGAGCGTGAAGGACAGCAGCGCGCCGGCGACGAGTGCCGGCCTGATGTGCGGGATCAGCACGTCACGGAACATCTGCCACTCGCTCGCGCCGAGATCCTTCGCGGCTTCCTCCTGCTCGCAGTTGAAGCTTGCGAGGCGCGAGCGCACGACCATCGTCACGAAGGGGAAGCAGAAGGTGATGTGGGCAATGGTGATTGCGCCGAGGTTGAACGGCCAGACGAGGCCGGTCGGCCAGCCGATTGCCGCAAAGAACATCAGGAAAGCGACGCCGAGGCAGATTTCGGGAACGATGATCGGCAGCGATATCGTGCCGTCGACCGCGCTCTTGAAGGGGAAACGGAAGCGCCACAGCATCACGGCCGCGATCGCGCCGAGCACAACGCTGACGATCGTGGCGAGCGCCGCGATGGTCAGCGAGTTGAGCAGCGCTTCGACGAGCTGGTCGTTGCCGAGCGCCTTTTGGTAATATTTGGTGGTAAAGCCGCGCCAGACGACGTTGCGCTTGCTGTCGTTGAAGCTGAAGATCATCAGCACGATCAGCGGCGCATAGAGGAAGAGCATCACCGCGCCGACCCACAGGCGCATCCACAGCGTCCGGCTATATTCGAGCGGCGCGCGCGCCGTGCGGGCGAACAGCGGCATCAGCGAACCCTTGGTGTCTTGCGGCGCATCGATTGCAGCGCGATCAGAATGAACATCGCATAGATGAGCAGGAAGGACAGCGCGGCGCCGAACGGCCAGTCATTCGCCTTCTTGAACTGGCGCTCGATCACGTTGGCAATCATCTGGCTGTCGGTTCCACCCATCAGGTCGGGGGTGAGATAGGCGCCGAGGGCGGGGATCAGCGTGATCATCACCCCGGCGACGATTCCCGGCGCGGCGAGCGGGACGACGATACGCATGATCGTGCGGAAATGCCCGGCGCCAAGGTCGAGGCTGGCCTCGATCAGGCTCCGGTCGAGCCGGTCGAGCGCCGCATAGAGCGGCAGCACCATGAAAGGCAGGTGGACATAGACCAGCCCCAGCACGACCGCGAAATTGTTGAAGAGCAGTTGTACCGGCTCCCACGTCGGCAGCGGCTGGAGACCGATGAGCGTTTTCACCCCGCTTGCGCCGTCCCACAACGCGCCGAGGCCCTTGTTCGCATAGCCCTGCGACCCGAGCAGGATCATCAGTGCATAGGTGCGGACCAGCAAATTGGTCCAGAAGGGCAGCATGATGCCAAGAAGCAGCCAAGGCCGCCATTTCTCGCTGGCAAAAGTGATCGCCATTGCGACCGGAAAGCCGACTATCAGGCAGATCAGCGTGACGAGCGCCGCGACCGCGAAACTCTTGCCGAAGATCGAGAGGTACAGCCATTCGGTCGCGCGCTTGTAATTGTCGAGCGTGCCCGAAATGTCGATTTCGGTCAGTCCCTTGTTCTCGCCGAAGCTGTAGAGCCAGACGATAGCCATCGGGGCGATGAAGAAAAGCGTGATCCATAGCAGCGTCGGCAGCGATACTGCCGCGAAAGCCCGCCTGTTCGTTTTCCAGTCCTGGTCGGCCACCCCCGATGCCCCTTCGGACCGTCAGGCGGCTCGCACCCGCGTAAAGGCTTCTTCGTAGAGCGGCTGAAGCTCGGGGTCGAAGCGCGAATATTCACATTTGGCAAGGGCATCTGCGGGCGGGAAGATCACCGGGTTGTTCCGGTAGCTGTCGGGCATCAGCGCCTTTGCGGCGGAGTTAGGGGTGGGGAAGAGGATCGTTTCGGTGATCTTCTTGTCCACCTGCGCATCGAGGATATAGTTGATGAAGGCATGCGCATTCTTCGGATGCGGCGCGCCCTTCGGAATGCACAGATTGTCCGAATTGAGCTGGCTGCCTTCCTTCGGAATGACGAAGTCGATGTCCTTGTCTTCGACCATCGCCTGCGCAATGTCGCCATTATATTCGAGCACGATATCGCAATCGCCCTTGAGCAGCAGGTCCTGGCCGTCATCCTCGTGGAATTTCTTCACATTGGGCTTTTGCTTGATCATCATCCTTTCGATCGTCGCCACATCCGCGGGAGTCAGCGCATTGATCGATTTACCGAGATATTTGCCGTAGAGGCGGAACATGTCGCCGGCCTCCGACAGCCATGCCATACGTCCCGCATATTCCGGGCTGTCGAACAGCGTCTTCCAGCTGTCGGGGGTCGCCGAAACTTTCGACTTGCGATACCCGATGCCCAGCACGAGCCAAGTGTAGGGCATCGAATATTTGCGCTGAAGGTCATATTCGACGTTGATATAGGCAGCGTCGATATTCTTTTTGTTCGGGATCTGGGCGTGGTCGAGCGGCATCAGCAGGCCGGCCTTGCTCATCCGCTCGACGAAATCGTTCGACGGGACGATGACGTCGTAGCCCGGATTGCCTGCCTTGAACTTGGCGAACAGCGTATCGTTGCTGTCGAACAGGTCCATCTTGACGTCGACGCCCGTCGCTTCCTCGAAATCATCGAGCGTCGTGTCGCCGATATAGGTGTCCCAATTATAGAAGTTGAGCTTGGCCTCCTCGCCGTTCGCGAGCTTCCTGCCTTTGTCTTTGCCGCACGCGGCGAGGCCGCCGAAGCTGATCCCGACCGCCGCGGCCCCCAAGGCCTGGAGGAGCGAGCGGCGCCCGCGGGTTTGCTTGATCAGCTCGTATGGATTCATGTGCAGCTCCCTGTGTTTAAGCCAAGCTGACCCAATACGTCCGTCTTGAAAAGAGACTTTTTTGCGCGGCGGCGGCAAACTTTGAAAGATTGTTACTGCAGTCAGGCGTTGCGCAGATACCAGTCGTAATCGAGCGTCGGGACGACGCTGAAATAGCGTTCCTGCTCGACGCGCTTCACAATGCTGAACATGTCGACGAAACGCTCGCCGAGATAATCACGCATCAGTTTCGAACCGTGAAAACGGTCGACCGCCGCGAACCAGTTGGCCGGCGGCTTGCCGTCGCCCGAGGCGTCGCGGTCATAGCCGTTGCCGACGACCGCCGCGCCCGGGTCGCTTTTGTCCGTCATGCCGCGGTGCATCCCGGCCAGCACGGCGGCCGCCGCAAGATAGGGGTTGGCGTCGGCACCGCACGCGCGGTGCTCGACGTGACGGCTAGCCGGCGGCCCGGCGGGGATGCGGAACGACACGGTGCGGTTGTTGACGCCCCATGTCGGCGCGACGGGGGCGTAGCTGTTCGCCTTGAACCGGCGATAGCTGTTCGCATGCGGTGCAAAAAGCGCAAAGGCGTCGCCGACGCTGCCGATCATCCCGCCGATCGCGTGGCGCAGCACGGGCGTTCCCTCGGGATCGTCGCTCGCGAAAATATTGGCGCCGCCGTCGTCGTCGACCGAGACGTGGATATGCATTCCGCTGCCGGCCTGATCGGCAAAGGGCTTGGCCATGAAAGTCGCTTCGAGACCGTGCTTCTGGGCGATCGCCTTGACGAGCCTTTTGTACATGATCGCGTCGTCGCAGGCGCGAAGCGCGTCGGGCTTGTGACGCAAGGTCAGCTCGAACTGGCCCGGCGCGAATTCGGAGATCGCGCTTTCGAGCGGCAGGTCCTGCACGTTGGTCGCCGCATAAAGCGCGTCGAAGAACGGCCGGAAGTCCTCAAGTTCGCGCAGGCCATACACCTCGACATTGCGCGGTGTGTCGCGATTGTAGCCGGGGCGGGCGGGGCGGATCGACCCGTTGCGTGCGCGGCGCGGGTCGACGAGGTAGAATTCGAGCTCCACCGCGAGCACGGGGGTCAGCCCGTCGGCGGCGAAGCGGTCGATTACGCGGCCGAGGACATGGCGCGGGTCGAGGTCGTGCGGCGTGCCGTCGAGTTCGTGAAAGCCGACGAGGAACTGCGCCGCATGGTCGCCACCCCAGGGCGTGCGGACGAGCGTGCCGGGGACCGGCTTCATCGACCTGTCGGCGTCGCCATCTTCCCACACGAGGCCGGTTTCGACCGTGTCCTGTCCGGTGATGTCGACGACGGTGATCGAGCCGGGCATCATGCGCCCGCTCTCGTAGACCGCGAGCACCTCATGCTGGCGCAGCCGCTTGCCGCGCGGCACACCGCCCATGTCGGTGTAGATCATCTCGATCGAATCGACGTCGGGATTAGCCGTGAAAAAGGCCTCGGCTTCTGACCGCAGCGCGATCACGCCCGATGACTTCGACATGATACGCGCTCCTTCACCCCAACCGGTCGCGCAGCGCATACCAGAGCAATCCCAGCGTTGCGAGCGGCCGCCGTAGCCATTTTCCGCCCGGGAAGGGCCTGGACGGCAAGCTCGCGAGCACATCGAAGCGCTCGGCGGTTCCCGCCATCGCCTCGGCGACCAGTTCGCCCGCGAGCGTCGTCACCAGCGCGCCGTGCCCCGAAAAGCCATGCGCGTAAAATACATTCCCGCGCCGCCCGAAGTGCGGAAGGCGGTTCCGCGTCACTGCGACCGCGCCACCCCAGCCAAAGTCGATCTTCGCATCGGCGATTTGGGGGAACACTTCGGCCATGAACGGCCGCACGAACGCCGCGATGTCGCGCGGCGGGGTCTGCGAATAGCGCTCACCGCCGCCGAAGATCAGGCGCTTGTCGGCCGACAGACGGAAATAGTTGAGCACGAAACGGCTGTCGGCGACCGCGGCGTCGCCGGGGAGCAGCCTGTCGGCATTTTCGAGCGGAGCAGTCGCGATATTATAGTTCATGATCGGGATGGTGTAGCGGCCGAGGTCGGGTTCGACGTCTCCGATCCAGCTGTCGGTGGCATCGATCACGTAACGCGCGTCTATTTCGGCCCGGTCGGTATTCACACGAAGGCCATCTGCCGTATCCTCGATACGAAAGGCTCGGTGGCTCTCCCGAATATCGACGCCCGCTGCTTCGGCAGCTTGGGCAAGCCCGACAGCATAGTTCAACGGATGGAAATGACCGCCCTGCGGGTCATGGACACCGCCCTGGTAAAGCGTAGTTGCGATATGAGCGGGCATATCGGCCTTGGCCACCACGTTGCTTGCGTAGTTGAATCGCTTCGCGAGATAATCCGCTTCACGCCGGGTCGCATCGAAATCCTTTAGCGTCCATGCCGCCTCCAGGTGCCCGGCCTTCAAATCGCAATCGATTCCGTGTCTGGCGATCCGTGCCTTCACGCGATTGTCGCGCCAGCAAAGATCGAACAGCGCGTCGGCGCGTTCGCTGCCGAATTCCTCTTCCAGTTCCGATGCGGTCCAGCGGAGGCCGGGAATGAGCTGTCCGCCGTTGCGCCCCGAAGCGCCGAAGCCGATTTGCGCGACTTCCACGAGGATGACCGAGAAGCCGCGTTCGGCACAGGCAAGCGCGGCGCTGAGACCTGTAAATCCGCCGCCGATCACCGCGACATCGCAGCGCGAGTCACCCCGGATGCCGCTACGCGCGGTCCGCTCGTGCGCGGTCGCTGCATAATAGCTGTTGGCGAGCGGATCGGTCATCGCCGCTGCCCGGGTCAGACCCGCATCAGCAGATGTTCGCGTTCCCAGCTCGACACCACCGACTGATAGTTGAAAAGCTCGTAATCCTTCACCGCAAAGAAGATTTCGAAGAAATCGTCGCCGAGCAGGTTGCGGACCTTCTTGCACGAGGCGAAGCGGTCGAGCGCGGCTTCGAGCGTGCGCGGCAGGGTGCGCGCGCGGTTATAGGCGCTGCCGGTGATCGGCTTGGGCGGGACCATGCGGTCGACCATGCCGATATAGCCGCAGACAAGCGACGCCGCGATCGCGAGATAGGGGTTGCTGTCGGCGCCCGGCAGGCGGTTTTCGACGCGGCGATTATGTTTGTCGGACACCGGAATGCGGAACCCGCACGACCGGTTGTCGACGCCCCACTGGACATTGATCGGCGCCGCGCTGTCGGGGCGCATGCGGCGGAAACTGTTCACATTGGGCGCCCACATCGGCGAGATTTGCGGCATGAAACGAATGAGGCCGGCGACATAGGAACGGAAGGCCGCGCTGTCGCGGCCGTTCGAGGTCGCGAACAGATTGCGTCCCGTATCGGCATCCACGACCGACTGGTGGATATGCATCGCGCTGCCCGGCTGTCCCGCCATCGGGTTCGCCATGAAGGTCGCATAGACATCGTGCTGCTTTGCGACGTTGCGCACGACACGCTTGAACAGGAACACCTCGTCGGCGAGGCGCAGCGGATTGCCGTGGATGAAATTCACCTCGAGCTGCGCTGCACCCATTTCGTGTATCATCGTATCGATATCGAGCCCCATCAGCTCGCAATCGTCATAGATATGGTCGATGATATCCTCATATTCGTTCATCGCCTCGAGGCCGTAGGGCTGGCTCGCGCTCTCGCTGCGTCCCGACTGGCCGACCGGAGGGGTCAACGGGAAATCGGGGTCGGTGTTCTGCGAGACGAGATAGAATTCGACTTCGGGCGCGATGATCGGCTTCCACCCCTTTTCTTCGTAAAGACCGAGCACCTTCTTCAGGATCGTGCGCGGTGCGATATCGACTTCGGTCCCGTCGCCGTTGAAGGCGTCGGCGATCACGAAGGCGGTGGGCGAGGTGAAACCCGGCGCGACGCAGATCGTGCCCGGGTCGGCGATCAATATCTTGTCGGGATCCTTGTCCCAGATGTCGTCGATGTCTTGGGGATAATGACCGTCGATCGTGCAGATGAAGACGCTGCCCGGGATGCGCAGCGACTTGTCCTTGACCGAGGAGAGAAACTTCTTCGCGGGCAGCACCTTGCCGCGCTGGACCCCGTTGATGTCGGGGACGATGCATTCGACTTCGTCGATCTTATGTTCGCTGATCCATTGTTCCAGATTGACTGACATGCGCCCCCGATTGGGCCGAGGATCCGGCCCGTTGTGGAAGGCGCAGCCTATCGCGAAGCTGGACGAAGCGCCAGAGGGGCCGTTATCGGCCATTTTCGACATTGCCAGCATGCCGCACGCCAGACACTATGCAGGCGTCTGATGCTCGGGAGAGTTCGGTGTGAAGGGTGAAAATGATCCGCTGGCGTCCTTCTGGATGCCTTTTACCGCGAACCGGTCGTTCAAGGCGAGCCCGCGTCAGCTCGTCTCGGCGAGCGGGATGCACTATCAGTCGGGCGACGGGCGGACGATCCTCGACGGAACGTCGGGCCTTTGGTGCAGCAACGCGGGGCACTGCCGGCCCGAGATCACCGACGCGATCGCGAAGGCCGCTGCGACGCTCGATTTCGCGCCGACTTTCCAGCTGGGGCACCCGCTGCCATTCGAACTGGCGCAGCGGCTCGCGGCGTTGATGCCTGACGGCCTCGACCGTATCTTCTTTACCAACAGCGGCTCGGAATCGGTTGATACGGCGCTGAAAATCGCGCTCAATATCCAGCGTGCGAAGGGGCAAGGGACGCGGACGCGGCTGATCGGACGCGAACGTGGCTACCATGGTACCGGCTTTGGCGGCATCAGCGTCGGCGGGCTCGTCAACAATCGCCGCGCCTTTGGTGGAGGACTGCCGGGGGTCGACCACCTTCGCCACACGCACGATATCGAGCGCAATGCCTTTATGCGTGGGTTCCCGCAGCATGGCGCCGAACTGGCCGACGACCTTCAGCGGCTGGTCGATTTGCATGGTGCCGACACGATCGCGGCAGTGATCGTCGAGCCGATGGCGGGATCGACCGGCGTGCTCGTGCCGCCGGTCGGCTATCTCCGGCGCTTGCGCGAGATTTGCGACCGGCACGGCATCATCCTGATCTTCGACGAGGTGATCACCGCCTTCGGCCGCGTTGGTGCGGCAACCGCGTCAGAGGCTTGGGGCGTCGCCCCCGACATCATCACCATGGCAAAAGGGCTTACCAACGCCGCGATCCCGATGGGCGCCGTGGCGGTGAAGCGCGAGTTGCATGATGCAGTGATCGACAGTGTGCCGGGCGGGATCGAACTGTTCCACGGCTATACCTATTCGGGGCATCCGCTGGCGAGCGCCGCAGGGATAGCGACGCTAGATCTCTATGCGCGCGAAGGTCTGTTCGACCGCGCGAACGAACTCGGTGACTATTGGGAAGATGCGGCGCACAGCCTCAAGGGTCGGCGCCACGTCATCGATATTCGTACGATCGGCCTTGTTGCGGGGATCGAACTCGAGCCGCGCCCCGGCGCGCCGACCGCGCGGGCGATGGAGCTGTTCCACGCCTGTTTCGACAATGGTTTGCTGGTCCGCGCAACGGGCGACATCATCGCGCTGTCGCCGCCGTTGATCGTCGAACGCGAGCAGATCGACGAGATGTTCGGGAAGATTGCAGAGTTGCTGGGCAAGATCGACTGACGGACAGGCCGTCAGCCGGCGCCGACTTTGGCTTCCGCCTTGGCCGCCGCCGCGGCAGTCTGCCGCGCGCGGGTCGCTTCGGTCTGAATCAGCCGTTCGGCCATCGTGCGCCACGCCTGTTCGGCGCGCAGATTGCGATCGCGAACCTGTGACAGGCTGCTCTCCGCCGCGTCGGCCGCGCATTTGTCCGCCTGAATCAGGTAGAAATCGCTGGTGTTCGACATGGCGGAAAATCCTTGGGTTAAGATGAAGGTCCGGCTGGGTAAATCAGTCGACCATTTGGGCGATCAGTCGGCGAAGTTCTCGCCGCGACAGCGTCGGCGATCGCCGTGCTGGCTTGTCGGCCCGCGCATCGATGGCGGAATAGGGCCGAAGAAGGGAGGGAAACGCATTCAATTTGAAGTTCATGATATCCTGTGGTTTTGTTTTGTTTTGGTTGTGAGATCAGCGCCGGGCTCCCTTGCGGGGGCCGGCACCGGCTGGACCCGGACCGCGGTCGCGGTAGACGATGCGGCCTTTGGTCAGATCATACGGGGTCATTTCGACCCGTACGGCGTCGCCAACGACCGACCGGATGCGGAAACGCCGCATCCGGCCTGCCGTGTAAGCGATGATACGATGATCATTTTCCAGCATGACGCCGAAGCGTCCGTCGGGAAGAATTTCATCGATCTGGCCGTCGAGGGCCAGAAGTTCCTCTTTGGCCAAAGATCAGGCCGGCTGGACGTTAACCGCAGCCGTTTTACCGCGCTGGTCAGTCTCCAGGTCATAGGACACGCGCTGATCCTTGTTCAGCGTCGTCATCCCGGCGCGCTCGAGGGCGGTGATGTGGACGAAGTTGTCGCCCGAACCGTCTTCGTTCGCGATGAAGCCATAACCTTTTTCGGTGTTGAAGAATTTTACGGTGCCGATGGGCATGGGGTCGTTCCTTTCACGGAATCGGAGTTACCATCGGCACATGCCGACGGCGCCAGGTAGCGTGAGGATGGAAGTGTCCGCCGATCAGGCAAAAAAATCCGTCGTAGGCGACGATAGCCGGTGCAAGATGGGTCTTATATGGTCAAAAGTCAAGGATAGTCCGGGATTCTCGCTTCTCGGGCCTCTCTGTCAGTCCTCCGCAAGCAGCGGGAAAGCGACGGAAACACGCGTCCCCTTGCCAACCTCGCTGTCGATATCGAGCTGCCCCTGATGGCGTTCGCTGATGTGCTTGACGATCGCGAGGCCGAGGCCGGTGCCGCCGACGGAGCGGCTGCGGGCTTCGTCGACACGATAGAAGCGTTCGGTCAAGCGGGGCAGGTGATCGGGCGCGATGCCGTCGCCTTCGTCGCTGACCGACAGCCGGACGCGGCGTCCTTCGCGCGTCAGCTCGACGGTCACCGGCGTATCGGCGTGGCCATATTTCATCGCGTTCGAAATGATGTTGTGGGCGAGTTGTCCGAGTTGTGCGCCGTCGCCCAGCATCGGCTGGATATCGTCGCCCAGTCTGGCGACGATATCCTTCGCGCGCAGCTGTTCACTGTCGCGCAACTGCGTGATCGTCGTCTGGACGGTGGCGGCGAGATCGACCGTCGCGGTCGGGCGGCGAAAGCGGTCGGCCTCGACGCGCGAGATCGAGAGCAGGTCAATGACGAGTTGCTGCATCCGCCCCGCCTCGCGATGGATGATCGACAGGAAACGCTCGCGCGTAGACGCGTCTGCGTCGCCATTCATATCCTGCAGCGTTTCGACATAGCCGAGGATGGCGGCGAGCGGCGTGCGCAGCTCATGGCTCGCATTGGCGACAAAGTCCGATCGCATCCGGTCGGCAGAGTCGATCGCCGAACGGTCGGACAGAAAGACGATCCTCTCGCCGCCCGACAAGGCGGCGATGCGCAGCGTCCAGCGCTGTCCGGGGCGCGGAAAATCAACGAGGTTGATCGTTTCGAGCGGAACATTGTCGTCGATGCGTGACAGCCATTCGGCAGCGGCGGGATGACGGATCGCGGTGCGGATATCGGCGCCGACGATATGCCGCCCGAGCAGCCGGATCGCCGCGTCGTTGGCGATCGTGACGATATTGTCGGCGATGCCGAGCAACGGCTCCTTCTCCTGATCGACCCAATGCGCGAAGTCGGGATGACGTAGCAGCGAGACCGGCGAGGGGGCGGGCGTTGCGGGTTCTGCACCCGGCGCGTCTGGCAAGGCGGCGGGCAGCGCGCCATGGACCGTTACGGCAGCAACGGCGCCTGCTACGGCCATGATCGCGATCGACAGGGCGTCACCGCCGGTCAGCGCCGCGAAAATCGCCGCGATGGCAATCAGGGTGAGGGCGATGACCAGGCTGGACAGGCGATCGAACATGCTCCGCCCGCGTCGCACGAAGCGGGGGATTCGCGCAAGCGGCTTTGCGGCCGTTAACACCCGATTGACGAATGTCCCAAAGCGGGATGCGGAGGGGTGTGGGCGGTGTTTTGCTTTTCCTTGTCGCTTCATTGGGTTATGCGCGCGCCATGGATAACAGCGACATTCCGGCCGAAAACCCCGTGAACGCGGAAGAAGCCATTCCCTCGCGGCGGCGGATGCTGGCGCTGGGCGCGGTCGGCGTGTCGGCCGCTCTCACGATCCGTCCCGCTTTCGCGCAGACCGCCGTGTCGGTGATGAACTGCCAGATTCCCGTTCCGGGCCCGACGGGCGCGGGCAAATATATCGATGCCGCCGGCAAGCTGGTTCCGCCGGGAACCAAGGGCGCATTCCCGGGCGCGGTGCGGCCGTTCACGGGCGAGGAAGTAAAGCGCGCATTTCGCGGCCAGACGCTGCCGGGGGCGACCTACAATCAGTCGCAGGCATACCTCCAGTATATCCGGCGCTTGCAGGCGGGGCAGAGCGGCTTTACCTGTTTCGCATCGATCACGACGTCGCGCTGATTATCGCTCCCCGACAGGCGATGGCGGTTTCGGCCGGCATCGTCAGACAAGGGAGTTTTCGTGAAACTAGCTTCACTCAAAAAGGGTCGCGACGGGCGTCTCGTCGTCGTTTCGGATGATCTTGCCTGGTATGCGGACGCCGGCCAGATCGCGGCGACAATGCAGGCAGCCCTTGACAATTGGGCCTATGCGGCACCCCGGCTCGCGGCGCTGGCTGAGGATCTTAATCATGATGCTATTCCCAAAGAGCGTTTCCATGAGCGCGAAGCGGCCTCGCCGTTGCCGCGTGCCTATCAGTGGGCCGATGGCAGCGCCTATGTGAACCATGTCGCGCTGGTACGGCAGGCCCGCGGCGCCGAAATGCCTGACAGTTTCTGGCACGATCCGCTGATGTACCAGGGCGGCAGCGATGCGTTTCTCGCCCCGCGCGACCCGATCCCGCTCGGCGATCCGGCATGGGGCTGCGACATGGAGGCCGAGGTCGTCGTCGTGACGGGCGATGTGCCCGCCGGCATCGACGCGGTCGCGGCGCGCGCGAAGATCCTGCTCGTCGGCCTTACCAACGACGTCTCTCTGCGCGGCCTGATTCCCGCCGAACTTGCCAAGGGCTTCGGATTTTTCCAGTCGAAGCCGTCGAGCGCGATGTCGCCGGTCTTCGTGACGCCCGAAGCGCTCGGCGCGCGCTGGAAAGACGGCAAGCTCCACGGCACGCTGTCGGTCGACCTGAACGGCCAGCCGCTCGGCCGGGCCGATGCGGGCGTCGACATGACCTTCGATTTCGGCGCCTTGATCGCGCACGCCGCGAAGACGCGCGACCTGGGCGCCGGCACGATCATCGGCTCAGGTACGGTGTCGAACCGCGATGCCAACGGCGGCCCGGGCAAACCGATCGCCGAAGGCGGGCTCGGCTATTGCTGCCTGGCCGAGGTGCGGACCGTCGAAACGATCCTGAAGGGCGAGCCCAAGACACCCTTCATGCAGAAGGGCGATACGGTCCGGATCTGGATGGATGACGACCGGCACCACAGCATCTTCGGTGCGATCGAGCAGAGCGTGGCCTGACGGAAGAGAGGGTGGAACCGGCTTCCACCCTCTTTCGATATGATCCCGGTGCGCCGGGCTATTTTGCGCCGAAGCTGCCGCCCGACATGGCGTCGCTGAGCGAGCAGGCCGCAGGGCCGAGGATCACGATGAACAGCACCGGCAGGATGAAAAGGATCAATGGCACCGTCATGATCGCGGGAAGGCGTGCGGCCTTTTCCTCGGCGCGCATCATGCGTTCGTTGCGGAATTCGGCCGACAGCACGCGCAGCGCCGAAGCGAGCGGTGTGCCGTATTTCTCGGTCTGGATCATGGTCGTGACCACGCCCTTCACCGATTCCAGGTTCACACGGTAGGCCAGATTTTCGAAGGCCTGGCGTCGTTCGGTCAGAAAGCCGAGTTCGATCGAGGTCAGCGCGAATTCTTCACCCAGTTCGGGATAGGCGCGGCCCAGTTCCTTCGACACACGCGAAAAGGCGGAGTCGACGGTCAAACCGGCTTCGGCGCAGATAACGAGCAGATCGAGCGCATCGGGAAGCCCCTTGCGGATCGCGTCGGTGCGCTTGGCCCGCTTGTTCTGCACGAACAGGTCGGGCGCCTTGTAGCCGAGCACGAGCATCGCCATCGTGGCGCCCGACCGCTTGAATGGGGTCATATCGGGCCACATGTCGACCCAATAGATCAGGAAGGCGGCGAGGCCGCCGAACACGATCGGCAGGACCATGCGGCCGAAAATGACCGCAACGGCGAGATCCTTCGATCGGATGCCCGCCTGCGCCAGCTTTTGCTGGACATCCCTGATCTGCTCTTCCTGCAACACCTGCAGTTTGCCCAGGAAGGTCCGCATCTTGTCGGCATGCTGGTTCTTGCGAACGAGTTTCGCGCGGCGCTTGGCGGTCGAAGCAGTGATGCCGGCCTTGAGCTGTTCGCGACGCTCGTTCAGCGCTTTGACCCGCTTGGTCATCGGATTGCGCACGGTGAGCGCGTTGTAGATGGCGAACAGGACGGCGAATACGCCGACTGCGGCCAGCATGGTGCCGGCCCAGACGACATCGACGCCCATCAGCGTCGGACCGCTCTGGGCGCCGGTGAAAGTCGCGAGAAGGAGGCTGCTGTTCACGGATACTGCCCCTTCAGATTTCGAAGCTGATCATTTTGGCCATGATGGCGCCGCCGATGCTCATCCAGATCAATCCGCCGATGCCGGCGATGATCAGGCGCGGCTCGAAGAAAAAGCCCTGCAGATAGCCGGGATTCATTGTCCAGACGATGCCGAAGACGAAGAAGGGCAGCGCGCCGACGATATAGGCCGACGCTTTCGCTTCCGAAGACATGGCGCGGATCTTGAGCTTCATCTGCGCGCGCTTGCGCAGAACGTCGGAAAGATTGCCCAGCGTTTCTGCCAGATTGCCGCCGGTCTCGCGCTGGATCGCGATCGTGATGCAGAAGAACTGGAACTCGGGCGTTCCAAGCATAACCGCCGATTCCTGCAGCGCCGCTTCCATCGTGTTACCGATACGGATGCGTTCGACGACACCCTTGAACTCCTCCCCGACAGGGCCGGGCAGTTCGTTGCTCACGACCTGGAAGGTCTCGGTGACGGGCAGGCCGGATTTGAGGCCGCGAACCAGCAGGTCAATGGCATCGGGAAAGCGGGCATTGAACTGGGTCACGCGCTTCTTGATCGCGCGTCCGACAATGAAATAGGGTATGCCGAGACTCATCATGAGCCCTACGAGGCCCGCCATCAATATTGGCGCGCGCACCGCCAGCATCGCACCCGTCACGACGACGAACAATGCCATCGAAGCGAACATATATTGCGTGACCGTCCAGTTCTTGCCGGTTCGGCGTATCCGCTTTTCCATCTCTTCGCGGCGCGGCATCATGCTGGCGAGGGCCGACGCCTGGCCGCCCGACGCGATGGTCTTGCGCATCTGTGCCGCCACCACCGCTTCGGTCGAGGCCGCGTGACGATCCTTGACCGACGCCAGCCTCCGCGTCTTCGCCTTGCCGACCGACGGGCCGCCGAGCAGAAGCACGAGCAGGGCGAAGGCCAGGAAGGCCCCTGCGATGATAAGGATGATTGGCAGATTCATGGTCGGCTGATGTCCGCTTCTATCGCTGTAGGCCGTGCATGGTCCTCGTGGAACCTCACGCCGCCTGTTTCGCACCCTTCCTGGTCATCAGGCCGAGCTTGCCGAGCAGCGAGCCGCCCGATTTGCCCTTTGCGTCTGCGGTCCGGGCTTCTTCGGCTTCGACATCGGCGCCGTCGAGGATGAGGCGCATCAGATTGTTCCAGACCTGCGCCGACTTCGTGCCCTTGCAGACCTCGGCATATGATTTGCCGAGCTTTGCCGACTGGCTCACCATTTTCGGATCGAACGGAATAACGATGTCGATCGGGCGCTCGATCGACGATTCGAACTCCTTGCGCGACAGCTCGCCGATGGCGTTCTGGAACTTGTTGGCGACCAGAATTACACGCGCGCCGGGGACGTTCTGTTTGAACCACGACAGCAGTCGGATCGTGTCACGCGCCGCGGCCAGCGTCACGTCGCTGACGAGCAGGATCGTTCCCGCTTCCGACACGAGGTGCGGGAAGGGGATCAGGACCTGGCGCGGAATGTCGACGATCGTCATCTCGAAGGCGCCACGAAGCTCTTCCTCAAGCTGGAAGAAGGCCGAACCGTCGGTCATCACCGGCTGATGGATCGGCGCTTCGGCCGAGAGCAGGCTGAGCTTGTCCGATGCGCGCACCATCGCGCGCTCGATGAACAGTCCATCGATGCGGCTGGGGTTGTCGATTGCGTCGATCAGGCCGCGGCCGGGCTCGAGGTCGAGCGTCAGCGCGCCGGTGCCGAAATGCACGTCGAGGTCGAGCAGCGCGGTTTGACGGCCGGCCTGTTCGCTGATCGCCCATGCGAGCGACGTCGACACGAGCGATGCGCCGACACCGCCGCGCACGCCCACGACACCCATCATGTGGTGCGGCTTGTCATCGTGCATGTCGGCGTGCTTCGGCGCGGCAAGCATGGCCTGTGCCATCGTCAGCGATTCGCGCACCTGCTCGATCGACAGCGGCTTCAGCAGATAGTCCTGAATACCGCTCGACAGAAGGTCGCGGTACAGGCGAACGTCGTTCACCTGGCCAGCGGCGATCACGACCGTGCCGGGCTCGCAGACTTCGGCCAGCGCGTTGATGTCGTTTATCGGGTCGCCCGATTCCGACATGTCGACGAACAGGACGTTCGGGCTGGCGGAAACCGACAGCGACTGTACGGCATTGCGCAGACCACCCTTGTTACATTTTTCAGCCGGCCAGCCCATGTCGGCCGCCGCGGCGCGGATCAGCTCCAGCGTGTCTTCGTCGCAGACGAACGCGTTGAACGGGTCCCGCGCGCCCGCCATTTTGAAAGGAGCGTTCACTTGCCACCTCCGCTGTTGCTTGTTGCGTTATTGCGCAGTTCGCCGGCGCCGGTCTGCGGTTTTTCGCGATAGGTACGGATCGCCCGGGTGGCGGCCGCGGGATCGCTGCCGTCGTTGCGGGCGCCCTTGATCAAGTCGTTGGGGTCGGCGACCATTGCGGCCAGGTTGGCGTTCGACGCGCAACCATAGTTGGAGGAGGTTGCATTGACCGGATTGATCGCCGATTTGCTGTCCCAGTTGGGACAGCCAGGCACGAAGGCCGACGCCCGCGTGACGACGACGCGAAGATGGTCCTGCGGCACCGCGCCCGTGGTGACCGGAACGTCGGCGGCAAGCAGCAATCCCCGGCGTTCGACCATCGAGCGGATCGTTGACCGCGCCGCGCCTGCGCCATAGGCCGAAGGATCCTCGATCGCGATCCGGTCGCCGTAGCGGACGCCCATCGCGTCGAGCCAGCCTTGCAGGCGGCCCTGTTCACTGGGGGCCAGGTCGCCGTTCGCCGTGGCAAGGTCGAACTGATAGATGCTGTTGCGTACGACCGGTTGATGCACCGAATCCAGACCGCGATTGCTGTAGGCGGTGCCGGTGCTGCATGCTGCGAGCGACGTGGCCAGGGCCAGGACCGTCCAAGTTGCGATTTTTTTCATCACTTTGCTCCTGAAATCCCGCGTCACTTGATGCTGAAGCCGGGCGACGCGTCGCCGGTGCCGCGGGGTCGGTCAGCATCGCCCACCGAGGTGTCCAGACGCGGCTTCGGCCGATCACCGCCCGTCACGCCCTCGCTTTCCTGATTGAGCAGCAGTCGCGAGAGATCGTTTGCGGCCTGATAGGCGTCGGTCGGCAGCTTGATCTCGTTCGCCGAAACAGGATTGACGAGATAGGGTGTCACCACAATGACCAGTTCGGTCTCGCCGCGGCGGAAGCTGTCCGATTTGAACAACATGCCGAGCAGCGGTACGTCGCCAAGGCCGGGCATCTTGTCGATCGCGCCGATCGAACGGTTGTTCAGCAAGCCGGCGATCATGAAGCTTTCGCCCGACCCGAGTTCGACCGTCGTTTCGGCGCGGCGGACGGTCAGGGCAGGGACCTGATAACCATCCATCAGGATCGCGCCTTCGGTCGACAGTTCCGACACTTCGGGACGGACGCGCAGGCTGATCCGGCCGTTGGACAGTACCGTCGGCGTATACGCCAGGCTGACGCCATATTTGCGATATTCGATCGTCGTGCCGGCGAGGTTGCCGGGGACCGGGATCGGGAATTCGCCGCCCGCCAGGAAGTCGGCGGTTTCGCCCGAGATTGCGGTCAGGTTCGGCTGTGCCAGAGTTGCGACCATACCCGACCGTTCGCCCAGATCGAGCGAGGCGATCAGGTCAAGTCCGAAGAGGCGGCCAGCGCCCGCAAGCGTGTTCCTGCCCTCGGCAGAAGCGATTTCATAGGTGGTGGTGCCGTCGGGATTGTAAGTGATCTTGCCAGCGTTGCGCCCGCGGAACACGCCGCCGAGAAAACCGTTTCCGAGCGGGCCGTCACGGTCGGCGGTCAGTACGTTGCCGCTGATTTCCTTGACCAGCGTGCGGTTCACTTCGGCAATGCGAACCTGCAGATTGACCTGCAGCGGCGTTGCGGTGCGAAGCCGCGAAAGCACTTTGGTGCCTTCGCCGACGAAGGCCTGCACCAGTCGTTCGGCTTCTGCGGCGTCATCGGGCGACTGAACCGTACCGGTGAGCAATACGAAGCCGTTCATCGTGTTCGCCGAAATGCTGGCTTCGGGCATTGCGAGCGACAGCATCTGATCGATCGTCTCGATATTGTTGCCGACGCGCGCGACGGTCGAATAGACGACGCGGCCGCTGGCATCGGTGGCATAGATGCTGGTTTCACCCGCCTTCTTGCCGAAGATGTAGAGCTGGCGACCCGAGCGCACCTGAACGTCCGCCACTTCGTCATTGGCGACGAAGACGTCCGACATCGAGGCGGGGAGGCTGACAAGGCGACCACGACCGACCGAAAGGTCGATGCTGCTGCTCGCATTCTGGACCGCCTGCGCTGCCGCTTGCTGTGACGGGGCGGAGACGAGGGCGGCCGCCATCAGGCCGATGGCGAGGGTGCGGGCTATCGCCGCGCCCTTGAAACTGGCTTTGCTGTTCATCTTACTTTCCCCCAACCGGAACTTCGGTGACCTTGTCGCCGCGCGTGACGCGAACGACCGGTCCGCCACCGAATCCCGACCCCTGATTTCGCGCCGACGATGCGGCTGGCGCGCCATTCTCCATCGGCCGCGGGCGCGCGTCGCCGCCGACCCGGCCGCGAACGGGGACCCAGAAGCGCGAAACATCGCCGCCCGTGGTCGCCGTCTTGGCGGTTATCGGGCGGGCCTGGACTTCCGCCAGCATGCGGCGCTCAGCCGCGGCACCACCCTTTTCGGGAACATTGACGTCACCCGACGCGATCGCCGCCTCGAGTTCGCCGGTGCTTTCCGCGAGCGGGCGCAGCGCGAGTGACAATTTGCCCATGCTCTGTGCGACTGCGATGCGTTCGGCGAGTTCGGGCGTCGCTTCGAGCGTGACCGAACCGAAGGTACGCACCGGGGTCTTGCCCGTTTCGTCCTCGGCATCATAGCGCTGGTCGGTGGCGAGCACGCGAACGTTGCGCACAATGGTCTCGGCGGTGAAAAGCTGATCGTCGGGATAGGAGCTGCCCTCCTTGACCGAGAGCGTTTGGGCCAGCAGGACATCGACCCGGTCACCCGGGAAGACGAAGCCTGCGACGCCCTGTTCCTGCGATACCTTGACCGTCACGGCGCGCATGCCGGGGCCAAGCGCCGCCGCGAGGAAGCCGCGGTCGTCCGGATGGACAAGCGCGCCCTGGGTCAGCGGTTGACCCGCAGTGACCGGATAGCGCACGACAGTGCCGACCAGCGTATTGACGTTGGTCTTTTCCTTCAGAAAATAGGCCTTTTCGACCAGATCCTTCGGCCAGGGCTGAAAACGGAAGCTATCGGGGCCGATGATCGTGCCCATCGGCAACTGCCGCGTCGCGACGAGGATCATCGGTCCGGTGATCTCTGGTGCCGCGGCTGCGCGAGCGGGCGGAGCGGCTGCGCCGCGCATGACCTGGTTGACCCCGAACGCTGCGCTGATGGCAATCACCAGCGCGCCGACGATCAGCATTATCTTTCGCGTATCCATGACGAGTTTTCGCCCTCCTGCACCCACCAGAGACGGTCGTGCTTTTCCCTCAGGTCATCCGATAACCTGAAACTGGTTAAGATATTGTTGGTGAAGCGCCCAAAGGCCTGCCGCCGCGATGGCGACCCCGTACGGAACCTCGGGCAGTTTGTCCGAAGGGCGCAATTTCATATGGATAAGCATCACTGCCGACAGGATACCGCCGCCGAACGCCATGACCGTAAGCGTGGGCAGGAAGAGCGGAAGCGGGATCCAGAGCATCACCGCGCCGATCATTTTCACGTCGCCGCCACCCATCGCGCCGATCGCGAACAGGCCCGCGAAGACGAGGAAGACCGCAAAGGCCGCGCCGAACTGGACCGGCACGTCGGGCCAAGGGGACAGGCCGCTCGCGATCCAGAAGGGAATGGCGAGCAGCGCCATGGCCGCATTGAGCTCGTTGGATATGCTTCTCGACCTGAGGTCGCTGATCGCCGCGGCGATCATCAGCAGACCCAGCAGGGCCATCAGGGCCAGAGAGATCGCGGTGCTGTCCATCGGCGCTCTCGTACCCATTATGGCTTACCAAAGAGTAACCATGTTCGGCGGGGCGCCGGCGCGGCTTGCAATCCGTGGTCCAGAGGATATGCGGCGGGCATGACCGAGAAGCCGCCCTCCGCTACCGACGTGCTGATCGTCGGCGCGGGTATTGCCGGCGCCAGCCTTGCGGCCGCGCTGTCGCCATGGCGCCGGATCCTGCTCGTCGAGGCGGAGGATGCGCCGGGTTATCATGCAACCGGGCGTTCGGCTGCTTTCTGGCACGAGACCTATGGCGGCGCTGCTGTACAGCCGCTTTCGGCCGCCTCTTTCGGGGCACTGAACGATCCGGCCCCCGGCTTTGCCGAGCGCGGGTTCCTGTCGCCGCGCACCGCGCTGACGCTGGGGCGGCGTTCGGAGGCAGCAGCGGTCAACGCCTTTGCCGCCGAATTCACTGCCAAAGGCGTGGATGTGATCCGCATGGCGGGCGACGAAATCGCTGAAAGAGTACCCGGCGTGCGGCCCGAATGGAGCGACGCTGCCTATGAAGCGGCGTGCAGCGATATCGATGTCGGCCGTCTTCACGCCGCCTGCCTGCGAGCCGCAAGAAAGGGGGGCGCGGTGCTGGCGACGCGTGCACCGTTACGATCCGCGCGGCGCCTGGGCAGCGGATGGGACGTGCGGCTGGGCGACGATCATGTCCAGGCCGGGCTGATCGTGAATGCCGCCGGCGCGTGGGCCGACGAGGTTGCGATGGCGTGCGGCATCGTCCCTGTCGGTATTCAACCCTACCGCCGCACGGTGATCCAGCTGCGTCTGGGCGTTCCGGTCCCGGCCGAACTGCCGCTCGTCGTCCATGTCGGCGGCGATTTCTATTTCAAGGGCGAGAGCGAAGGGCGCATCTGGCTGAGCCCGCATGATGAAACCCCGACGGGCCCCCATGATGCGGCGCCGGAAGAGATCGATGTCGCGCTTGCGATCGAGCGTCTGCAGTCGGTTGTCGACTGGCCGATCGATGCGGTCGAGCGAAAATGGGCGGGACTGCGCAGCTTTGCGCCCGACCGGGCTCCCGTGTTCGGCACGGATCGCCATGAACCCGCTTTTATATGGTGCGCGGGGCAGGGCGGTTTCGGTATCCAGACTGCCCCCGCGATCGCGGGATTGCTGGCGGCGCAGCTCGGGGCTCCGGCGCCTGTCGGCGATATCGGCCGCGTCGATGTCTCTCCCTATGCACCGACACGTTTTGGCTGAGCCGCCGGGCGACTTGCACGACCAAATTACCCGATTAACATCGACTTGCCCGCGCCACCCCCGGCGTGGTTCGACCGTGGAGGATGGCATGGCCCATTATTTCGAGATCAAGAAGAACAAGGCCGGCGAATTTGTCGCCTATTTCAAATATAATAGCGAGCCGATCTTCTGGACCGAAGGGTATAGCAGCAAGGCCTCCGCCAGGAACGCAATCGAGTCGATTCTGAAGAATGGTCCGGGCGCCGAAGTACGCGAAACCGAATAGGCCATGCGTGCGGGCGTCAGCGCGCCCGCGCGATTTCCAGCGCCGCGTCGCTGGCGAGCTGGTCGGCCATCTCGTTATCGCCGTGTCCGGCATGGCCCTTGACCCACAGCCACTCGATCTTGTGCCGCGCGGCCTCCTTGACCAGCCGTTGCCACAGGTCGGCGTTGGCGACCGGCTTTTTCGCGGCGGTCTTCCACCCATTCTTCTGCCAGCCGAAAACCCATTTGGTGATGCCGTCGCGGACATAGACGCTGTCGGTCGACAGTTCGACGCTGCAGCCGCGTTTCAGCGCCGCGAGCGCTTCGATCGCGGCCATCAGTTCCATCCGGTTGTTCGTCGTGTCGGGTTCGCCTCCCGACAGGGTCTTCACCACGTCGCCCCACCGCAGCACCGCGCCCCAGCCGCCGGGACCGGGATTGCCCTTGCACGCGCCGTCGGTGGCGACGATCACCGTCTTGCCCGTGCTTTCGGTCATGCAGCGGCGAACAGGCCGGCGGCATCGGCGGCGCGATATCGCTCAAGACGAGCCAGAAAGGGCGACGGATCCTTGCGCGTGACAAGCGCGTCGGCGGGTGTGTGAATCCAGTCGTGCGAGCGGGTCAGCAGGAAACGCAGCGCCGCGCCGCGCGCGAGCACCGGGAGCGCCGCGATTTCCGCTCCGGTCAGCGTGACCTCGCCGGCATAGCCGCGCATCAGCGCCCGCGCTCGCGACGGGTCGCAATGCGTGCCGTCGGTCGAAAAGGCCCAGGATGCGTGGGTGATCACCAGATCGTAGGCGCGAAAATCGCTCGCGGCGAAATAAAAGTCGATCAGGCCGGTGACCCGCTCGCCCAGCATCAGCACATTGTCGGGGAAAAGGTCGGCATGGATGACGTGCGCCGGCAAGTCGCGGGGCCAGTTCGCGTCGAGAAAGGCCAGTTCATCATCGACGATCGCCTGAAGTCCGGGGAGGACCGTATCGAGATTGCCCGCGCCCCCGGCGACGGCGCGCCAATGCCGGTGGCCCATGCTGTTTTCGCGTGCCCCGCCGAAATCGGCGACCGCGCGATGCATCGCGCCAAGGGCCGCGCCCGCCGCTTCGCATTGTCCTGGCGTGGGGTGGGTAAGCGAAATGCCGGGGAGGAACTGGATGACGCAAGCTGCGCGCCCCGAGATTTGCTGGATCGCGGCGCCGTTCCGGTCGCGGATCATCGCGGGGACCGGGCTGTCATGTTTTGCGAGATGGTCGAGCAGGTCGACGAAAAAGGGCAGGTCGGCTTCGCTCACGCGCCTTTCGTAGAGCGTGAGAATGAAACGCCCGCCTGTCGTTTCGAGCAGGAAATTGCTGTTCTCGACGCCTTCGGCGATGCCCTTGCACGACACGACGGTGCCGATATCATATCGGGCTACAAGCGTGGCAAGGTCGTCGGGATCGACGTGGGTATAAACCGCCATCAGGTCACGTCGAGCCCGCGCGGCAGCTTGAACACCATATTTTCCTCGGCGGTCACCACGATATCTTCGACAATCGGACGGACCGAGGCAACCGCGTCGATCACTTCGCGAACCAGCGTCTCGGGCGCGCTCGCGCCCGCGGTGATGCCCAGCGTGGTGATTTCCTGCAGCCACGCCGGATCGACGTCGGTTCCGCGCTGGACGAGATGCGCGGGGGTGCCGAGCCGCTGCGCGACCTCGACAAGCCGCAGGCTGTTCGAGCTGTTCGGTGCGCCGATGACGATCATGCGGTCGCACTCCCCGGCGATCGCCTTCACCGCTTCCTGGCGATTGGACGTGGCATAGCAGATATCCTCGCCGCGCGGACCGGTGATCGCGGGGAAACGGTGTTGCAACGCGGCGACGATATCGCGCGTGTCGTCCACCGATAGCGTCGTTTGCGTGAGAAAGGACAGCATCCCGGGATCGGGCGGCGACAGCGCCGCGACGTCGTCGACCGATTCGACGAGCGTCATCGCGCCCTCGGGAAGTTGGCCGAGCGTTCCGATAACCTCGGGGTGTCCCTCATGCCCGACAAAGATGATATGCCGTCCGCCTTCGTGCGCGCGCTCTGCCTGGCGGTGGACTTTGGAAACGAGCGGGCAGGTCGCGTCGATATAGTCGAGGCCGCGCATTTCGGCTTTCGCAGGCACGGCCTTGGGTACGCCATGCGCGCTGAACACGACCGGCACGCCATCGGGAACCTGGTCAAGCGATTCGACGAAAATCGCGCCCTTTGCCTTCAGCGAGTCAACGACGTAGCGGTTGTGGACGATTTCATGCCGCACATAGACGGGCGAACCATATTTCTGGATCGCCAGCTCGACGATGCGGATCGCCCGGTCAACTCCGGCGCAAAAACCGCGCGGTGCGGCGATCAAGACCTTGAGTTCCGCCGTTTGGCCGTCGCCCGTCGGGCCGATATGATGGGGTGCATTCATCTCGCGGGCGCTCTAGCCCAGCCCCCGCCATGCGGTAAAGCCACTTCGCACCGTTGCGCCTTGTTCATCGCGCCGATAAGAAGCGGCGCGCATGAAGCGGGATCATTTGTCCCGACACCTGACTGTGCGCCTGTTTGGAAAGTCCGATTATCATGATGTCCATTTCGTTCCCGTCGCGTAAGTTCATGGCCGTGCTGTGCGGCGCGGCAGCCATGGCGACGGTGACGGGCTGCGCGAAGGACAATGAAATCGACGTCGCGGGCGGCGTCGGTATCACCGCGACACGCAGCGCCTGCCCGGCGGTGGCGGTACCGCTGCACACCGGCGATATCACGCTGTTCGACCCGGCGACGAGCCGCGACGCCAGCGCTGTCGATGTCGTCGCTGCGATCACCAATGTGACGCCGCAGTGCAACGACGCCAGCGAGAAAGTGTATCAGCTCGCCAGCTTCGACGTCATCGCCACCCGCCGCGATGCCGGCCCGGCACGCACCGTTACGCTTCCCTATTATGCCACCGTGTTGCAGGGCGGCACCGTCGTTGTCGCAAAGCGTCTCGGCAATGTCGCGGTGACCTTTGCCGAAGGCCAGACCCGTGGCACCGGCCGCGGGCAGGCGTCGGCCTATGTCGATCGCGCCGCAGCGACGCTTCCCGCCGACATTCAGGAACGCATCACCCGCAAGCGCAAGGCGGGCGACCAGGATGCCGCGATCGATCCGCTCAGTCTTCCCGAGGTGCGCGCCGCAGTACAGCGTGCCAGCTTCGAACTGCTCGTCGGTTTCCAGCTGACGCAGGAACAGCTGGAATATAACGTCCGACGATAGAACCGTGGCGGCGTCCCGGCGGCGTTCGCATCATTACGCCCTGCGCGCCGACCGGTGACGCAGGGCTTTTCGCGCCTGCCAAGCTGCGATAGGGCGCGCTCACGACTTTTCGACCGAAGATAGGCCTGCCCGTGACCCTGTTCAGCCGCTTTTCCGACCATATCAACGCCGCACTCGACGCGCTCGCCGCGCGCGGGGCTGTGCCAGCCGATCTCGACCGCGCGGCGATCAGCGTCGAGCCGCCGCGCGATCCCGCGCATGGCGATGTCGCGACGAACGCGGCGATGGTGCTTGCCAAGCCGGCGGGCATGAATCCGCGTGCGCTCGCCGACCTGCTTGTCGCCGAACTCGGTGCACTCGCTGAGGTTACCGAAGCCAGCGTCGCTGGTCCGGGCTTTATCAACTTGCGTCTTGTCGACGATAGCTGGCGCGACGAGCTCGCGCTGATCTTCAGCGAAGGCGGCGATTATGGCCGCTCGACAATGGGGCAGGGGCGCCGGGTCAACGTCGAATATGTCTCGGCCAACCCCACAGGGCCGATGCACGTCGGTCATTGCCGCGGCGCGGTCGTCGGCGACGCGCTCGCCGCGTTGCTCGAATATGCGGGGCATGAGGTGATCCGCGAATATTATGTCAACGACGCGGGCGCACAGGTCGACGTGCTCGCGCGCTCGGTCCACATGCGCTACCGCGAAGCGCTTGGCGAAGAGATCGGCACGATCCCCGAGGGACTTTATCCGGGCGATTATCTGATCCCGGTCGCGAGCAAGCTCGCGGCCGAATATGGCGACCGTTTCGTCGGCGCGCCCGAGAGCGCCTGGCTCGGTCTGTTTCGTGCCGAGGCGGTCAGCGCGATGATGAACATGATCCGCGCCGACCTTGCCAAGCTCGGTATCCATCATGACCTCTTCTCGTCGGAAGCCGAGTTGCAGGCCGAGGGCAAGCCTGCCGCCGCCGAGAAATGGCTGCGCGAGCATGATCTCGTTTATGATGGCCAGCTCGAAGCGCCGAAGGGCGAAACGCCCGAGGATTGGGAGCCGGTCGAGTTGCCGCTGTTCCGTTCGACGCAGTTCGGCGACGATCAGGACCGCCCGATCAAGAAATCGGATGGCAGCTGGACCTATTTCGGCGCCGACCTCGCCTATCATTTCCAGAAGAGCCAGAATGCCGACGAATTGATCGACATATGGGGTGCCGACCATGCAGGGACGGTCAAGCGGATCAAGGCGGCCGTCGCGGCGCTGACCGGCGGCAAGACCCGCTTCGACGTCAAATTGGTGCAGATGGTTCGTCTGCTCAAAAATGGTGAGCCCTTCAAGATGTCGAAGCGCGCCGGCAATTTCGTCACGCTCGCCGATGTCGTCGACGAGGTCGGCAAGGATGCGGTGCGCTTCACGATGCTGACGCGGAAAGCCGACGCGCAGATGGATTTCGACTTTGCCAAGGTGGTCGAGGCCTCGCGCGACAATCCCGTCTGGTATCTGCAATATGCCAATGCGCGGATCTCGCGCCTTCGCAAGAAGGCCGCGGAGGCGGGCATCACGCTGACGGCGCCGGCGCCGGCACGGCTTGGCGCCCATGAACTGGACCTGGTGAAGCTGCTGGCGCAATTCCCCCGGACCGTCGAGGCGGCGGCGTCGGCGCGCGAGCCGCACCGGATCGCTTTCTATCTCGCCGATGTCGCAGCGGCGTTCCATGCCTGGTACAATATGGGCAATGACGATCCCGCGGCGCGGATCGTGCTCGACAATGATCCCGAATTGACTGCGACGCGGCTTTATCTGGCCGACGGAATCGGGCAGGTTATTCGTAACGGGCTGCACCTGATGGGGGTAGAGGCGCTCGAGGAGATGGTTTGATGGCCGGGGACAGGAACGCCGAGCAGGGGGATGCCGGACTGGGGCTGGAGGACGAGGATCGTCTGCCGTGGCTCGAGGCGGCGGACGGGTTCGACGAAGACGGCGAAGTGTCGCCGGCGCGCCTGCTGGTGATGGTGCTTGGCGGACTGTTGCTGATCGGCGCGGTGCTGGGCGGCCTCTGGTGGATCCAGAATGGCGGCACGCGCGGCAAGGGCGAGCTGATCGCCGCACAGGAAGGCGATTACAAGGTCGCCCCCGCGAACGATGGCGCCAAGGCGTTCGAGGGTGAGGGCGATGCAAGCTTCTCGGCCAGCGAAGGTGCGGAGCCGGCGGGCAAGGTCGATCCGACGCGCATGCCCGAAGAGCCCGCAGTGACGCCCGCGGAACGTGAGGCGGCGGCGAAGGCGGAAACTGCAAGGAAGGCCGAAGCAGCGCGTGCGGCGGCCGACAAGGGGAAGGCGAAGCCGGCTGCGGCATCGGTCAAGGCTCCGGAAGCAATAGCCAAGGTGGCGCCGGCCACGTCGGGGGCGATGATCCAGCTCGGCGCTTTCAGCAGCGACGCGGCCGCCGCGAAGGCATGGACGAACCTGTCGAAGCGCTTCGCCTATCTCGCGGACCTCAACAAATCGGTGTCGCCCGCCAAGGTCGGAGGCGGAACGGTCTATCGCCTGCGCGTATCGGCAGGAACGGCAGCCAATGCCACGAATTTGTGCGGAAAATTGCGCGTTGCCGGTGAAAATTGCGTCGTCGTCCGCTGATTCGGCCCGCTTGGCCGCAGACTCCGTTGGTGCGGTCTCGGCCCTGTGGCATGTTACCTGCCCTGGTTGTCGCCTGAGGGGGCGCCGGCCGATGGAGGTTGACGCACGATGATACCCGCTGTTTTTGGCCTGTCGGGCCTGACCCTCACCGGCGACGAGCGCGCCTTTTTTCGCGACAGCGACCCTGCAGGCTATATCCTGTTCGGGCGCAATATCGAGAATCGCGAACAATTGCGGCGGCTTACCGACGAACTGCGCAGTCTCGACGGGCGCGACAACCTGCCGATCCTGATCGATCAGGAAGGCGGGCGTGTCGCGCGAATGAAGTCGCCCGAATGGCCGGCTTTCCCGAGCGGGGCGGCGTTCGACGCGCTTTACGAGCGCGCGCCCGCGAGCGCGATCGAGGCGGCGCGGCTGAACGCGATGGCGCTCGCCGCGATGCTGTCCGAAGTCGGTATCACGGTCGATTGCCTGCCGCTGCTCGACGTCCGCCAGCCGGGTGCGAGCGATGTGATCGGCGACCGCGCGCTCGGCAGCGAACCGATGCGCGTCGCCGCACTGGGGCGCGCAATCCTCAGCGGACTGCAGGACGGCGGTGTCGTCGGCATCGTCAAGCATATCCCGGGTCACGGCCGCGCCTTGCTCGATTCGCACAAGGAACTGCCTGTCGTCACGGCGCCCGACCGCGATCTCCAGACCGATCTCGCACCCTTTGCGGCGCTGCGCGATGCGGCGATGGCGATGACGTGCCATGTCGTCTTCACCGCATGGGATGCCGAACGGCCTGCAACGCTGTCCCCGCTGATCATCGACAGCGTGATCCGCCAGCGCATCGGTTTTCATGGCCTGCTGCTCAGCGACGACCTCGACATGGAAGCGCTGTCGGGTAACGTCCCCTCGCGCGCCGCCGATGCAATCGCCGCGGGCTGCGATATCGCGCTCAATTGCTGGGGCAAGATGGACGACATGGTGGGCATCGCCAACGCGCTGGACCCGATCAGTACCGTCTCGCTCGCACGACTCGAAGGCGCGATGGACCGGATTTCGGGCCGCGGCGACGACCGGACTTTCGCGACGCTGGTCGACCAGCGCGACGCATTGCTGGCTACGGCCTGATCCGGGTGATGGAAGAACTGCCGCTCGATTTCGAAATCGCGCCGGCAGCGCCCGAGCGCGAAGACGCGCTGCAACTTTCGCTGGAAAGCTGGGAGGGCCCGCTCGATCTGCTGCTCGCCCTCGCGCGCAGTCAGAAAGTCGACCTCAAGCAGATTTCGATCCTCGCGCTCGTCGAGCAGTATCTGACCTTCATCGCCGAGGCGCGCGAGTTGAAGCTCGAGGTGGCGGCCGACTATCTTGTGATGGCGGCGTGGCTTGCCTACCTCAAATCGGCGCTGCTGCTCCCCAAGGATCCGCTTGAGGATCCGTCGCCCGATGAACTCGCGCTCCGCCTGCAATTGCGGCTGCAGCGCCTCGCGGCGATGCGCGAGGCCGCGGCGCGGCTGCTTGCCCGCGACCGCGTCGGCCGCGATGTGTTCCTGCGCGCGAAGCCCGAGGGATTGCGCGATGTCCGGGTGCGGCGGTGGGATGCCAGCCTCTATGACCTCCTCTCCGCCTATGGGCAGGTCAAGCTGCGCAGCGAGCCTGTCGTGCATATGGTATCGCGGCGCCCGGTGATCACGCTCGATGCGGCGCTCCAGCATTTGCAGCGGATGATCGGTGTCAGGCTCGACTGGGCCGAACTGTCGGATTTCCTGCCGCCCGATTATGACGGGCCGCTCCGCCGGTCGGCGATCGCATCGAGTTTCGTGGCGGCGCTCGAACTGGCGCGGCAGGGCCGCGTCGACCTGAAGCAGGACGGCGCGTTCGAACCACTCTATCTGAAAGCCGCAATTGTGGAGCAGCGGGCATGATCGACGATCTCGAACGCGCGATAGAGGCGATGCTGTTTGCCAGCGATGCGCCGCTCGATGCACGGCAGCTTGCGGCGCGGCTCGGCGACGAAATGACTCCGGCCGAGGTGCGTGCGATCATCCAGACGATTGCGGCGCGCCATGGGGGGAGTGGTATTGAACTCGTCGAGCGCGGCGGGCACTGGCATTTCCAGACTCCCGCGGACCTCGCGCACTTGCTCCGCAGGGAACGCGACGACCCGCGCAAGCTGTCGCGCGCGGCGGCCGAGGTACTTGCGATCGTGGCCTATCACGAACCGGTGAGTCGCGCGGAGATCGAGGCGATCCGCGGCGTCCAGACGTCGAAGGGTACGCTTGACGTGCTGATGGAGGCGGAATGGATCGCTCCCGCGGGACGGCGCGAGGTTCCGGGCCGACCGCTGATTTACAAGACGACCGACGCTTTCCTGCAACATTTCGGCCTCACGAGCCGCAAGGATCTGCCGGGCATCGAAGATTTGCGCGCGGCAGGACTGCTCGACCCGGTCGATCTCGCTTTCGACGAAGCGATGGGCGAACTGGACCTAGTAAAAGACGGTGAAGAGGCCTAGATGAGCCCTTCAAGGAGAATTTGAGATGGGTAGCTTCAGCATCTGGCACTGGCTCGTGGTCGGGATTCTCGTCCTGCTCCTGTTCGGCAAGGGCCGTTTTTCGGACATGATGGGCGATGTCGCCAAGGGCATCAAAAGCTTCAAGAAGGGCATGTCGGAAGACGATGCGCCGACGCCGGCACCGAAGCATATCGAGGGTCAGCGAGCGCCTGACCTGACCGCGACGCCGACCCCGACTGCGGAAACCGAAAACCGCTGATAATCAGCTGACTGCGGGATTGGGCTTCTGAATGTTCGATGTTGCGCCCACCGAGTTGCTGCTCGTCGTGGTGGTGGCCTTGGTCGTCATCGGCCCCAAGGACCTGCCCAAGGCGATGCGCTTCGTCGGCAAATGGATGGGAAAGGCGCGCGGCATGGCTCGCCATTTCCGCGCCGGGCTCGACACGATGATGCGCGAGGCCGAGCTCGAAGAGCTGGAGAAGCAGTGGCGCGAGCAGAATGATGCAATCATGCGCGAATTTCCGCGTATCGATGACCTGAACGCCTCGCCAAACTCTGCGTCGACGCCGACCACAGGGCCCAAGCCCGCCACCGAAACCGACATGGACGAGGCGGCGGCAGCCAATCCCTCCGAAACGCACGCGGTGCCGCCCCGGGATGGCCCGTTGCCATGACCGGGGAAACGCCGGCCACTGCCGGGATCGAGGATGGCGCTGGCGGCAAGATGCCGCTGCTCGATCATCTGATCGAACTCCGCTCGCGGCTGCTCAAATCGCTTCTGGCGGTTGGTATTGCCTTTGGCGTCTGCCTGTATTTCGCCAAGCCGATCTTCGGTATTCTCGTTCAGCCGCTCGTGCGCGCGGGGCAGGGCAAGCTGATCTATACCCAGCTGTTCGAGGCGTTTTTCGTCGAGATCAAGGTCGCGTTGTTCGCGGCGACGATGCTTGCTTTTCCGGTGATCGCGAACCAGCTCTGGAAATTCGTCGCGCCGGGGCTCTACCGCAAGGAAAAGCGGGCGTTGCTGCCTTTCCTGCTCGCGACGCCGGTGCTGTTCGCGATCGGGGCGAGCTTCGCCTATTTCATCACCATTCCCATCGCGCTGAAATTCCTGCTTGGTTATCAGGGCAATGTCGGCGGCATCACGCAGGAAGCGCTGCCCTCGGTCGGTAATTATCTGAGCTTCACGATGCAGTTCATCATGGCGTTCGGTATCGCGTTCCTGCTGCCGATCCTGTTGATGCTGATCGAACGGTCGGGGCTTGTCACGCGCGAGCAACTCATCTCGGCGCGGCGCTATATGATCGTCGCGGCGTTCGCCATTGCGGCGGTATTCACCCCCCCCGATATCCTGAGCCAGCTGCTGCTCGCGGTGCCGCTGGTGTTTCTGTACGAAATATCGATCTTCGCGATCTGGTTTACCCAGCGCCGACGCAAAACAGGCGCCGAAGAGGCGCCTGTCGAACCTCTCGAAGAGGCTTAGGTAAGCGGGTCAGACCCGATCAATCGATGGCGTCGCTACCAGCCTGGCCGACGGACTCGATGTCCCGGCCGGCGCCCTTGACGGTGTTGCAGCCCGTTACCAGGACGCTTGCCAACAGGGCGAGTATGATTGCGCGGAAGCTCGTCATATATTCAACCTCTCAGGATGTGGTGCAAAATGGCCCGGCACGCTTTCGAGGGGGGGGAGGGAATGCGGGCCGGGCCAATGTTGCTGAGCAGCGCTGCGGGGGGGCGATGACCGCTGCTCGAAGGGAAAACGACCGATGCGGACGATAAGTTCCCGAAAAAAATCGCCGCGATGAAATTTTTTTGGTGAATCTTTTGAATCGCTTGGATTCCAGAGATTTGCGATCAGAGACTGGTCAATCCGCTGAGCACCGCCAGCCCCAGGAACGCCAGAAAGCCCATGGAATCGGTGGTCATGGTCACGAAGATCGAACTCGCGACTGCGGGATCCTGATCGAGCCGGTCGAGCAAGAGCGGGATCGCGACGCCTGCCACCCCGGCGACGAAAATATTGACGATCATCGCCGCGGCGATGACCCCCCCGAGCATGGGGTTCGCGAACCACAGTGCGGTTGCCGTGCCGGCGATCAGGGCAATCGTTCCGCCGTTGAGCAGCGCGATCTTCATTTCGCGCCAGATCGCGCGCCAGCTGTTCGAATCGGTAAGCTGGTTCATCGCGAGTGCGCGGACCGTAACCGCCAGCGTTTGCGTCCCCGCGTTTCCTCCGACGCCGGCGACGATGGGCATCAGCGCGGCGAGTGCAACCATATGCTCGATCGCGCCGCCGAACAGGCCAACAATCGTCGACGCAACGAGCGCGGTGCCGAGGTTGGCGATCAGCCAGCGCACCCGCGCGCTGTAGGTTTCGCGGATCGGCTCGTTGATGTCGCCGTCGCCGGCGCCCGACAGGCGCAGGATGTCCTCGCCGGCTTCTTCCTGGATGATATGCACGACGTCATCGACGGTGATCATGCCCACGAGGCGCCCGCCCTTGTCGACGACCGCCGCCGAGATCAGTGCATATTTCTGGAACCGCAGCGCGACCTCTTCCTGATCCATGTCGACCGGGATCAGGGTCTGCTCGCGCTTCATCACGTCGCTGATCGCGATGTCGCGCGGCGTACGGAGGATCCAGCTCAACTGGCAAGATCCGACCGGGCGGTGCATCGGGTCGACGACGAAGATCTCCCAGAAATCGCTGGTCAGGTCGGCATCTTCGCGCAACCGGTCAATGACATCGCCGACCGTCACATGCTCGGGCACCGCGACGAGGTCGCGCTGCATCAGGCGGCCGGCAGATTCCTCGGGAAAGGAGAGGGCGTCCTCGATCGCGGCGCGATCTTCGGGCTCCATTGCCTCGAGCACCGCCTGCTGCTCGTCGGCCTCCATATCCTCGATGATCGCGACGGCGTCGTCGGTATCGAGTTCGGATGCCAGTTCGGCCACTTGCTCCGGCGCGAGAAGATCGATCAGCTCTTCGCGAACATAATCGTTCATTTCCGCCAGAACGTCGGCAGAGAGCATGTCGCCGAGCACCGCGGCGAGCATCGGGCGCTCGTCGGAACGGGCGAGCTCGAACAGGTCGGCGATGTCGGCGGGGTGAAGGCGCCCGATCCGCTCGCGCGCGGCTTCGCCTTCGCCCGCCTCGGCCAGATCGATCACGTCGCGAACGAATTCGGGCTTCAGCCGGTCGTCTTCGTCGAGTTCGGTTTCGGTCTCGCGCTGCGACGGTTCGCGATCGCGATCGTCGACGATGTCGATATCTTCGGGAGGCAGGGACTCTTCGCGTTTATCCATCGCGGTCCTCCCTGTCCTGTTGCGGCGCTGGTCGCCGGCGGGCCGTGCCTTCCCCTAGTGCCGGAGCCGCCATATGGCAACGGTGGGGAGGCGGGGTGCGTATTAAATGCGTGGCTTTGGCGAATTCGCCCCGCTATGGCACCGCCAACCCCAATGCAGGAGCATCTTATGTCCGACCAGACCCTCACCCTTACGCTTTCCACCGGCGATGTCGTCATCCGCCTGCGCCCCGATCTGGCACCGCAGCATGTCGAGCGCATCACGGGCCTCGCGAGCGAAGGCTTTTACGACGACGTGGTTTTCCACCGCGTGATCCCGGGCTTCATGGCGCAGGGCGGCGATCCGACGGGCACCGGTATGGGCGGTAGCCCGCTGCCCGACCTGCCGCAGGAATTCAGCAGCGAACCGCATGTCCGCGGCGTGTGCTCGATGGCGCGTGCGCAGAATCCGAACAGCGCGAACAGCCAGTTCTTCATCTGCTTCGACGACGCACGCTTCCTCGACAACCAGTATACCGTCTGGGGCGAAGTGATCGAAGGCATGGACAATGTCGATGCGCTGCCCAAGGGCGAGCCGCCGCGCGAACCCGGCAAGATCGTCAAGGCGACCGTCAGCTGATTTGAAAATCCCCGCTTCGGCGGGGATTTTTGGCTAGTCCCCGATAAAATTGTTGAGCCGCTCGCAGGCGGAGACCCAGTCCTGCTTGAACTCCTGCACCACCTGTCCGGCGCCCATCGCCTCGTTCATCAGGCCAACGCCCTGGCCGACCCAATAGGTTGCGAGCGCCTTTGCCCCCTCGTGGCCGCCTTCGGACAATTTATCGACCTTGCGCAGCGCGGGTTCGCTGACGAGCGACTGGAGCGGCATCGGGAGCGGTTTCGGCGCGCCTTCGGCTTCCCACGCGTCGGTCCATGGCGAGCGAAGCTGGCGTGAGGGTTTGCCGGTGCGGCTTTTCGACCGCACCGTGTCGCGCGATGAAGCGGCGAGCATCTTTTCCTTCACGACGGGGTTGGTTTCGGCCTCTGCGGTCGTCAGCCAGACCGACCCGGTCCACGCGCCGTGCGCGCCCATCGCCATCGCCGCCGCCATCTGGCGGCCGGTAACGATGCCGCCGGCAGCAAGGATCGGCGTGTTTGCACCGACGGCTTCGACCGCCGCCGCCACCTCGGGCACGAGCACCATCGTCGCGACTTCACCGCAATGCCCGCCCGCTTCGCCACCCGCGACGACGAGGATGTCGACGCCTGCGCGAACCTGCGCCAAGGCATGATCGGGCGTGCCGACCAGCGCGGCGACCGGGACACCATGCCGCCTGCCGAGGTCGAGCATCAGCGGCGGGGGCACCCCGAGCGCGTTGGCGATCAGTTTGATCGGGTGGCGGAAGGCGACTTCGAGCAGCTTCGCGGCGCCATCCTCGTGCATATTGTCGCCGAAGCTCTGGCGCGTTTCCATCGCTGCTTCGAGCCCGTCGGCATCGACGTCGAACTTGCCAAGCAGGTCGGCGGCGAACCTGAGGTGCGTTTCGGAAACTTTTGCGGCACCTGCCGATGGCACATCGCCCTTGCCGGCGAAGCTGTTGGGAACGATCAGATCGACTCCATAGGGAAGCCCGCCGATATGCGCGTCGATCCATGCCAGCTCTTCTTCAAGTCGGCCGGGCGGCAGCGCGGCGGCACCGAACACGCCCATCCCGCCCGCTTTCGACACCGCGACAACGACGTCGCGGCAGTGCGAGAAGGCAAGCAGGGGGAATTCGATGCCGAGCATCGCGCAAATCGGTGATTGCATGAGGGCCTCTCCATTTTCCTTATTTGCACCATGTCAGCGCTAGTTGACGTAAACGTCAAGTTGATTTGCGGGGGGCGCCGTTTATCGCGGTACGCATGACCCGGTTTTTACTCCCCGATTTCGACCTGAATGCCTTTGTTCTCGCCACGCTGGCCGAGGATCTGGGCGCCGGGGGCGACATCACCTCGATGGCGACGATCCCCGCCGACGCGCGTTTTGGCGGCACGATGGACAGTCGCGACGCGATAATCGTTGCCGGTCTGCCGATCGCGGAGGTATTCTTTCGCGCGCTCGAACCCGCGATGGAAATCGAGATACTGGTCGAGGAAGGCGCACAGGTTGCTGCGGGCAGCGACCTGATGCGTCTCTCGGGCAACGCGCGCGCGATGCTGACCGCCGAACGATCGGCGCTGAATACCGTGCAGCACCTGTCGGGGATCGCCACGATGACGCGCCAGTATGTCGATGCGCTGGCGGGCACGGGCGCGACGCTGCTCGATACGCGCAAGACGATCCCGGGCCTGCGTGTGCTGGAGAAATATGCGACGCGCATGGGCGGCGCGAAGAATCATCGCATGGGGCTGTGGGACGCGGCGATGATCAAGGACAATCACGTCGCGGTCGCGGGATCGGTCGAGGAAGCGGTCCGCCGTGCGGTCGCGGCGGAAATCGCGAACATCATCGTCGAGGTCGACCGCGTCGAACAGGTCGAGCCGGCATTGAATGCCGGGGCGACGCACCTGCTGCTCGACAATATGAGCCTCGACGAGCTGCGGACATGCGTCGCGCTGGTCGGCGGCAAGGTGCCGACCGAGGCATCGGGCGGCGTGCGGCTCGACACGATCCGCGCGATCGGCGAGACCGGCGTGACCTATGTTTCGGTCGGGCGGCTGACGCAGTCGGCGCCGGCGGCCGACATCGGGCTCGATTTTGCGCTGGCCTAGCATCGCGGTCGCCGGACTGCTGTTCGTGCCGACCGTTGCGGAGGCGCAGGCCCTGGCGTGCAGCATTCCCGATCGCATTCCGGTCCCGCGTCTCGAACAGCCCAGACGCGGCGAACCCGTTCGCAAGCCGAAGACGACGGGCTATCTGCTCAGCATGAGCTGGTCGCCGCAGCATTGCGCCGATGTCCGCAATCCGAAGGACGTGCGCGACCGCTTCCAGTGTTCGGGCGAGAACGGCCGTTTCGGCTGGGTGCTGCACGGGCTGTGGCCCGAGACCGATAATCGGGGTTATCCGCAATGGTGCCGGCCGGCGAAGATCGTGCCGCAGCCGGTGCTGAGAAAGCACATGTGCATGACGCCGTCGGCGCAGCTGCTCCAGCATGAATGGGCGAAGCACGGGACGTGCATGAGTCCGGACCCCGCGGCCTATTTCCGGTCGGCGGAGATATTGTTCCGCGCGGTGCGGTTTCCCGACATGAAGGCGCTGGCCGCGAAGCCGCAGACAGCGGGAAGCATTCGCCGCGCGTTTGCCTCCGCCAATCGCGGGATTTCGGAACCGATGATCGCCGTGTCGAGCGACCGGCAGGGGTGGCTCGGCGAGGTGCGGCTTTGCCTTGGCCTGCGTATGAAGCCGCAGCGGTGCAAGCCGTTTCAGGCGGGGGCGAAAGACGGCCGCACGATACGCATCCGTCCGATGCCTGCGGGGTAACCTGGTCCCGCGGACCCGTCCCGCCGTGGGACGGCCCCGCGTTAACGCTCTTTTAACCTTATCGACTCGTTAACATCGTCCTAGCTTCGGCTTCATGGACCCGGACGATCATATCGACATTCGCCGCCGCGTTCGCGCGCATGGCGCGCGGCAGCTGACAATCGCCCGGCTGAGCGCGCCCGAAGACTGGCAAGGCGAACTCCGCGCCGCGCTCGCCGCGCATCGCGAGCCCACGACGATCTTTTCGAACAACGACCTGCGATTGTTCCTCCAGAGTTTCGCGATCGTCTTTACCGCGACGATGATGTTTTTGATCTGAAGGGTCGGTTTCGACCGATATTAGCCGTCGCCCCCGCGAAGGCGGGGGCCGCCGGAAGCATAGCGCAAGGCCGATTGCGGCCCCCGCCTTCGCGGGAGCGACGAGTCAGGAAACCACCCCGTTTAGGTCATTCACATTTTGAGTGGTCTGGCGGGACCAAGTCCGGCCAAGAAGCCAAGCATCCTAGTCCCGCCGTTGCAGGCTCACCACCGCATGGATCGGCAATTCCGCATAGATGTGCGGGAAGAGCTCGCCGCCGCGTGCCTCTTCCCAGCGGATACTGTCGCCGAGGAGAAGCAAATCCACCTCGGCGATCATCAGACAGGTCTGGCCCGCGAAATGTTTCGCGATCGTGCCTTCGAGCTGCTCGGCGGTCGACAGGTGGATATAGCCGTCGGCGATATCCACCGGTGCGCCGCGAAACACGCGTTCGCGCTCGAAATCGGCCCATTGCTGCTGGGTCAGCACCTTGAAGGCCGTCGATGCAGTCATTCGGGCGCCGCCTCGATCGGGGTTTCGGCTTCGGGCGCTTGACCCCCATCGCCTTCGACCTCTTCCTCGTCGCTTTCCTCGATCAACGCTGCCGAGACGACATGTTCGTCCTTGGCGACGTCGAACAGGCGCACGCCCGCCGAGCCGCGGCCGATGACGCGCATCGAATCGAGCCCCATGCGGATCAGCTTCGCCTGATCGGTCACGAGCATCAACTGATGGACCTTGGTTGCCGGGAAGCTGGCGACCACCGGACCGTTGCGGCCGATGTTGTCGATGTTGGTAATCCCCTGACCACCGCGCCCCGTGCGGCGATATTCATAGGCCGACGACAGCTTGCCATAACCATTGGCGCAGATGGTCAGGATGAACTGCTCGCGCCCTGCGAGTTCAGCCATTCGTTCGCCATCCAGCGTCGGCTCGTTTTCATTGTCCTTCCACGGCGCGGCGCGCAGATAGGCTTCGCGTTCCTCGCTGTTCGTGCCGACACGGTGCAGGATCGAAAGCGAGATCACCTCGTCGCCGTCGGCAAGCCGCATTCCGCGGACACCGGTCGAATTGCGGCTCTGGAATTCGCGGACGTCGTCGCCGGCAAAGCGGATCGCCTTGCCCTGACGCGTCGCGAGCAGCACATCGTCGCTTTCGTCGAGCAGCGCGACGCCGATCAGGCGATCGTCTTCATCCTCGCCTTCGAACTTCATCGCGATCTTGCCGTTCGAGGGCACGTTGGTGAACGCGTCCATGCTGTTACGACGCACGCTGCCCTTCGCGGTTGCAAACATGACGTGCAGCCTGCCCCATTCGGTCTCGTCCTCGGGAAGCGGCAGCACGGTCGAGATGGTCTCGCCCTGCGCGAGCGGCAGCAGGTTGATCATCGGACGGCCGCGCGTTGCGGGTCCGCCTTCGGGAAGGCGCCACACTTTCATGCGGTACACCTTGCCCGCGGTCGAGAAGAAGAGCACCGGCGTGTGCGTCGAGGTGACGAACAGCTCGGTGACGACATCCTCGTCCTTGGTCGCCATGCCGGCGCGGCCCTTGCCGCCGCGGCGCTGGGCGCGGAAGGTGTCGAGCGGAGTGCGCTTGATATAGCCATCGAGGGTGACAGTGACGACCATCTCCTCGCGCTCGATAAGGTCCTCGTCGTCGATGCCGTCAGCGGCGGGCGCGAGCAGCGTGCGACGCGGGGTCGCGAATTCCTCGCGCACCGCGACCAGCTCTTCGCGCATCACGCCATAGAGTTTGACGCGGTCGGCGAGGATCGAAAGCAGTTCCTCAATCTCGGTCGCCAACTCACCGAGTTCCTTGCCGATTTCGTCACGACCGAGCGCGGTCAGACGATGCAGGCGCAGGTCGAGGATCGCCTTCACCTGGATTTCGGAGAGGCGGTAGGTCGCGCTTTCCTCCATCTCGCCCTCGATCGCTTCGACGAGGCGGATGTAGGGGGCGATCTCGCCGATCGGCCATTCGCGCAAGAGCAGCGCTTCGCGGGCGGCGGCGGGCGAGTTCGAGCCGCGGATGATGCGGACGACTTCGTCGAGATTGCTGACCGCGACGACGAGACCGAGCAAGATGTGCGCGCGGTCGCGCGCCTTCGCGAGTTCGAACTTGCAGCGGCGGGTGATCACTTCCTCGCGGAAGGTGATGAAGGCCGAAAGAATGTCCTTCAGCCCCATCATTTCGGGGCGCCCACCGCGGATCGCGAGCATGTTCGCGGGGAAGCTCGACTGCGCCGGGGTGTGACGCCAGAGCTGGTTGAGCACGACCTCTGCCGTGGCGTCGCGCTTCAGCTCGATGACGACGCGCACGCCCTCGCGATTCGATTCGTCGCGAATGTCGGCGACGCCTTCGATGCGCTTGTCGCGCGCCGCCTCGGCGATCTTCTCGACGAGGCCCGACTTGCCGACCTGGAAAGGAATCGACGTCAGAACAATCGATTGGCGGTCGTTCCGGCCTTCCTCGATGATGTGCGTCGCGCGCATCATGATCGAGCCGCGGCCCGTGGCATAGGCGTTGCGCGCACCGCCCTGGCCGAGCATCATCGCGCCGGTCGGGAAGTCGGGACCGGGGACGATCGCCATCAGTTCCTCGAGCGTGACCGGTTCGCCGCCTTCGAGCTGGCGGTCGATCATCGCGAGCGTCGCGTCGATGATTTCGCCGAGGTTATGCGGCGGAATGTTGGTCGCCATGCCGACTGCGATACCGCCTGCGCCGTTAACGAGCAGGTTCGGGAAGCGTGCCGGGAGCACCGTCGGCTCGTCGCGGCTCGCGTCATAGTTGGGCTGGAAGTCGACGGTATCCTTGTCGAGATCGTTCAGCAGCACCATCGCTGTCTTGGCAAGGCGCGCCTCGGTATATCGCATCGATGCCGGCGGATCGGGATCCATCGAACCGAAATTGCCCTGACCGTCGATCAGCGGCACGCGGAGCGACCAGTCCTGCGTCATGCGCGCGAGTGCGTCATAGATCGCGCTGTCGCCGTGCGGGTGATAATTGCCCATCACGTCGCCGACGATCTTCGCCGATTTCTTGTACGGACGGCCGGGGACAAAGCCGCCTTCCTGCGCCGCGTAGAGGATCCGGCGATGCACCGGTTTCAGGCCGTCGCGCACGTCGGGCAGCGCGCGGCTGACGATCACGCTCATCGCGTAATCGAGGTACGAAGTCTTCATTTCGTCGACGATATTGATCGGCGAAACGCCGTCCTCGGACGGCTGCGCAGGCGTATTTTCTTCGGTCAAGACCCGGCCTTTTTCTGCTCTTTCGGGAGATGGATCCGGTCTAGCCGATGGGGGCGGGAAAGGCCAGCGATTCGGTCCTTTTCCGGCACTTTTTTTGCGCCCGGAAAAGGTACGAAAAGCGCGGGAAAATAAGGTGAAGGCGTGACGTCAAAGTGCGCCGTTGCGAGGGCTTGCCAATCGCTTCGCCGGCCCTAAAGCTGCGCGTTGATGACCGCTGCAGAAAAATACCGGCGCCGATGGCCCTGATTGCGCTGGCCGGCGCGTCCGAAACGCTGCCCGACGGGTCGCTTCGCGCGCTGGTTACCGTCGCGGGCGAGACGCTGATCGAGCGGCAGGCAGCGCGGCTTGCCGATGTCGGCGTGACGCATATCGCCGTCGCGGTAGCGGCGGTTCCGTCCGAGTTGCTCGCGACATGTGACCGCATTCGCCGCCGCGGCGTCAGGGTGACCCCGGTGCGGATGGCGGCCGACCTGGTGCCGCTGGTCGAAAGCGACGATCGCATCATCCTCGTCGCCGATGGTCTGCGCGCGGGCGGGACCCACTATGCCGCGATCGCGAAGCCCGGCGCGCCGGCGATCCTCGTCACCGGAGATACCCCGCTGACGCAGGGTTTCGAGCGGATCGACGCGACCCGGCGCTGGGGCGGGCTGGCCTGCATTTCGGACACGATGGTTGCGGATCTTGCCGCGATGCCCGGCGAATGGGACATGATGCTGACCTTGCTGCGGCTCGCGGTGCAATCGGGCGCGCGGCGGCTCTATTGCGAGCCGGCGCTGTTCGAGCAGGGCGAGATCGCGATCGTTTCCGACCGTCCGACCGCGGCCCTGATCGAGCAATCGAGCCTGCAGCAGGTGGAATATGGCGGCATGGGCCTTGGCCGGTCGGCGATCATGATGCCGCTGATCCGGCTGGCGGGGCCCTTGCTCGTCAAATCACCGACCACCGCGCGCTATCTGCCCTATATCACTGCATTGCTGTGGATCATCGTCGCGTTGCTCGCGGCGAGCGGCCTTGCGGCGGCGGGGGCGCTCGCCGCGGTTATCGGAGGCCTCGGCCTCGCGGCGATGCGCTTTCTGTCCGCATTCCGCGCCGAAAGCGCGGCGCAGGACCGGACGCGCGAAGTCATCCGGACCTTTGCCTGGGTGCTGCTCGCGATTTTCCCGTGGCTGCTGTCGCTTGCCGGGCCGGGGCACAGGATGCCGCCATTTTCGGAAGCCGCGCTTGCGCCTTGCCTCGCCGCCGCGATCCTGCTGGCGCGCTGGCTGTATGAGGATTCGGGCGAGCGCCGGCGTTTCCACTGGCTGCTGCCCGATGCCGACCAGGCGTGGATCATGCTGGCGCCGGCATTGCTTTTCGGCTTCGCGCCGTTGATGTTTGCGATCCTGCCACTGCTCGCGCTGCTCCAGATACTGCTCTGGCTAAGGCTCGCGCGGCGCCCGGAGGCGCGGTAAAACAAAGGTCTGGAAGGTTTAAGGCCTATTAACGCCATGCTGTTATTGGCGGGTGTGCATGAGTGATTCCACCTCCTCTCCCGGCATCGGTCCGCGGTCGCCAACGCTGGCGGCGCGCCTCGATGAGCTGGCCGGCTATCTGGCGGCGCCCGTCGCTGGCCGGTTGACCGAGGAGCAGCGTGCGCTGTCTTTGGGAATCGCGCGGCGGCTGGTCATCGATGTCGCCGCGCGGCTCGACCCGGCGATCGATTCCGGCGCATTATGGGCCGAGTGGCTGCGCCGCGGATTGCCGCACGCCGACCGGCTCGCCGCTATCTGTTTCGCGCGCGCCGAAGAGCATCGCTGGCGTGAGCAATCGGCGCAGCGCGCAAGCGCGCCGCC
>NZ_DATMST010000176.1:0-3053 GCF_035565275.1 Sphingopyxis sp.
GCCGCCACCCTTCCCGCCGGGCCACCGCCGAGAGCCGCGACGGCCACGTGCGGCCCGCGATCGCGGGCCGATGCGCGAGCATCGCCTTTAGAGCGACACCGCGGCTATGCCTTCAGAGCGATGCGTAGGCCGTTTCGAGCAGCGGCAGCCGGGCTTCGATCGCCTTGACGATGCTGTGGTGGACTTCGGCATGAAAGTCGCCGGGCATCTGCGCTACCGTGATCGACGCTGCCTTCACGCCTGCCTCCAATATGTCTTCGAACGCGGACTTCATCGTCGCACGGCCGAGGCCGGCCTCCTGCGCGGTTTCGGTGAAATGGCGACCCGCGATATCGAGGATGCGATATTTGCGGCTCGTGCCCACCGACATCGCCAGCTTATATTTGTTGTTCGGGATTTGCTTGCGGTCGAAGGCGCCCTCAGCGGACAGCACATCATAGGCGGGTGTCAGCGAATAGCGTCCGCCGGGACGCAGGAAGAGGCTGAAATTCTTGGCATGGCCATCGGTCGCGCCGATCAGCCAGAAGAGCAGCTGGCTTTTGAGAAAGGCGGCTTGATCGCGCAACGGCTCGTCGGCTCCGCGCAGCAATTTGAGGATATCGACGGCACCCGGCCCCCCGCTATTCTGATATTTCTGCGCCGGAGATATTCCGAGCGCCTGGCAGCAATCTTCCTGCGGCAGGCGCAGAATCCGCTCTTCGCGCCGTTGGCGGTCGAAGCGCTCGACAACGAGTACGCGCCGCTTTCCGAAGGTTTCGATCCGGGTGGTCGCGACCGGGAGACCGAAGGCGGACAGCAGGCACAGACAATAATGCTCGTTGTCGACGCTATGCTGCATGTCGACGACGCCGAAGGCGGTCGGGATCTCGCCGAGCTCGGGCTTCAGGATATGGGTGGTCGGGGTCGTGCCGCGCGGTCGCTTCCAGCGGCCATCGTGGAACAGGAGCGCCGTCTTTTCCTGCGCGCCGGCCACGGAGATACGAAAGTCATGGTCCTGGTCGACGCCGAGCGGCGTGCCGGCGAGATTGGCAAGGAGCGCTTCTATCGCATCGTCATCGATGGCGTCGCCTTCGATCGCGGACAACGCGTCGACCATTGTCCCTTCGGGCAGGAACTGCATCGCGCCCACGCAATCGCGCCCGATGCGTTCGAGCAGGCTGTAATAGTCGGCGCCCTCGGCACCGGTGCGTTCGGCGAGCCTTTTGCGCACGCGCGGATTGTCGGGAAGGAGATTCTCGAAGACCGCCGCGACCGAAGCGCCGCTATAGGCCGGCTCGCGCAAGGGGAGCGACAGCGAGACAGCAAAACCATGCTCCCAATCGAGCCATTCGCGGGCATAGCGGAAGCTGGTCGCGCCGCTCCGTTCCCGGATCAACTGCCCGACGAGACGATTGTTGATCCGGACATCGAGTGGAATATGGGCGCGGTGGCGGGGCATCAGAAGATATCGTCGATCCCGGGGGACGGGTCCCGGGCCCGGATATCGACGAGCAGGTCGAGATCGAGGGCCGCAAACAAGGCATAGAGCGACGCAAGCTTGGTACCGTCGTGCCCGACCTCGATTCGCGATATATGCTCCTGCCGGAGCCCCGACAGATGGGCGAGTTCGGTCTGGGTCAGGCCTTTCCGGCGACGCGCGCGCTGGATCAGGCTTCCCATCTGGGCGGGTGTACGGGCGATCTGGGCCATGGCGACCTCCTTGCAGCGGATATGCGCTAAATCGCATAAATTGTCAATATGCGAATTCTAGCATAAAATATGTTTATGCCCGAAAAACCATAATTGCCCCGACATTTCTCGCTATCCCATCGCGGCACGCACGCGATCCCGAGCGAGCCGGACTGGTCTCCGGACACGCTTTGTCCTCGATACCATGGCGCCCGCGCAAACGACGAGAGGCAGGCGTCATTTGCCGGACCGGCGCCGCCAGCGGCCTCGTATCGCCCCGCATGGCCCTGGCGCGCTCCCCATCATTTCCGCCGTTCCGGAATGCCCGGCGTTCGTTTTGCGTCCGATCCGGACCAATTTTTTCGCGGACTCTTGCCCTGCCGCTACGGCGAGCTATGCTTAAAGCGCATCGGGCTCGAGGCGCGCGGTGCCGGGTCGTAAGAAGCCCGCTTGAGACGAAATCCCTATCGCCATCCTGCCGGGTGGCCGCTGCGCATGTTCAAGCCTCCGGGCCAAAGGCTGCGGCGTAAGCCTCAAGCTTATTCTTAACACCCGGCTTCAAAGCCGCCTTTCCGCCGATGCGCGGGAAGGCGGAGGCGATGGATCTCGACGACGATCACGACAGGCGCGACATCGCGGAAAGCGACCCGCTGCCGCCCGGCGAGTGGCGGGGCTTCACGGCCGGCGCGCGCGTCGAGGCGATATACACCGCCCATGGTCCGGAGCTCGCACGCTATATTCGCCGCCGCGCGCCCGAGCAGGACGTCGGCGACCTCGTGCAGGAATGTTTCCGCCGCTTCGCCCAGAGCCGCGGCGCGGCGTCGAGCCTGATCGAGCGTCCCGCTGCCTATCTTGTCCGGACCGCGCGCAACCTGCTCGCCGAACGCGCCCGCACCGACGGGCGCCGGATGCAGGCCGATCACGGACCGTTCGAGGAGGCCGATCATGCCGGCCCCGATCCGCATGCGGCGCTCGAGGCGCGCGATACGATCCGCCGCCTCGCCGACGTGGTCGCCCGCCTCAAGCCGAAGACGCGGACCATTTTCCTGATGCACCGAATCGAGGGTCTCAGTTATGAAGAGATCGCGGCCGCACAGGGGATGAGCGTGAAAGGCGTGGAAAAGCAGATGGCCAAGGCGCTCGGCGCGATCCGCCGTTCGCGGCGGGACGAGCGATGATCGGCGGGCGGAGCGCCGAAGACTGGCTGGCACTGATGGAGGGTCCCGATGCGGAGCGGCATCGCGATGCATTCGACGCCTGGCACAGTGATCCGGCCAATGCCAAGGCCTATGCCAGCCTGCACAGCGACTTTGCGGCGGCGTCCGCGCTTTCGGCCGAAGAGGTCGCCCTGCTCGCCGGGCCGCACGACGCGGCGCGGCGGAAGC
>NZ_DATMST010000177.1:0-5477 GCF_035565275.1 Sphingopyxis sp.
CGCGAAAACCGCATCGCGCTCGCGGGCGTGCTGTTCGTGATCGGCGCGCTCGCCGCCGGCGCCGGCCTGATGTTCTACAGCCAGAAGAATGTCCGGAACGCGAAGATCGCGGGCGGCGCGGGCGCGGTGCTGATCCTCGCCGCGGCGGTGCTGTTCGCCACGCGCCCCGATACCCACGCCGAAATCGCCGAGGAAGCCGGCGCGGCGAAACCGTCCGACGCGCCCGAACTCGCACAGGGGAATTTCCTCTGCACGATCCGCCCCGATCGCAGCCGCATCACCGTGTCGTCGACCACCGACGTACCGATCGCGATCGGCAAGGGCGGCTGCGTCAACGGCCGCACCCAATATGCGCAAGGGTCGGACGGGCGCTGGCAGCGCATCCTCGTGCCGAACGAGGAGGCGACCGTCACCGTGGCATCGATCGATTCGGCCGGACGCGAATATCGCGTCGACCGGTATTTGCTCGACGCCGAAACCATGACCCGCGCGCGCGAAATCCGCGCCGGCGTGACACTGAAAGGTTGCACCGCCGATCCCGACCAGCTCGCGGGCCTTGCGGCGCAGCAGGACGCGATCCGCGGCGCGCTTCCCGCCGGTCCGAACGAACGGCTCGTCTATCGCTGCCAGCGGGCGGCGGGGTCGGCGAAAGGCTCAACCGGCGACTGACGGCGTCAGTTCGAGCACGTCGCAAATGCGCCTTGCCCCGGCGACAGGCGCCGTGACACCAGTGTCGATCTCGACCGCGGCGGGCGGCAGCGGCGGATAGGCGAAGGCGCCTTGTGCTTCCAGTTCGCGGAGCAACGCCAGCGACGATAATTTGCCGCCTGCCTGCCGCGACGGTGCCTCGATCCGGGCGGCGACGGTTTCGGGGGCGCAACTCAGCGCGACGAAATCGGTGCGGCCGCCCGCGGCCTCGACCAGCGCGGCCGCCCGCGCCGGGAAATCAGACGCGACGCTCGCCTCGGGATGAAAGGTGAAGATCAGCGACCGCCCTTCTTCGGCTGCGGCGCGAAACACATCCATCCACATCTTTTCGCGGAGTTCGACAAAGGCCGGGCTGCCGAAGGGAAAGACCGCGAGCAGCGCGTCGACGACAAGGTGATTGCGAAAGAGCGGCAGCCCTGTGAGCGCCGCCAGTTCGCGTGCGACCGTCAGCTTGCCCGATGCGGCGGGGCCATGGATGAAGACCAGTCTCACCCGCCGCACGCCTTGAACAGCATCAGCGTACGCTCGCGCGCGAGGTCGGCGCTTGCCTCGTGATAATCCTTGCGCCGGTCGCTGTTGAAGCCGTGGTTCGCGTCATAGACGAAGATCTGTGCGGTCGGATGGTCCTTGGCGATCAGCGCCTCGACGCCCTCCATCGGGATGCCCGCATCGTAGCGGCCGAAATGGGCGATCGTCGCGCATCGGGGCGCCGGATCGGCGAACATCGTCGGGACGAGGCTGCCGTAATAGGCCGATGCCGCGGCAAGATCGGGGCTGACCTGCGCCATCCGCCACGCGACCGAACCGCCATAGCAATAGCCGGTGATGAAGACGGGACCTTTGCCTTTCAGCACGTCGATGCACGTCTGCGCGTCCTTCACGCTCTGCTCGAACGGGTGCAACTCGCGCGCAAGCTGCACCGCGCGCTCGAACTGTGGCCCCGAATAGTCGCTCTCGAACCCCGGATGTTCGCGATCGAACAGCGCGGGGCTCAGCACTTCATAGCCGTCGGCAGCATATTCGTCGCACAGCTCGCGGATATGATCGGTGACCCCGAAGATTTCCTGGACCAGCACCAGCCCGCCGCGGCGTTCGCCCTCGGGCCGGGCATGATAGACGGCGATTTCGGCACCATCGTCCATTGCCATCCGGATCATATCGCCCATACGCACCCCCTCTTCCGTTTGGACCGGGCCTGTCGAAATCCCGTCCTTCTTTCCCGCAACCCTTGAAGAAAGAGCGGCCCTTCGACAAGCTCGGAGCCTGCCCATGCAGAGGCGGGGGGCAAACGGGTTTGCGAAGGGGGCCGCAAGACTCCAACCCCCGCCTTGCATTGCAGCAAAATCGTTGCTACGCGCGCCCCGACTTTGCAGCGGGGGGCATTTTCGGATGCCGGGCAAATCCGCGCAGCCATCCCCCTCGGGATCGTAGAAAAGGACTTTCGCGCGTGGAGAATTCCGGCGGCATTCAGGGCAACATCACGGCGGGCCTCGCGGGCCGCTATGCGGTCGCTTTGTTCGATCTGGCGCGCGAATCGAATGCGATCGACGCGGTTGCCAAGAGCCTCGCGACGCTCAAGGCCGCCCTCACCGATTCGGCCGACCTGTCGGCGCTGATCGCCAGCCCTGTCGTCAGCCGCACCGACGCCGCGAACGCAATCGCCGCGGTTGCCAAGTCGCTGAAGCTCGATTCGCTCACCGCGAAATTCCTCGGCGTGCTCGCCGAGAATCGCCGTCTCGCCGATCTTCCCGGCATGATCGCGGCCTTCGACGCGATCGTCGCCAATCATCGCGGTGAAGTGACCGCCAAGGTCACCAGCGCGCACCCGCTCACCGCCGAGCAGGTCAAGGCGCTGACCGCGAACCTCAAATCCCGTGTCGGGCGCGACGTCACCGTCGCGACGACCGTCGATCCCGCCATTCTCGGCGGCCTCGTCGTCCAGCTGGGCAGCCAGCTGATCGACGGCAGCATCCGTACCCGTCTCAACAGTTTCGCCCAGGCGATGAAGGGCTGAAAGCCCGTACGCCCAATTTGCCCGATGAAAGGCTAAACCATGGAAATCCGCGCCGCTGAAATCAGCAAGGTCATCAAGGACCAGATCGCCAATTTCGGCACCGACGCTACGGTCAGCGAAATCGGTTCGGTTCTCTCGGTCGGCGACGGCATCGCCCGCGTCCACGGCCTCGACAATGTCCAGGCCGGTGAAATGGTCGAATTCGCCAACGGCGTGCAGGGCATGGCCCTGAACCTCGAAGCCGACAATGTCGGCATCGTGATCTTCGGCTCGGACGCCGAGATCAAGGAAGGCGACACCGTCAAGCGCACCGGCACGATCGTCGACGTCCCCGTCGGCAAGGGTCTGCTCGGCCGCGTCGTCGATGGCCTCGGCAATCCGATCGACGGCAAGGGCCCGATCAAGGCCGACAAGCGCATGCGCGTCGAAGTCAAGGCGCCGGGGATCATCCCGCGCACCTCGGTCCACGAACCCGTCCAGACCGGCCTCAAGGCGCTCGACGCGCTCGTCCCCGTCGGCCGCGGCCAGCGCGAACTGATCATCGGCGACCGTCAGACCGGCAAGACCGCGGTCGCGATCGACACCTTCATCAACCAGAAGCAGGCCAACGCCGGCGATGATGAGTCGAAGAAGCTCTACTGCATCTACGTCGCCGTCGGCCAGAAGCGCTCGACCGTCGCGCAGATCGTCCGCCAGCTCGAAGAAAATGGCGCGATGGAATATTCGATCGTCGTCGCCGCGACCGCGTCGGAGCCCGCGCCGCTGCAGTTCCTCGCGCCCTACACCGGCTGCACGATGGGCGAGTTCTTCCGCGACAACGGCATGCACGCCGTGATCGTCTATGACGATCTGTCGAAGCAGGCCGTCGCCTATCGCCAGATGTCGCTGCTGCTCCGCCGTCCGCCGGGCCGCGAAGCCTATCCGGGTGACGTTTTCTATCTCCACAGCCGCCTGCTTGAGCGCGCCGCGAAGATGAACGAAGACAATGGCGCGGGCTCGCTCACCGCGCTGCCGATCATCGAAACGCAGGCGGGCGACGTGTCGGCCTATATTCCGACCAACGTGATTTCGATCACCGACGGCCAGATCTTCCTCGAAACCAACCTGTTCAACGCGGGTATCCGCCCGGCGATCAACGTCGGCCTGTCGGTGTCGCGCGTCGGCTCGGCCGCGCAGACCAAGGCGATGAAGAAGGTGTCGGGCTCGATCAAGCTCGAGCTCGCGCAGTATCGCGAAATGGAAGCCTTCGCGCAGTTCGGTTCGGACCTCGACGCGTCGACGCAGAAGCTGCTCAACCGCGGCGCGCGCCTGACGCAGCTCTTGAAGCAGCCGCAGTTCCAGCCGATGCCGTTCGAAGAGCAGACCGCATCGATCTTCGCGGGCACCAACGGCTATCTCGACAATGTCGCGACGACCGACGTGTCGCGCTACGAAGCGGCGATGCTCGCCTATCTGCGCAGCGACCATGCCGATGTGCTCAAGACGATCCGCGACACCAAGGACCTTGGCGACGACGCCAAGAAGGGCCTGGTCGCGGCACTCGACGCCTTCGCCAAGATTTTCGCGTAATCCACCCACCTCGTCACCCCGGCGAAGGCCGGGGTCTCGACGGTGAGATCCCGGCCATCGCCGGGATGACGACAAAAAGGTAAAAGACGGGACTTATGGCCAGTCTGAAGGAACTCAAAGGGCGGATCGTCTCGGTCAAATCGACCCAGAAGATCACCAAGGCCAAGAAGATGGTCGCCGCCGCGAAGCTGCGCAAGGCGCAGGCCGCCGCCGAAGCCGCGCGTCCCTATGCCGAGCGGCTCGAAGGCGTCGTCGCGAGCCTCGCGTCGAAGGTCGGCGCGTCGGATTCGGCGCCGAAGCTGCTGTCGGGAACCGGCAAGAGCGACACGCACCTGCTCGTCGTGCTCAACAGCGACCGCGGCCTCGCCGGCGCGTTCAACTCGAACATCGTCAAGGCGGCGCGCGACAAGGCGCTCGAACTGCAGGCCGAGGGCAAGAAGGTCCTCTTCTATCTCGTCGGCCGCAAGGGCCGCCCGGTGATCGCGCGCCTGTTTCAGGGCCAGATCGTCGAGCAGTATGAAACCACCGGCATCCGCGACATCGGCTTCGACCAGGCGAGCGAAATCTCGGCGAAGGTCATGGAGATGTACGAAGCCGGCGCCTTCGACGTCGCGCATCTTTTCTATTCGAAGTTCCGGTCGGCGCTGCTCCAGATCGCGACCGGCCAGCAGATGATCCCCGTTCCGCCGCCCGCCGAAGCGCCGGCATCGAGCGGCGCCGCGGTCGAATATGAACCCGACGAGGAAGCGATCCTCGCCGACCTCCTGCCGCGCAACGTCACCATCCAGATCTTCAAGGGCCTCCTTGAAAACGCCGCGTCCGAACAGGGCGCGTCGATGACCGCGATGGACAATGCGACGCGCAACGCGGGCGACCTGATCAACAAGCTGACCATCGTTTATAACCGCACGCGTCAGGCGGCGATCACCACCGAACTCATCGAAATCATTGCAGGCGCGGAAGCGCTCTAAGCTATCCAAGCAAGGAAGAAAGTAATGGCTACCGCTCCCGAGAAGAAGGCACCCGCCAAGAAGGCCGCCGCGCCCAAGGCTGCTGCGCCGAAGAAGGCCGCTGCCCCCAAGGCCGCTGCCACCGGCACCGCGACCGGCCAGCAGATGATCCCCGTTCCGCCGCCCGCCGAAGCGCCGGCATCGAGCGGCGCCGCGGTCGAATATGAACCCGACGA
>NZ_DATMST010000178.1:0-4279 GCF_035565275.1 Sphingopyxis sp.
GATTTCGCCGGCCTGCAGCTCGCGCGTTCGAACGAACTGGCACCGTCGGGCGCCGAACCGCGCGAACTGCTCGAACAGCGGCGCGCCGAACATGCGCAGGCGCATGCCGCAGTCCGGCAGATCGATGCGCGGATCGTGCAGAAACAGCTCCGCGCGCCCTTCGCCGGCACGCTCGGCGTCCGGCAGGTCAATCCGGGGCAGTATCTCAACCCGGGCGATCCGGTGGCGACACTGACCGCGCTCGACAGCCTTTATGTCGATTTCGCCATACCGCAGCAGGATTTTTCGTTGCTGAAGCCCGACGCCAGCGTCGACATCCTCTCCGACGCCTGGCCCGACCGGCGCTTCACCGCCCGCGTCACCGCGATCGAGCCGCAGGTTGGCAAGGATACGCGCAATGTCATGGTGCAGGCGACCCTGCCCAACCCCGGCCTTGCGCTGCGGCCCGGCATGTATGTCACCGCGCGGCTCGCGCTGCCCCCCGTTACCGGAGCGCTTGTCGTCCCTGCCACCGCGATCCAGACGTCGGCATCGGGCGATAGCGTCACGCGCGTGAAGCTGGACAAGACGGGCCGCGGCGGCACCGCGGAAGTGGTGCCCGTCACCACGGGGCGCCGTTTCGGCGACAGGGTCGTCGTGACCGGCGGTCTCCGCCCGCGCGATGTCGTCGTGATCAACGGCCAGCTCCGCGTCCAGTCGGGCGCGCCGGTCAAGCTCGTCCCCGCGCGCGCCGCGCCGGCCAGGAAGGCGCGCTGAGATGGCCTTCACCGATATTTTCATCCGCCGCCCGATCCTCGCGGTGGTGGTCAGCCTGCTGATCCTGCTCGTCGGCGGCGCGGCACTCTTTTCTTTGCCGGTGCGTGAGTATCCGAACATGGAAAGCGCGACGATCGTCGTCGACACCGGCTATCCCGGCGCGACGCAGGATGTGATGCAGGGCTTCGTCACCACCCCGATCGCGCAGGCGATCGCGACCGCAAACGGGATCGACTATCTCACCTCGACCTCGACGCTCGGCAAGAGCCAGGTCAAGGCCAAGCTGGTGCTCAACGCCGACGCCGACCGCGCGATGACCGAGATACTGGCCAAGGTGCAGCAGGTGAAATATCGCCTGCCCGCCGGCGCCAACGATCCCGTCATCACCAAGATGACAGACGGCGCGTCGGCGGTGCAATATCTGGCGTTCGTCAGCGACACCCTGCCCGTACCGCAGATCACCGATTTCGCGACGCGCATTGCGCAACCGCTGATTACCGCAGTCCCCGGGGTTGCGTCGGCGGAGATCAGTGGTGGCCAGACGCTGGCGATGCGTGTCTGGGTCGACCCCGTGCGCCTTGCCGCGCGCGGCCTGTCGGCGAGCGACATCGCTGCGGCGCTACGCGCAAACAACGTTCAGTCCGCCCCGGGCCGCCTGAAGGGCACGGACACCGCCATCAACATCACCGCCGGCACCGACCTGCGCGATCTGGATGCCTTTCGCCAGATGGTGGTAAAGCGGGTCGACGGCGGCATCGTCAGGCTGGGTGACGTCGCGACAGTCGAAATCGGTGGACAGAATTACGACAGCAGCGCGCTGACATCGGGCCGCCGGTCGGTCAGCATCGCGATCACGCCGACGCCCGACGGCAATCCGCTCGAAATCGTGAAGGCGGTCAAGGCGCTCGTCCCCGACATGCAGCGCGTCGCGCCGCCGGGGGTCGAGGTGATCAGCCAGTTCGACGTCGCGCATTTCGTCAACGCGTCGATCGACGAGGTCAGCCATACGCTGGTCGAGGCGATCGTGATCGTCGTGATCGTCATCTTCCTCTTTCTGGGCTCGCTGCGTGCCGTGCTGATCCCGGTGGTGACGATCCCGCTGTCGCTTGTCGGGACGGCGGCATTGATGCTGGCCTTCGGCTTTTCGCTGAACCTTCTGACCCTGCTTGCAATGGTGCTGGCGATCGGGCTCGTCGTCGACGACGCAATCGTCGTGGTCGAGAATATCCACCGGCATATCGAAGAGGGCCTGTCGCCGGTCCGCGCCGCGCTGCTCGGCGCGCGCGAAATCGTCGGGCCGGTCATCGGCATGACGCTGACGCTCGCCGCGGTCTACGCCCCGATCGGCCTGATGGGCGGGCTGACCGGCGCGCTGTTCCGCGAATTCGCCTTCACGCTCGCCGGATCGGTCGTGGTGTCGGGCGTCGTCGCGCTGACGCTGTCGCCGATGATGAGCAGCCTGCTCCTGAACAGCCAGATGAACGAAGGCAGGCTGTCGCGCGCGATCGAACATAATATGCAGCGCGCGACCGACCGTTACAGCCGCCTGCTCGGCGCGACGCTCGCGGCGCGGCCCGCCGTGTTGCTCGTCGGCGCAGTGGTCATGGGGGCGATCGTGATCCTGTTCACCGGCACGCAGCGCGAACTCGCGCCGCAGGAGGACCAGGGCTATGTCTTCGTCCAGACCAAGGCGCCGCAATATGCAAATGTCGAATATACGGCGCGCTACGCTCAAGAGGTCGAGCAATTGTTCCGCGGGCTGCCCGAATATGTCAGCAGCTGGTTCGACAATGGCACCGATGGCCTGAACAACGGCTTTGGCGGCGTCATCCTGAAGGAATGGGACGAGCGCGAGCGCGGCGCCGACGCGATCCAGGCCGAACTCAATGCCAAGGGCGCCGGCATCACCGGCGTCTATGCCGCTGCCTTTCAAGCCCCGGCCCTCCCCGCTTCCAGCGGAGGCCTGCCGGTGCAGATGGTCATCCGCTCGTCGGATGATTTTCAGGCACTCTATGCCGCGCTGGAGAAAGTGAAGGGCGCAGCCTGGCAAAGCGGGTTGTTCGCCTTCGTCGACAGCGACCTCGCCTTCGACAGCCCCGAAGCGCGGATCAGCGTCGATCGCGCCAAGGCGGGTGAGATGGGGATCACCATGGAAGCGGTCGCCGACACATTGGCGACAATGGTCGGCGAAAATTACGTCAACCGCTTCAACTGGCACGACCGTTCCTACGACGTCATCGCGCAGGTTCCCGCGGCACAGCGGCTGACGCCCGACAATCTCGGTCAATATCACATCAAGACCGCGTCGGGCACGCTGGTGCCGCTGTCGACGGTCACGAAGGTTGAAATGCGCCCCGAGGCCAACCGGCTGACGCAGTTCAACCAGATGAACTCGGTCACGCTTTCGGCCATTCTGGCGCCCGGCGTCACGATGGGTCAGGCGGTCGATTTCCTGAAAAGCCAGCCCCTGCCCGCCGGGACGAGCGTCGACTGGCTTTCCGACAGCCGGCAATATGTGACCGAAGGCGACCGGCTGACGATTTCGTTCGGCTTTGCGCTGATCGTCATCTTCCTCGTGCTCGCGGCGCAGTTCGAAAGCTTCCGCGATCCGCTGGTCATCCTCGTCACCGTACCGCTCGCCATCTGCGGGGCGCTGGTGCCACTGTGGCTCGGCTACACGACGCTCAACATCTATACGCAGATCGGACTGGTGACGCTGATCGGTCTGATTTCGAAGCACGGCATATTGATGGTGTCCTTCGCCAACCAGATCCAGAAGCACGAGGGCCTCGACCGGATCGCCGCGATCCGCAAATCGGCGGCGGTGCGCATGCGGCCGGTGCTGATGACCACCGCGGCGATGGTCGCGGGGCTCGTCCCGTTGCTGTTCGCCAACGGCGCCGGCGCGTCCAGCCGCTTCGCGATCGGTATCGTCGTCGTGATGGGCATGCTGGTCGGCACGCTGTTCACCCTCTTCGTCCTTCCCACCATCTACAGCCTGATCGCCAGGGATCACCGCGCGGCGTCGCACAGCGCGCGCGAGACCGAACTGGCGGCGGCGGAGATTGCATATGCGTAAGCTGCTTTTCCTGCTCTCTCTCACCACCGCCGGCTGCGCCGTCGGTCCGCATTACGAACCGCCGCAACCGGTGGCGAAGGCGGCGGGTGCGTTTGAGACCGCCGCGGCCGGCGTCGACAGCGCGGCTGAATTGCCCGATCATTGGTGGCGTCTCTATAACGATCCCGTGCTCGACGACCTGATCGAACGCGCGCTCGCCGCGAACACCGATTTGCGCGTCGCGAATGCCAATCTGGTAAAGGCGGACGCCGTTCTGGGCGAGGCGCGAGCCGGACGTCTGCCGACGACCGATCTCAGCGGCGGAACCAGCTACGGCAGCGCTGCGGGCGCTTTCGTACAGCCCGCCGGCGACCGGCAATGGACGCACAGCGGCGGGCTCGCCGTCGCGTGGGAGGTCGATCTGTTCGGCCGGGTCGGCCGCGCGATCGGCGCAGCGCGCGCCGA
>NZ_DATMST010000179.1:0-8478 GCF_035565275.1 Sphingopyxis sp.
TCGCCACCCCCGCGCTGCTGCTCAAGGCCGGCGGGCGCCTCGACAGGCTCGTCCGCCGCAGCCGGGCAAAGCTCACCCCCGACCGCGCGCGTTATATCGCGCATCCCGACTGGGTGGCGACCGAAGGCGCCTGTCCGCCCCCCGAACTCTGGCGTCCCGAGCTGGGCACCGACGACGCGCTTGCCGAAACCGTGCGCTGGTACCGCCGCGAAGGCTGGCTCTGACGTCGCCGGTATGGCTGCACCGTTCGCCCGTCGAAGCGTGCATTGCCAAGGGCGGGGCGCGCCCCTAGATTTGCCGGCATGACCGACACCACCGCGAACACCCCCAACGATCCCGCCGGCCCCTGGGCTATCCCCGTCCGCCGACCGTTGCCGGGCGAGGACAGGCCTAAATCGACCACCAGCTTTCCCCGCAAGGTCTGGAATCTGCTCGTCGCGATCAAGGATGGTCTCGCGCTCATCTTCCTGCTGCTCTTTTTCGTCGTGCTGTTCGGTCTCCTCTCGGGCCGCCCTAACGCGAGCCTGCCCGTCAGTCAGGGCGCGCTCCTGATCGCACTCGACGGCGTGGTCAGCGAACAGCCGTCCGAAGTCGACCCGCTCGCCGCGCTGTCGGGAAGCGATCAGCTCAAGGAAATCCGCGTCCGCGACGTCGTCCACGCGCTCGAAGTTGCCGCCGACGACAAGCGCGTGACCTCGGTCGTGCTCGATCTCGACCGCTTCCTCGGCGGCGGACAGGTTTCGCTCGCCGAGATTGGCGCCGCAGTCGACAAGGTGCGCGCGAAGAAGAAACCGGTGCTCGCCTTCGCGACCGCCTACACCACAGACAGCTATCAGGTCGCGGCGCACGCCAGCGAGATCTGGGCCGACAATATCGGCGGCGTCGCGGTTGCCGGTCCCGGCGGATCGCGCCTCTATTACAAGGGGCTGATGGACCGGCTCGGCATCACCGCGCATATCTACCGCGTCGGCACTTTCAAGAGCGCGGTCGAACCCTATCTGCGCAGCGATCAGTCGCCTGAAGCGAAGGAAGCCAACCTCGCTTATGCCAGCGTGCTTTGGGAAAACTGGCTGACTGACGTCAAAAAGGCGCGCCCGGCCGCCAGGCTCGACACCTATATCGCCGACACCGCCGGCGCGGTGAAAGCGGCGGGCAACGACCTGTCGAAAGCGTCGCTCGATGCGGGCCTCATCGACAAGCTCGGCAGCCGCATGGCGTTCAACACGCGCATCGCCGAGATCAGCGGTGCCGCCGACGACAGCAAGCCGTGGGAATATAACGCGATCCCGCTCGAAAACTGGGTCGCCGCCAATCCGCCCGCGCAAAAGGGCAGCGCGATCGCCGTCGTCCCCATCGTGGGCGAAATCGTCGATGGCGAGGCGCCGACCGGCGTTGCGGGCGGCGAGACCATCGCGCAGCATATCCTCGATGCCGCCGCCGACAGCAGCATCAAGGCGATCGTTCTCCGCGTCGATTCACCCGGTGGATCGGTGCTCGCGTCCGAGGAAATCCGCCAGGCATTGCTCGCTGCAAAAGCGAAGAAGCTGCCGATCGTCGTCTCGATGGCGAACGTCGCCGCGTCGGGCGGCTATTGGGTCTCGACCCCCGCGGATCGCATTTTCGCCGAACCCGAGACGATCACGGGGTCGATCGGCGTGTTCGGCATCCTGCCGAGTTTCGATCAGGCGCTCGCCAAGATCGGGGTCACCGCCGACGGCATCGCGACAACGCCGCTGTCGGGCCAGCCCGACGTATTCGGCGGGGTGAACGACGAATTCAACGCGCTGGCGCAGGCAAGCGTCGAAGACATCTACGGCCGCTTCACCGGCCTTGTCGCGAAAAGCCGCAAGCAGCCGATCGAAAAGATCCGGACGATCGCCGAAGGGCGCGTCTGGGCGGGCGGCACCGCACGCCAGATCGGGCTCGTGGACCAGTTCGGCGGGCTGCCCGATGCCCTTGCCGCCGCCGCGAAGCTCGCAAAGGTCGACGGCGACTTCCACGCCAGATATTTCGAGGACGAGCCGAGCGAGTTTTCAAAGATGCTCGCCAGCTGGTCGGGCGCAGAGAAGGAAACCGCAGCGCTGCCGCGCGGCTGGTTCGGCATCGCGGCGATGAACCGCCAGCTCACCGAGCGGCGGCTGGTGCAGGACATCTCGATGCTGACGGAGACGGGATCGGTGCAGGCGGCGTGTCTCGACTGCCGCGCCTACCTTCCTGCCGTGCCGCGGCCGGGCAAGACCGAGGCGAAGGGTTTCCTCGCAACGCTGGCGCTGCTGCTGAAATAACCCCTCCCGCGTGCGGGAAGAAGTTCAGGCCGCGACTGCGACGGTCTTCGCATGCTCCGTAATCGCCTCGGCGAGCGTATCGACGAGCGCGAGCGGCAGGTCATGCCCCATGCCGGGAATTGTCAGCAGTCGTGCGCCCGCAACATTGTCCGCAGTGTCACGTCCGCCCGGAAGCGGCACCAGCGGATCGTCCTCGCCATGGATGACCAGCGTCGGCGCCTTCACCTCCCTCAGCAGCGCGCGCCGGTCGCCATCGGCGACGATCGCCGCCATCTGCCGCGCGACGCCCTGCGGATACCAGCCGCGTTCGAAATCGATCCGCACGCGGCGCTGCAGCCGCTCCTCCGCCGACGGATAGCCCGGGCTGCCGATCACGCGCGCGGCGTTGACCGAATAAGCGATGAGCGCTTCCTTGTCGCCGCTCATCGGCCGGTTTGCGAGCACCCGCATCGCCTCCTTCTGCGCGCGCGGCAGGCGCCGGTTGCCGGTCATCGACATCACCGAGGTCAGCGACAGCACGCGTTCGGGATAGCGAGCCGCAATATGCTGCGCGATCATCCCGCCCATCGACACCCCGACGATATGGGCGCGACCTATGCCGAGATGATCGAGCAGCGCCATGCCGTCGGCCGCCATGTCGGCCAGCGTGTAGGCCGGACGCACCGGCAGGCCGATCGCGGCTTTGACGAACATCCATTTGAGGTTCGGCACCCCCGCGGCTTCGAACCGCGTCGACAGACCGACATCGCGATTATCGTAGCGGATCGTGCGAAAGCCGCGTTCGTTGAGCGCGTCGACGAACTCGTCGGGCCAGAGCGTCAACTGGCCGCCAAGACCCATGACCAGCAGGATGACGGGCGCATCGCGCGGCCCGTTGTCCTCATAAGTGATGCTGATGCCGTTAACGGTCGCCTGTTCGGTCTGCATGGAAATCCCTTGGCTGGAAATGCGGATCAGCTCGCTGTGGCGGGCTTGTAGTTTGCGGCGTTCGAGGTGAATTCGGCGCGGCCATAGCCGTCGAGCTGGCGTTCGATCCGGCGCACGAGGCGGCGGTCAGCAAGATGGCGGACGACCGGCAGGCGCGAGGCAACGCGATAGGCGGCCATGCGTCCTGCGATCCCCAGCATCGTCGCGCCGTAAATGAGATGATCGCGGCGCCGCACCGGCACCCCGACACTCGCCGCGTGTGCCTCGTCTCCGGCAAGGAAGGCCTTCACGAAGAAAACGCGGCTGACCGAATGTTCGAGGCGGCGCTTCACCTGCCCCTTGGGCGAGCTGTCCTTCGACAATTCGGCGTCCATGGTCGCGCGGAGCAAGCCGCCGCAGACCTGATCGTCATATTCGTAGCGCAACGTCGCGCTGCGCGTACGCCAGATGCGGACGATCTCCTGCGGCGTGTCGGCAAGCAGATCCTCGGGCAATCCGAGCAGATAGCAACGATAACGCGCGAGTTCGACGCGCCCCCGCTCGAGCCTGGTGAATCTGGTGCGCCCCTTCGCCAGAACCTCCTGCGACAGGAAATAGACGGGGATCAGCCCCGCGGGCATCTGGTCGAGTTGCGGGATCGGCATGCCATATGTGTCGGCATCCCATATCCCCGGCCGCGACAGCACGTTGACGCGCACCATCGAGTGCATCAGCCGCACCATCGCCGCCGCCTTGAACCCCGGCCCGAAGCGGTCGAGCGCGCCCGGCAGCGCGGTGGTCGCAAAGAAAGTTGCCGTCTCCTTTACCCGCCGCGCCGCGGTCGCATGGCCGAGGGTACCGGTCAGCGCCATCGGCAGCGCGGAATATTTGTTGAGAAAGGTCGCGATAAAGGCGCCGCGGATCAGGAAGGGCGACAGGTTTGCGGTCGCGTTGCGTTCATAGGCCGCGCCTTCCTCGACCAGATCCATATCGAGCCACTCGGGCTTTTGCTCCATCTCGCGGATCAGCGCGACCAGCTCGGGCGGTGCGTCCTCGACCGCCTCGACGCCCTTGTCGCACGCCTCGACGAGCATCGCGACGGTTTGCTGAAATCCGAGGCGCGGCATCAACGCGGCATAGGCGTCCCCCGCCCGGTCGCCGAGCATCGTATATTCGCGGATGCGCGCCAACAGGTCGGGATCGTCGAGATAAGTCGCACGGTCGATGCTGCGGACGCGCCCGAGTTCGCTCACAGCATCGGATTCGGGCGCCCAGCGCTCGGGCGCCTTGTCGAAATCGAAGCGACCGAACAGGTCGGGCAAGGCGCGCGCCTGATCGCGCACCCGGCGGGCGATGGTGCTGACATCACTGTTCATAAGGCGAGCCTGCCACAGATTCGGGATTTGGCAAGCCCGGGGTCAGAATCCTAGGCCTTGCGGTCCCGATAGGCCGGCAGCGCAAGTGACCAGCGGATCGCCGCGCCGCGAAGAATAAATCCGGCAACCGCCCCCGTGACCGCAGCTATCGGTGTACCGGTACCCAGCCACTGGAGAAGCAGGAACAGGGCCGACGCGAGCGCTGCCGCCGTGACATAGACCTCGGGGCGCATGATAATCGATGGCACCCCGGCAAGGACATCGCGGATCGTACCGCCAATGCAGCCCGTGATCACGCCCATCATCAGTGCCGGGACGGGGGGAACGCCCCACGCCAGTGCCTTCGCCGTGCCGAAGACGGCGTAGGCAGCAAGCCCCACTGCATCGGCCCATTCGAGCAACTGCCCCTGCCACCAGCGTTCGGGCGTGAGCCACACGACCAGCGCGATCGCGATGCATACCGCGGCGATCGCGCCGTCCTGAACCCAGAACACCGGCGCACCGATCAGCAGATCGCGCGCGCTGCCACCACCGACGCCGGTCACCAGCGCAAAGAAGGCGGCGGTCACCAGCGTCTGGCGCAGACGCACCGCCATGAGCGCTCCCGACAGCGCAAAGACGCCGATACCGATCAGGTCGAGCAGCCGGACGATCAGCGCGTTGTCAATGTCGAACAAGGTCATTCCGATCCGGCGAGAAGCGACCAACCTTGCTGCAAATCCCCGGTCACGTCTACCACGCCGTCCACAGACAGCCAGTCGTTCTGCAAATAGATACGGCTGCTCCGCGAATGCGTAATGGGTAACGCTCTTTGCACGACAAGTTCGTGCGGGATGAGCATGCCCAGGATCACGTCCCACCCCTCGTCAAAGACGACGCCTGCAAGCCAGTCGAACCTATGCCGTTCCAGGTCGCGAATATCTCCCGCCTGACGCGACGGATTCGTTCCTGTTACGCGCCGGCATTTGATCTGGATGCGCCCGCGCACGCCACAGGCCGCGTCGAATCCTGCCTTTGAGTTGTTTTGCAGTTCCCAACCGAAGGTGTGGCTGAACAGATGCTCGGCGATATCCCCTGCCGGGTTATTGGACGTGCGACAGACCTGCCGCGACCTGAGCTCATCTCCCACGCCCGAGTGCATCCGAAGCAGGCTTCGGATGCTCAAGGCGGAGAGTGAACCCATCAGATGTGGATCGGCTTGCCCGTCACCGCCATCGCGGCTTCCTTGATCGCTTCGCTGTGGGTCGGGTGCGCGTGGCATGTGTAGGCGATGTCTTCGGACGTCGCGCCGAATTCCATCGCCTGCGCAGCCTGCGCGATCATCGTGCCTGCAACGCTCGCGATGCACCACACGCCCAGCACGCGGTCGCTCTTCGCGTCGGCGATCACCTTCACAAAACCGTCGGGTTCATGGTTGGTCTTCGCGCGGCTGTTTGCCATCATCGGGAACTTGCCGACCTTGACCTCACCCTTTTCCTTCGCCTGCTCTTCGGTCAGGCCGACGCCAGCGATTTCGGGCCAGGTGTAGACGACCGACGGGATCACGTCGTGATTCACGATGCCGGTCAGGCCGGCGATATTCTCGGCGCAGGCGATTCCTTCGTCCTCGGCCTTGTGCGCGAGCATCGGGCCGGGGATCACATCGCCGATCGCCCAGATGCCGGGAACCTGCGTCGAAAAATCATGATCGGTTTCGATCTGGCCGCGCTGGTTGACCGCAAGGCCCGCCTTGTCGAGCGCGAGGCCGTCGGTGTTCGGACGGCGTCCGATCGAGACGAGCACGACATCGGCTTCGAGCGTTTCGGCGTCGCCGCCCGCCGCAGGTTCCAGCGTCAGCACGGCCTTCTTGCCCTTCACTTCGGCCTTGGTGACCTTGGTCTTGAGCCTGAATTCCATGCCCTGCTTCTTGAGGATCTTGTTCGCGTCCTTGCGGACGTCGCCGTCCATGCCGGGAAGGATCTGGTCGAGGAATTCGACGACGGTGACCTTGGCGCCGAGGCGGCGCCATACGCTGCCGAGTTCGAGCCCGATCACGCCGCCGCCGATGACGACCATATGGCCCGGCACCTTCGCGAGTTCGAGCGCGCCGGTCGAATCGACGATAATCTGCTTGTCGTTGTCGACCTCGACGCCCGGAAGCGGGGTCACCGACGAGCCGGTCGCGATGATGATATTCTTGGCGCGCCAGGTCTTGCCCGCGACTTCGACCGTGTCCTTCGAGGTGAACTGCGCATAGCCTTTCAGCCAGTCGATCTTGTTCTTCTTGAACAGGAATTCGATGCCGCCGGTCAGGCCCTTCACCGCATCCTTGCGCTGGCCGTGCATCGTGCCGAGGTCGAGTTCGGGCTTTACCTTGATGCCCATGGCCGCCATCGCGCCGCCAGCGGCGGCCTCGAAATATTCGGACGCATGCAGCATCGCCTTCGACGGGATGCATCCGACGTTGAGGCAGGTACCGCCCAGCGTCTCGCGCCCTTCGGCGCACGCGGTCTTCAGGCCGAGCTGCGCCGCACGGATTGCCGCGACATAACCGCCGGGTCCCGAACCGATGACAAGGACGTCGTAGTCGTAATCAGCCATGTTCAATCTACCTCAATTTCTGCCTGAGCATCCGGAAGAGCGAATCCGCTCAGACGGGCAGCCCGGATTTCGCGGCGCATGACTTCATAACCGGCTCCGCCGTTTCGGGCGACAGGCTCATCAGTTCCGATGCGCTGTATTTCTTGACCAATTCGTCCGCCGCACATTGGCAGACTTCGGCCACCAACTTTGCAGGAGCGCCGGCACCTTCGGCCGCCGCGCGGCACGAGCTGCCGAACTTTTCCACAAACTGCGTCTTGAATCCGTCCTCGAACCCCTTTTGTATCTGGCTTTCACCCTCGCTGCAGCCCGCCAGAGCGGCGGCTGCAGCGAAAGCCAGAATCAAGCGGGGAGAAAGGGTGGTCATCGGATCAAAGATCGATCAGCAGGCGCGTCGGATCCTCGATCGCTTCCTTGATCGTCTTGAGGAAGGTCACCGCCTCGCGGCCGTCGATCAGGCGATGATCATAGCTCATCGCGATATACATCATCGGACGGATCACGATCTCGCCGTTGCGGACGACCGGGCGATCCTCGATGCGGTGGAGGCCGAGCACCGCCGACTGCGGCGGGTTGATGATCGGGGTCGACATCAGGCCGCCAAACACGCCGCCGTTCGAGATGGTGAAGGTGCCGCCGGTCATGTCGTCGATCGTCAGCGTGCCGTCCTTGGCACGCTTGCCAAGGTCGGCAATCGCCTTTTCGATGTCGGCGAACGACAGGCTGTCGGCGTTGCGCACGACAGGTACGACGAGGCCGTTCGGCGCGCTGACCGCGACCGAGACGTCGAGATAGTCGTGATAGACGATTTCGTCGCCATCGATGCGCGCGTTCACCGCCGGAATATCATGCGCGGCGAGCGCCACAGCCTTGGTGAAGAAGCTCATGAAGCCGAGGCGCACGCCATGCTTCTTTTCGAAGCTTTCACGATATTTGTCGCGCGTCGCCATCACCGCCGACATGTCGACGTCATTGAACGTCGTCAGCATCGCCGCAGTGTCCTGCGCCGACTTCAGCCGCTTGGCGATCGTCTGGCGCATACGCGTCATCTTGACGCGCTCTTCCTTGCGGCCCGGAGCGCCGCTGGCGGCCGGTGCAGGCGCGGCAGCGGGAGCAGGAGCGGCAGCGGGCGCGGCGCTGGCGGCGGCGAGCACGTCTTCCTTGGTCAGGCGGCCGTCCTTGCCGCTGCCCTGGATTTTCGTCGGGTCGACCCCATGCTCGAGCACGAGGCGGCGGACCGCGGGAGACATGGTCGTGACGGTATCGATGCCCTCGCCGGCCGGCACTGCGGTCGCGGCGGGCGCCGGGGCAGCGGCTTCGGCCTTGGCCGG
>NZ_DATMST010000180.1:0-3946 GCF_035565275.1 Sphingopyxis sp.
GTGGGCGAGCGAGAGCGACGGGCGCTGGACCGAGGAGAGCTGGGCCCCCCCGCGCGGCGGGGTGATGCTCGGCCACAGCCGGTCGGGGCGCGGCGATGCCCTGCGCGAGTTCGAATTTCTGCGGATCGCGACGGGCGAGGATGGCGCGCCGGCCTATATCGCGATGCCGCAGGGCGGGGCGCCCGTGGCGTTCCGGCTGGTGCGGCACGAGGCGACGAGCGCGACCTTCGAGAATGCGGCGCATGATTATCCGCAGCGCATCGCCTATGCCCGTAGCGGCGACACGCTGACCGCAACGATTTCGGCGGTCGACGGATCGAAACCGCGCAGCTGGACCTATCGGCGGCGCTGAGCGGAGCGGATCGCGGCATCATGGCAGACAAGACGGGGCGGCTCTTTGCAATCATCGACGGTCTGCGGCGGCGACGGCGACCGGTGACGGCGGAAGCGCTCGCCGAGGAGCAGGGCGTGTCGGTGCGCACGCTCTATCGCGATATTCAGGCGCTGATCGCCTTGGGCGCGCCGATCGAAGGCGAGGCGGGGGTCGGCTATATGCTTCGTCCGGGATTCTTCCTGCCGCCCTTGATGTTCACCGCCGACGAGCTGGAGGCGCTGGTCCTTGGCGCGCGCTGGGTCGAGGGGCGGCAGGACGGCAGCCTGTCGCGTGCGGCGGGAATGGCGCTTGCGAAGATTGCCGCGGCGAGCCCCGACGCGCTCAGGCAAAGGATCGACGAGTCGGGGCTGTGGCCGGTGAACAGCCGCTGGCGCGAAACGAACGCGCCGCTGCTCGCGACGGTGCGCGAGGCGATGCGCACCGAAAAGACGCTGCATATCGACTATGCCGATGAAAGAGGTGCGGTCACCGCACGTGCGATCTGGCCCGCGGCGCTCGCCTATTTCGAGGACAAGCAGATCATCGCGGCCTGGTGTCTGCTGCGCCAGGATTTCCGCAGTTTCCGTATCGACCGCATCGGTACGGCGCGGATCGGCGACGAAGGATATGGGCGGCGGCGCGCGGTGCTGATGGCCGACTGGTGGCGCCGCAGCGGCTATGATGACGCCTCCTGACACGATCTGTCAGGGGGCTACGCTAAACCGCTTCGGGTGAAGGGCGCAAAGGACAGCGCCGGCAACCGGAAGGATTTCAGCGATGATCAGGACCCACCATGGTTCGTGCCACTGCGGCGCCGTCAAATTCGAGGCCGACCTCGATCTCGACGCGGGAACTGGCAAGTGCAACTGCTCGATCTGCACCAAGAAGCGCAACTGGAGCGCGCAGATCAAGCCCGACGCCTTTCGCCTGCTGACTGACCCCGCTGCCTTTGCCGACTATCAGTTCGGGTCGCACAGCGCGCATCACATCTTCTGCAAGACGTGCGGTGTCTCGCCCTTCGGCCATGGTTATGTCGAGGAAATCGGCGGCGCCTATTATTCGGTATCGATCGCGTGCCTCGACGACCTGACGCCCGCCGAGATGGCGGCGCTGCCGGTCCAGCATATGGACGGCGCGGGCAACAACTGGTGGAACCCGCCCGAGGTCACGGCGCATATGTGAGTGCAGGGCTGGCCGTGCGATGTCGGCTTCGGGGTGGGAAGCGGACGTTCGTTCCCTCTCCTTCGTCATCCCGGACTTGATCCGGGATCCATACGATGGTGCGGCCATGGATCCCGGATCAAGTCCGGGATGACGATGAGAGATAAGTCCGCAATCGGTCGAAAGCCGCAGTCAGGCCGTCCGGCGCGCGAGGTAGACGCCCGCGATCATCAGCGCGATCCCCGCGACGCGTTTCATGTCGATCGCCGAACGCATTGCGCCGAACAGGCCGAAATGGTCGATCGTTGCGGCGCTGATGAGTTGGCCGACGAGGACGAAGAAGATCGCATTGCCGACGCCGAATTTCGGCGCGATGAAGGTCACCGCGATGACGTAGAAGGCGACGAACAGCCCGCCGAAATAGAATTGGAAGGGGATGTCGGGGCTGAAGCGGATCTGACCGACCGAGCCGGTCGCGAGCGCGCCCGCGGTCGCGATGAGGAAGGCGAGGCCGAAGAGGATCATCGACGCTGCCATCGGGCTGCCGAGCCGCGTGCCGAGGCCGCCGTTGAGCGCGGCGAGGATCGGGATGCCGACCCCCGTGAGCAGCATGATCGTGGCAAAGGCGGGAGCGGCATTGTGCGCGGTCATCACGGTTTCTCCTTCGAATCCTGCGCGGCGCGATAGTCGAGAACGGGAAGTCCGCCGATACCCCAGTTTTCGAACTCGACCTCGTCGATATTGACGACGGTGGTCGCGGGATTCTTGCCGAGCACGCGCTGGAGCAGTTCGGTGACGCCGCCGATCAGCTCGGCCTTCTGTGCGGGCGTCGCGCCTTCGCGGGTGATCCGGATATTGACGTAAGGCATCATATGGCTCCTTCGGCCGGCCAGCCCGGCATCGCGGGAAAGTCGGGCAGTGCAGCGATCCGGCGGATCCAGTCGCGGATCGCCGGCCAGTCTGCAAGGTCGATCCCCGCATCGCCCATAAGCGCGAGATAGGGGCTCGCCGCAAGGTCGGCGATGGTGAGCCGGTCGCCGACGAGCCAGTCGCGGCCCGCAAGATGCGCCTCGACAACGGGCAGGATGCGTGCGGTGACGGTGGCGGCATGATCCTCCGCTATGGGGAGGCCGAACTTGCGTGCGAGGCGGAGCGCGGCGGGGCCGTTTGCGATCTCGTTGGCGGCGTGCGAGAGCCAGAGGGCAATTTCGCCGCGTTCTTCGGGCGTATCGCCGTCCCAGTCACCGGGGCGGTGCCGCGCCGCGAGCAGCGCGAGAATGGCCTGGCTGTCGCGCAGGGTGAAATCGCCATCGGCGAACAACGGAATCTGGCGCATCGGGGTCAGCGCCGCGAAAGCGTCGGACTGGCGCGCCGCGGCATCGGCCAGCCGCTCGTCCCATGGCAGGCCGAGGAAGGCGAGCGCCATGCGGATCTTGTGCGTGTTGCCTGACAGCGGCGAGCCATGGAGAATGATCATGCGGGGTCCTTTTTTGGTCGACTGACGTCGGAACGGCACCAGCCCGCTCCCCCACCCGGCCTCCCGAACAGTTTATGCTCATGGGAGGCCGGGCGGGGGAGCGGGCTGGTCCCGCCCTGCTTGCAATGCGGCGATTTCGGCGCGCAGCTGGTTGATCTCGGCTGCCATCGGACGGACCGCAGCCGAAATCTCGGCCTCGGTGAAGCGCGGGGTGATGTGCTGCGAGCAGTTCCATTCCCAGCCGATCACATCGATGAAGAAGGCGCGCTCGGGCGTCGCACGATAGCCAGCGGGCATCAGCGCGGTGACCGCGGCGGGATCGTCGGCGAGTTCGACGCTTTTCGCATGGCCGACGAGTTTCAGCCGGTCGCGGTTCGGATAGTCCATCAGGAACAGCGAGACGCGGTCGTTGCCCGCAAGGTTCGCGGTGCTGATATATTGCTTGTTGCCGCGATAATCAGCGAAGCCGATCCGGTTGCCCGCAATGTGGCGGAGGAAACCCGCGGGGCCGCCGCGGTGCTGCATATAGGGCCAGCCGTCGGCGTTGACGCTCGCCATGTAGAAGCTGTCGCGCAGCGCGATGAAGCCGGTTTCCTTGTCGGTCAGCCGGTCGGGGGTGCCGTCGGCGCCGGCATCCATCTTCAGATACGCCGCGCGCGAGCCATGCTCTTCCTGCAACGCCTTCACCGCGTCGCTGAACAATATGTGCCGGTAATTCTGCGCCATTGCCATTCCCTTTCGGAAGGCGATTTAGGTTATTGCGAGGGAAGAGATAATAAGGGAAGTTGGAACGAGTTAATTCCGGAAAATGGAATAATCATGGATCGCCTGCTGACGTTGGAGATGTTCGTCGCGGTGGCGTCGGAGGGCGGTTTCGGCGCGGCGGCGCGCAAGCTCGGCCGTTCGCCGCCCGCCGTGACGCGCGGGATCGCGGC
>NZ_DATMST010000181.1:0-9569 GCF_035565275.1 Sphingopyxis sp.
CCGCTGCGGCAAGCGGCACGGCCGACGATCCCTCATCGTCCTTGCCGGCATCGGCATCCGAACCGCCGGCACCCAAGCCGCCTCCGGCCGACAATCCCGCCGCGCCGACGGCACCCGCCGCACCCCCGAAAAGGGAGAGCAGGCCGAAGTGCTGCGCGAGGAGATAATAGACGGTGACGCGATTCTTGGTCCGGTCACCCTGCATCCGTTCGCCGACGCCCGCGATCGCCGCATCGAGCGTCGCGTCGTCCTGAGTCAGCCCGAGCTTCTTTTTCAGGAAATTTTCGCGAACGCGATCGGTTTCCTTTTTGTCGGTGAAGGAGACGAGGGATGAATCGCGGTTTCTGAGCGCAATCCCGAGATATTTGACGATCGCGGACACCACCGCCTCGTCGGCATCCGCGACATATTCCCTGACGTCCGCCAGCCAATCTTCTGCCATGCGACCATGCTCCTACCCCAGACGCAAGGGACCGCCGTTCGGCGCTCGCACGGGGGGCGAGACTCGCGCCTTAGCAGCCGGAACTTATATCATTTTCCGGAAATGCAACATCGAACCGGGATATCGGGCAAATCGTGCCTTCGGGCCTTTCGCCTATCGCTTGCCCAGATCGCCCTTGCCGATGGTTCCCGACGCCATCTCGAGCATGCGGTCGAGGCTTTTGCGTGCGGCGAGGCGGAGGCCTTCGTCCATCTCGATCCGCGGTTCGAGGTCGCGAAGCGCGATGTAGAGCTTTTCCATCGTGTTCAGCGCCATGTACGGGCAGATGTTGCAGTTGCAGTTGCCGTCGGCCCCGGGGGCGCCGATGAAAGTCTTTTCGGGCAGCGCAAGCTCCATCTGGTGAATGATGTGCGGCTCGGTCGCGACGATCAGCGTATCGCCGGGAAAATTCTTCGCGAATTGCAATATACCGCTCGTCGACCCGACATAGTCGGCGTGGTCGACGATGTGCGGCGGGCATTCGGGGTGCGCCGCGACCGGGGCACCGGGATGCTGCGCCTTCAGCTTGATCAGTTCGGTCTCGCTGAACGCCTCGTGCACGATGCACACGCCCGGCCACAGCAGCATCTCGCGCCCGAACTTGCGGTTGAGATAGCCGCCGAGGTGGCGGTCGGGGCCGAAGATGATCGGCTGATCCTCCGGGATCTGGCTGATGATCGTCTCGGCGCTGGACGAGGTGACGATGATGTCGCTCAAGGCTTTCACCGCTGCCGAGCAGTTGATGTAGGTCAACGCGATATGGTTCGGGTGCGCCTCGCGGAACCGCTTGAACTGTTCGGGCGGGCAGCTGTCCTCCAGGCTGCATCCCGCATCCATGTCGGGCAGGATGACGGTCTTTTCCGGCGACAGGATTTTTGCGGTCTCGGCCATGAACTTGACGCCGCAAAAGGCGATGACGTCGGCGTCGGTGTCCGCCGCCTTGCGCGACAGTTCGAGCGAGTCGCCGACGAAATCCGCGAGATCCTGAATCTCGGGCTTCTGGTAATAATGCGCAAGGATAACGGCGTTGCGGTCCTTGCGAAGACGGTCGATTTCGGCGCGCAGGTCGAGGCCCGAGAGATTCTCGCGGATGGGAGCAGTCATGGCTTTTCCTTATCGTGGCGTTTGCCTTGGCGCCCTCCTACACCGCGACCCCGGACAGGGCAACGCGGTCAACCGCCGGCCAGCCGCGCCGCGAGCGCGATGACGGGAGGCGTCATCGAGAGGAGGTAGATGGTGACGCGAACCGCAATGACAATCGCCGCGATCGTTTTCGTCGCCGGATGGACGCGGCCCAGCGCGCGGCGGTCGTAAAGCGCGATGATGCCGACGACGGCGAGCTGGATCAGCCCGATCGGGATGTCCGACCAGCCGATCATCAGCGGCAGGGGCAAAAGACGCCCCAGCGCAGGCTCGAGAATGACGATCGTCGCGCCGATCATCAATCGCCGGTGCCAGTCGGTGGTGCGCCGCCGCCGGATCGCCCACGCAACCATCGCGCCGAAGACCAGCGACTCGGTCACCGTCAGCGCGAGGAAATAGGGCGGCGTGAAAAAGGGTGGGAAGCGGTTCAGCACCAGCGACGCCACGCCGGTGAAGATGCCGAGACAGGTGATGAAAAGCGCCAGCAGCCCGCCGATCCGCCCGAGCAGGCGGTGCCGCGCCAGATTGCCCTGCGTCACCAGCGCCGGCTGCGCGATCAGAAGCGCGAGCCACGCCAGCATCGCCACCCCGTGCACATGCACCCAGAAAGGCGCCGCCACGGGGTCGACAAAACCGCGCAGCGCGAATTGCAGAAAGCCGAAGACGATGAAAACCGCGAGGCCGATCGCCATGCGATGCCAGAAAAGCTCGGCGCGCGCGGCGCCCTCTGCGGTCGTAACCATGCCCGTTCCCCTGCCCTGCCCGGGCGGAGAATAGCGCAACCGCTAAAAGGCGAAAAGCCGGGTTTTACCCAGTCGGTGCCTCGGCGAAGCGCGCGGTCACCTTCGCATCGATCCCCGCGGCTTTCAGCGGCATCGCGAAGCTCTGTTCGACCGCCGTCCGGGCCGCGCCCTGCGCGAGCCGCATCGGCGTCGTGCCCTTTGCCTGTTTTATCAACTCGGCCTGCGCCCCCTTGCGGTTGGCGGCGTCGAGCGTGCGTTCGGCGTCGGTCAGCGTCAGCAGAATCTCGCCGTCGCGGTATTCGCTGATCGCGTCGATGTCGATCTCCGGCCCCGCCAGCCGCAACGGCGGCAAGGTCACCGTCAGCGCATTGGTCGCCGCATTCCAGTCGAGATCCGACTGCTTCAGTTTGCCGAGATCAAGTTCGTACCGGACGGTCCCCGGCATGATCAGCGTCTTTTTCGCGCTCAACCCCAGCCGACTCTGCGTCGACGTTACCACCGCGACATAACGCGCGGTGAAGGGTACGAGGACATTCTGCTCCTGCAGCCCCTGCAGGCTCGCGGCGACGACGGTTTCAGGGTCATAGCCCTTTTGCCAGTCTCGCCACGCCGATACCGCCCACCAGACCGCGACAAGCAGCAAGGCTGCGGCGGCGAGCAGGATGAGGCGCGGGGCGAGACGAGCGGGGGAGTTTGTCATGGTGTCGTATAATCCGAACAATCGGGCGCCGGCCGGTCCATTTCATAGCGCGACGTCGCGGGGTTGTAGCGCAGCATTCTTTCATAGCTGCACTCGGGATCTTTGGCGTGAACGAGGTCGGCCGCCTTGAGGCGCTGACCGCTATTATCCTGCGACCGGCGCGAGGTGCGCGGATAGGCGGTCGCAACGGCGCCATATGTCAGCACCGGAAGTTCGCCGGCTTCCACCGGTCCGGCGGACAAGCTGCCGGTGAAATTATAGTCGTCGTGACACGCCTCGCGCCGGTCCTTCATATCCTGTTCGGAAAAACAGGCGCGGATCATCAGCGAGCTGTCCCACACGACATCAAGCACCTCGTCGCCGATGCGCGTGTTCGATGGCGAGGTGTCGAGACGAAGCAGATGCAGCCGGCTGCCGTTGCCGCCGCCGCCCGAATACATCGCAGTATAGCTGACCACGACGCCCATCAGATACTGGCGCGCATCGGCCGGCGCGTCACCGTGCGACGGCACGGCGACCAGATACGGCCAGAGGCCGATCGATTGACCATCATCGCGGCTGAACGGAAGCGGCAGATCCTTCGCATCGCCGCTCGCCGGCCCGGTCAGAACAAGCCCGCCATCGGCGTCGCCCGCTGCCGCAGATCCCGGCAGGTCGAGGCAGAGACTCCTGTCGGGAAGACACTGTCGTTCGCCCTCGCCCGCCACCAGTGCGATGACGGTGGAATCGGCGGCGGTGGCAGGCTGGACGGCGGCGATCAGAAGCGGCCAGATCATTCAGACAAGTTCCCATTCTTCATTCTGCGCGCGCACGATCCCGCGCGCCTGAAGGTCAAGCAGATGCGCGAGCACCGAGCGGCCGGCGGCGCCGGTCAGCCGGGGGTCTAGGCCCTTGTACATATGCTGCACCATGACCGGGATCACAGCCGTGCCGTTCCCGAGTTCGCGCAGGATCTGCCGCTCGCGCTGCCGGCGATGGCCGAGCATGCCGCGCACAAGCTGCCGGGGCTTCGTCACCGCCGGGCCGTGCGCCGGATAATAGATGCGGTCGTCGCGGTCGTAGAGTTTTGAAAGGCTCGCCATATAGGCCGCCATGTCGCCGTCGGGCGGGCTGACGACGCTGGTCGACCAGGCCATGACATGATCGCCGGTGAACAGGGCTTTCGTCTCGACGAGCGCGAAGCAGAGATGGTTCGACGTGTGCCCCGGGGTCGCGACGGCTTCGAGCGTCCAGCCGTCGCCCGAAATCCGCTCGCCATCGGTCAGCACGCGGTCGGGGGCATAATCGGAGTCGAAGGCCGAATCGGCGCGCGGACCATCGTCGCGGAGCGCCAGCGGCGCGCAGCCGACGATGGGCGCGCCGGTCGCTTCCTTGAGCGGCGCAGCGGCGGGGCTGTGATCGCGGTGGGTGTGGGTACACAGGATCGCGGCGACGCTCCGCCCCTCCACCGCGCGCAGGATCGCGTCGACATGTCCCGCGCCGTTGATGTCGGCGGGGTCGCCGATGCTCATCCCCGATCCGGTCGGGCCGGGATCGATCACCGCGACGTCGCTGCCCCCCCCGACGATCCACGTCTGGGTACCGGTAAAGGTATAGGGCGACGGATTGGGCGCGAGGACGCGGCGCACCAGCGGCTCATGCTGTTCGCAATCGCCGGCGCGGATGCTGTCGGGCCAGGGCTTTTCTTCACTCATGCCCTTCATGTGGCATCGCGGGACACGAAGGAAAAGGGAGCGGGCGTGAAAAAGGGAGCGAGATGGACCGCTCCCTTTTCCCCGCCCCTGCCGCCGACCCTACCGGGGAAAGAGGGTCGGCGTCGAAACTGCCGGGCTCAGTGGCCCGATTTCTCGGCTTCCGCGATCGCCTTGTCGATATCGGCGGCGACCTTTGCCCGCATATCGCTGGACAGGCCGTGCGCCCGTTCGCCTTCGGCAAAGGCTTCGCGCGCCTTCCTCAGCGCCGACACGCGCGCGGCCTTGTTCTCGGGCGTATCGCTGCACGCGAACATGGTGACGCTGCTGCGCGTGTTACCGTCCGCTTCGCTCCGATGGACGACGGGCGCGGCGTGCCGGTCGCCGCACCGGCCGAAGACCATTGCCTTGCCCTTCATCGCGCCGAGAGCGCTGCCCGGGACCGGAGGCAGGGGCGGAAGCGGCGGCTTGGGCGGAACCGGCGGGACCGGAGCCAGCGCGATGCGCCGTGTGCGCTTTGCCTCCAGCTTGTCGGCGATCGCTTCGGCGCGTTTTCCGGTAACGCCCTGTTCCTTCAGCGTCGCAAGGATGTCGTCGCGCGACAGGCTGCCCGGCACGCGGAATTCGACATGCCGCGTGCCAGCCATCGCGGCGTCCTTTGGCGCGAGCGTGATTGTGTGGTCCTTTGCCCTGCCGTCGGCCTCGCGGATGATGATCCGGTGCACTTCGCGCTTTCCGCCGTCGTCCGACGGACTTTCGCGGATCTCTTCGCTCGAGGTGACGACCTTTGTGCGCGGCGCATCGGGCGCAGTAACCTCCGGAACCTCGGGCAGATATGCCGGCTGCACACCTGCGCTTGCGACGCTCGCCGGAACCAGCGTCGCGGTGGCCGCGAGCACCGCCAGCGTTGCACTACCGACGATCAGGCGGCCGGCGAGCCCGCGCTGCTTCGAAATATCCTGCTGCGTCAGCATCGTCAGCCGCTCCTGCAGATTGTCGTGGACCGCCATCGGCGCGGCGAGGGAGAGGCGGGGGCCGACCGCGGCCTTGACTATCGCTGTCGCATAACGTGCGGTGCGCGCGCTGCGCCCGTCGTCGTCGGCCATCGTCAGCACGCGCGCGTCGCACGCCGCTTCCTGGTCGAAACGGAATGCGCGGATCGCGCGCCACGCGAAGGGGTTGAACCATTGCGACGCGAGCAGGACGAGCGCGGCACCGTTCGCCCACAGGTCGCCGTGGCGGTGATGCGCCAGTTCATGGTCGATCGCAAGCGCGCGCTCTTCGGCGATATAGCGGGCGAAGAAATCATGCGGCACCGCGACGAACCGCCGCCACAGGCCGAACGCGACGGGCCCGTCGACAGCATCGGTCATCACCAGCCGGATCTTGCCGATCGGTTCGAGCTCGACGGCTTCGGCGAGCACTGCGGCGCGAAAGCGATGATGCGACACCATCGCCGTCACGAGCACGGCGGCCGTGCCCGCCGCCCATGCGAGGAAAAGCCAAGGCATGGCATCGGCCATCGACCAGACGGGCGAAGCCGCGACCGCGTTGACCGGCACCAGAATCCCCATATCGCCCGCCACCGCCGGCGCAGCGGCGACCGGCTCGGCAAAGGGCAGCGGCGGCAGCACCAGCCGCAGCGCGGGAATCAGCCACAGCGTATAGGTCAGCCGCGGACCGAAATGGCGCGCAAAAGGCTTGCGGACCAGAAGGATCGCAAGGACGAGCAACGCAGTGGTCAGCATCGTGTCGCCCCACACACGGATCAGCATGTCGGCGCTCATGACTTGAGCCTCCGCAGCAGTGCCTCGATCTCGGCGATGTCGGCGTCGGTAAGCGCCTCGCGATCGGCGAGGTGCGCGATCAGCGGGCTGACCCGGCCGCCGAACAGGCGGTCGACGAAGCGCTGCGATTCCTCGCCGACGGCGTCGGCGCGTTCGACCGCGGGACTATATAGATAGCGCCGACCATCGGCCGCCGCGGTCACCGCGCCCTTCTGGACCAGCCGGGCGAGCAGCGTCTTCACCGTCGCCTGCGTCCAGCCGTTGATCTTGCCGATCCGGGAGGTCAGGTCAGCCGCGGTCTGCGGGGATTCATCCCACAGCGCCGACAGCACCTGCATTTCCGATTCGCTTGCTCGTTCTGCCATGCGGACCCCTCCCATTGGCGTCGTCGACCATGATGCGACTACAAATGTAGTCAAAGGCCTGAACGCTTGCTGAACAAAGCTGAACGGGGTTGCGTCGGAATTTTTTACACGCCCTGACGGCGGTAAGGAATTGCTAACCAGCGTCCCCCGCAAATATCCGCGCAGGCCGCAAAGTGGCACGGCAATTGTATAGTATCCCATGTTCCCGAGTGTTCCGCTCAATGGAGCGGTGGGGGGCATCAGTCTGGTCCCTGATGTCCCCTGCCCCCACCCGGGAAATCCCCACTTACCCCCGATGCAGACGGGGGGCGGAGCGGCCGCAAGGCCCCGCCCCCCGGACGCTTTTTCAGCTATCGATCCGTGGCACCCCGAACAGGGCGGCGAAATCGCGGCGTTTCTTCAGCAGATCGTCGAGGCTGTAGCCGTCGAGCACGTTCATGAACGCCCCGAGTGCCTCGGCAAGCGCCCCGGTCAGACCGCACGCGGGCGCGACGATACAACTGCCGCAGTCGACCAGATCGAAACCCTCTTCGGTATGGCGCACCACGGCCCCGACATTGATCTCCTTCGCGGGCCGCGCGAGGCGGATTCCGCCGAAGCGCCCGCGCACGCTTTCGAGATAGCCCGCGTTCACCAGGTCGTTGACGACCTTCATCAGATGATTTTGCGATACGCCATAGGCGCGCGAAATTTCGGAGATCGGGCTCAGCCGCGCGTCATCCTGCGCGCCCACATAGAGGAGCGCGCGCATCGCATAGTCGGTGTAGCGCGTCAGGCGCATTCGCATCCTTCGAAAATTGCTGTCCCGCTATAATATGTATTTTTGTTGCATGTTTCAAATTTCGATCATACATGCGCTTCAAATACATGATTGGAGCGAGTCGTGAGCGAGGACCACCAGATCGATGAAGCCGCGCTCGAGCGCCTGATCCCGCGCTTCTATGATCGCGTGCGCGCCGACGCCGATATCGGCCCGCTATTCAACGCCGCGGTGCATGACTGGCCCAACCATCTGGAAAAGCTCGTCGCCTTCTGGTCGTCGGTGATGCTGACGACCGGCCGCTACAAGGGAAGCCCGGTGGCCGAGCATCTGAAACACAAGGCCCGCATCACCCCGGCGATGTTCGACCGCTGGCTTGCCATCTGGGCCGACACCACCAACGAGTTGCTGGCACCCCCCGCCGCCGCCGCCCTGCAGGCCAAGGCCGCGCGCATCGCCGAAAGCCTCCAGCTCGCGCTCTTTTTTCGTCTCGACGACCCCGCCGGCCGCCGCGCGACCACCTGATCACCCGAAGGAGAAGACCCATGTCCGATGCACCCCTTGTCGACCTCGGCGTCCATCATCGTCCGGTCGATTTTTCCGACCGCATTGCCCTCGGCTTCACGCGCATGCTGCGCTTTTGCGCCGACACCTTCTTCGCCAAACGGTACGGCCATCGCGCGATCGTGCTCGAAACGGTCGCGGCGGTCCCCGGCATGGTCGGCGCGACGCTGACGCACCTCAAGAGCCTGCGCCGCATGGAAGACGACAAGGGCTGGATCCGCACGCTGATGGAGGAAGCGGAGAATGAGCGGATGCACCTGATGACCTTCATCGAGGTTGCGAAGCCGACGCTGTTCGAACGCCTTGTCATTCTCGGCGTCCAGTGGGTCTTCTACCTCGCCTTCTTCGCGCTCTACCTGATCAGCGCCAGGACCGCGCACCGTGTCGTCGGCTATTTCGAAGAGGAAGCGGTAATCAGCTACACGCTCTACCTTCAGGAAATCGACGAAGGCCGCAGTCCCAACGTTCCCGCGCCCGCGATCGCCAGACATTACTGGAAGCTTGCCGACGATGCGATGCTGCGCGACGTCGTCCTCGTGGTCCGCGCCGACGAAGCACACCACCGCGACGTCAACCACGGCTTTGCCAGTGAACTCGCCGGGATCGAACCTGCTCCGCATGTCGCGCCCTATCCCGAACATGCCGACGAGCTGCTGATCGCGGCCTGAATCTTCCCTACCCACGACGACAGGATACAAGAATGCGCACCGCTTCAGCCCAGGCGATGGGAATCGTCAAAGCCACCGCCCCCGCTCTCGAAAAGCACGGAGTTGCAATCACCACTGCGATGTACGCCCGGCTCTTCCGGAACAAGGACATCGAAGCGATGTTCGACCGCGCCGCTCAGACGAGCGGCGAGCAGCCGAAACGGCTCGCCGCGGCGATTCTTGCCTATGCGAAGAATATCGACAAGCTTCAGAACCTCGATACCGCGGTGTCTCGCATGGTGGCCCGCCATATCGAAACAGGCGTGAAGGCAGAGCATTACCCCCATGTCGCCGAAGCCCTGCTGCCCGCGATCCGCGACGTACTCGGCGAGGAGGTCGCGACCGATGAAGTGCTCGCGGCGTGGAGCGAAGCCTATTGGATGCTCGCCGACATTCTGATCGGCGCCGAGGCGCAGGCGTATGAGGATGCCGAGGCGGCTTAAAGGCCGGAAACGACCGGTTGCGGACTTATCTCTCATCGTCATCCCGGGCTTGATCCGGGATCCATGGCCGCACCATCGTATGGATCCCGGATCAAGTCCGGGATGACGAAGGAGAGGGAACGAACGTCCGCTTTCCACCCCGTTTCGGCCATTGGGCAAGCTCGCATCGTTGTCGGAAACCGGTC
>NZ_DATMST010000182.1:0-23155 GCF_035565275.1 Sphingopyxis sp.
GCGCGCATCGGCGGCGGCGACGGCGGCGAACGCCCCTCGTGGATGCCGACCGTCGAAACCGGCGGCCACGACGGCCTGTGGCGTCACGCGCATATCCTCGACATCGAAAGCGGCGTGCTCGCGCGCGTCGGCACCGACGGCCAGAATGTCTGGGAAGCCGACTGGTGCGGTCCCGACGCGGTCGTCGCGATCACCTCGGCCAGCCCGACCGAGGGCGGCTGGTATCAGACCGAAATCGCCATCGCCCCCGTAGCGGGCGGCGCCTTCGAACGCTTCGCCGCGCCCGAAGTCGAGATCGCGGGCGTAACGGCATCGCCCGATGGCAAGACGATCGCAGCAATCGAAGGTCGCTTTCACCGCACCGTCCAGCTCGGTTCGCTCATCCTCTACGACCGCGCGACCGGCGCGGCGCGTGAGCCCGATATCGGCGCACAGGTGTCGGCGCTCGTCTGGCGCGACGCGAACCGCCTCTTCTTCGCCGGCTTCGCCGCACCGGGATCGGTCGCGGGGACGCTCGATATCGCGAACGACACCACCACGGTCGAGTGGCGTGCATCGGGCACGGCGGGCCGCAAGGTGCCCTATGCGGTTCCCGAAGGACCGGGCGCGGTTCTCGTCCCCGGCCATGCCTTCGACCGCTATCCCTATCTCGCGCGTTCGAACGCGGCGGGCGAGCAGATGCTGCTCGACCTCACCCCGCCCAGTCTCGCGCCGGTTCAGGCGCGGATGAAACCCGCCGAAGTCGTACGCTGGCAGGGCCGCGACGGGCTCGAAATCCTCGGCTATCTCGCGATGCCGGAGGGGGTCGAACGCCCGCCGCTCGTCGCCTTCATCCACGGCGGCCCCTCGCACCTGTTTCGCGACAGCTGGAGCTTCGACAATCCGCTCGCGGCGCTGCTCGTCAGTTCGGGCTATGCGGTGCTCTTCCCCAATCCGCGCGGCAGCTCGGGGCGCGGACTCGATTTCGCTTCGCACGTGATCGGCGACATGGCGGGCGAGGATACGCACGACATATTGGCGGGGATCGACCATGTGATCGCCAACCACCCGGTTGACGGCAGCCGGCTGTTCGTCACCGGCGGCAGCTATGGCGGTTTCATGACCACCTGGCTCGTCGGCCAGACGGGGCGCTTTCAGGCGGCGTGCGCGATCGCGCCGCTGACCGACATGCGCAGCCAGTATTTCACCGCGCACCATCCCGAATTCCTGTCGCTCTATTCGGAAGGCGATCCCTATGACGTCGGCGGCACCTTCGACCAGCGAAGCCCGCTGGCGCATGCGAACAAGGTCACGACCCCGACGCTGCTGATCGCGGGCGAAATGGACAAGACCACCCCGCCCGCACAAGCCGTGCAGTTCCATCACGCGCTCGTCCTCGGCGATGTGCCGACCGAGCTGGTGCTTTATCCCGAAGAAGGCCACGCCGCGGCGCGCTACGAAGCGCAGATCGATCAGGGAACGCGCGTGCTGCGCTGGTTCGCCCGTTGGGAAGGCCGCAATGGCGGTCGCTAGTCCGCCCCCCGCCGCAGCGGGCGGCGGCGCGGCGCATCTCTATACTCCGGCGCGCCGCTGGACCTTCCTCGCGATCCTGTTTCTGGTCGGCGCGTCGAGTTCGATCGACCGCGTCGTCATTTCGGTGCTGCTCGAACCGATCAAGCACGAGTTCCAGGTTTCCGACACCCAGCTCGGCCTGCTGAGCGGCCTGTCCTTCGCGCTGCTCTATTCCGCCTTCGGTCTTCCGATCGCGCGCTTTGCCGATCGCGGGAACCGCAAGAAGCTGATCGCGGTCGCGATCTCGGTGTGGAGCCTGATGACGGTGCTGTGTGCTGCGGCGGCCAGTTTCTGGCAGCTCCTGCTCGCGCGCATCGGCGTCGGGGTCGGCGAAGCGGGCGCGACCCCGCCCGCCCAGTCGCTGATCGTCGATTATTTCCCGACCGCGCAGCGCGCCCGCGCGATCGGAATCTTCGCGACATCGGGAACCGTCGGTTATCTGATCGGCCTGTCGGCGGGATCGCAGCTCGTCGCCGCCTATGGCTGGCGCGCAACGCTCGTCGCTTTCGGCCTGCCGGGGCTGCTGATCGCCGCACTCGTCTGGTGGGTGCTCGACGAACCGCGCACGCGGGTCGATGCCGCGGTGCCGCGCGGCAGCACCGAGGATTTCAGGACATCGGTCAAGCGCCTCACCGACAAGCGGTCGTTCGTGCTGATGCTCGCGGGCTTCACCCTCTATCACTTCGCAGCCTATGGCTCGCTCGTCTTCGTGCCCTCCTATCTCGTGCGCGTGATCGAAAGCCCGATCGAGCAGGCGGGGCTCTATTATGGCGCAACGTCCGCACTCGCGGTGCTGATCGGCAGTCTCGCGGGCGGCGCGATCCAGGACGCGCTGTCGCGGCGCGACCCGCGCTGGATCGTGCGTTTTCCCGCCATCGCCTTCGGCCTCGCGGCGGTGCCCAATTGCGCGATGTTCCTGATCGACGACCTGCCGACCTTTCTGGTCGTCAGCACGATCGGCGGCATCCTGCTCTACGCCGCCCTCCCCGCCGCCTTTGCCGCGATCCACGCGGTGTGCGGCAGCGCACGCCGCGCAACGGCGATCGCGGTCGTCCTCTTCTTCGGAAACCTGCTGGGTTTCGGGCTTGGCCCGGTGATCACCGGTGCGCTCAGCGACCATTTCAGCGCGATCCACGGCCCCGAAGGGCTGCGTTATGCGCTGATCATCGTGATGGCGCTGACCGTTCCGACCGCGCTCTTCTTCTACCGCGCGAGCGGCAAGGTGGCGGACGATCTGGAGGATTGAAGCTGGCGGTCGCGGCTCAGCCGCGACCGTTCAGCGAGAAATCGGCGGTGCTCGCACCCGCGACAAAGGTCTTCATCCGCTCGCGAAACTCGTCCGAATGCTCGTAAACGAGCCGTTCGGCCTCGTTCGCATCGCCGCGGCGGATCGCATCGATCATCTGGTTATGCTGGTCGATGACGTCCGAATAGCTGAGCAGCGCGGCACCGTTCTGGCGAAAGGCCAGCAGCGACAGCCGCATCACGCCGCGCAGCATTTTCGAGCAATCGGCGGCAAGAAACCTGTTCCCGCACGCCTGGTTGATCGCGTCGTGAAAGGCCCAGTTCGCCTCGACGATCAGTCGCGGGTCGCGCGTCTCGCTCGCCGCCGCAAACTCGCGATTGCGTTGTTCGAGCAGGTCGAGGTGGTGCGGCTGCCGGCGCAGCGCCGCCCAGCGCGTCGTCGCGCGTTCGTAGAGCTCGAGCGCTTCGAGCACTTGCGGCACCTGATCGAGATCGAGCGGCGCGACGCGCGCACCGCGGTTCGGCGCGAGCACGACCAGACTGTCCGACGCCAGCCGGATCAGCGCCTCGCGGATCGGGGTGCGCGAAAAGCCCAGTTCGCGGCTGAACTGGACCTCGTCGAGTTCGGTGTTCGGCGGCAGGTCGAGGTTCAGAATCTGCTCGCGCAGCAAGGCATAGACCTTCTGCCCCGAGGACTGGCGGGCAACATCGTCGCTTATGTCGAGGACCTCCGCCGGATCGGCAGGCTTGTCGGATGTGGTTCGGGCGGCGCGCATCGCCGATCTCTACTCCGCATGGGTCATCGCAATCAACCTCGACATGAAGCGGGCGCCCGCCTCGATCTGCGCGACCTCGATATATTCGTCGGGACGGTGCGCCTGCACGATCGAGCCCGGGCCGCAGATCACCGTCGACATGCCCGCGGTCTGGAACTGCCCCGCCTCGGCGCCATAGGAGACCGCGCCCGCCGGCGCCGCGACCTCGCTCAGCATCGCGGCCAGCCGCTCGGCCGCGCCTTCCTCTTCGCGCCGAAGCGGCGGAACCTCGGCGATCACCTGCACCGCAATCCCGGTTTCCTCGCCCTCGTCCTTCAGCCGCGTTCGCGCATCCTCGACCGCCGCCCAGAAGGGCGCGAGCACCGCATCGACGTCGCGGTCGGGCACGGTGCGCAGGTCGAAAGTGAAGCGGCATTCGCGCGCGAGGATATTCGCCGCCGTGCCACCGTGGATCGTCCCCACGGTCAGCGTCGACCAGGGCGGGTCGAAGCGCGCGTCGCGGTGGTCGGCGCGCTCGCTTTCGGCGATCCGGCCGAGCACGCCCAAAATCCCGATCGCCACCATGTTCGCCGACACGCCCTCGTGCACCAGGCTCGAATGCGCCTCGCGCCCGGTGACGACCACCTCGTAAAGGTGAATGCCCTTGTGGCTGTTGATGATCGCCATTTCGGTCGGCTCGCCGACGATCGCCGCGACCGGACGATGCCCCTCGGCAACCAGCGCGTCGATCAGGTCGGGCGCGCCGAGGCAGCCGATTTCCTCGTCATAGGAGAAAGCGAGATGGACCGGGCGCGTCATCGTCCGCGGCGAGAGATAGGGCACCGCCGCGAGCGCGAGCGCGATGAAGCTTTTCATGTCGGCGGTGCCGCGCCCGTAGAGCCGCCCTTCATGCTCGGCGAGCGTGAAGGGATCGCGGCTCCACGGCTGGCCCGCAACCGGCACGACGTCGGTATGCCCCGACAACACGAGCCCGCGTGCATCGACGGGGCCGATCGTCGCAAGCAGGTTCGCCTTGCTGCCGTCGGCGTTGGCGATCCGCCGCGCCGCAACGCCATGCTCCGCCAGATACGCTTCGACATAGTCGATCAGCGCGAGGTTCGACGCGCTCGACGTGGTGTCGAACGCGATCAGGCGCGCGAGAATATCGATCGCCGACGCCGCAAGCGCGGGCGCCAGATTGTCGTCGACGCGCGGCGCAGCGGTCATCGGCTGCGCCCCTTCACGCTCGCCTGCGCCCATGGCGCAAAAGACCGTCGCGCGCACTGCATCCGCGCGCGCCGTTCAAAATCGTCTTGCATGAAAACCCCTGTTACGGATCCGCGTCAAATTCTTGTATACATCTTGTATTTTTCTCGTCGGCAGTCAATAGGAATTGCGACGAAACATGTTCGCCTTGCGCGAGGACGAAGAGGCCGCCGATGCAGCTTCGCCCCGTCTGCCCGCCGCTGACGGCCAGATGGAGGGAGGGATATCGATGACCGGAAAACTTACCTGCGCACGCACCCTGCTGGCGTTCGCCGCGACGATTATCGCGGCGCATCCGTCGCTGCTCCTCGCGAACCCGGGCGCGCCGTCGGCCACGGCGCGCGGCGAGCCCTATGTCATGCCGCGTTCGGAAGTCCGGCCCATGCGCTCCGACGCGGGGGGCGACTATCTCGTCTACATTGCCTGGCCGGAGCAGCCACCGCCACCCGCGGGATATCCGATCCTTTACCTGCTCGACGGAAGTGAAAGCTTCGCGATCGCGGCGGAATATCAAAACCGGCTGGGACGCTATGCCGGCATGACCCCGGGCATCGTGGTGGGCATCGGCTATCCCGATCGATCGCGCCGCACATTCGATTATACGCCAGCCGTGCCCGACGGCGCCGAGCCTGAACCCGGCATGGGCCCGGCCGGCGGTGCCGATCGCTTTCTCGCTTTCCTCGCCGACAAGGTCATTCCGGCGGTCGAGGCGGACCATCCTGTCAACGCCAGCCGGCGGACATTGGCGGGATACAGCCTCGGCGGCCTGTTCACCCTGCAGGCGTTGTTCAAGCGTCCCGACCTCTTCCGCACCTACGCCGCGTCCAGCCCGTCGATCTGGTACGGCGACAAACAGGTCCTGAAAATGTTGCCGGGATTTGCCGAGCGGCTGGGCAAACTCCCGCTCCGCCGCAGGCTTTTGCTCAGCGCGGGGCAATATGAACAATCGCCGGCGCCGGGGATGGAAAAGGATCCCGCCTGGCTCCGTATCGCGGAGCTCAGCCAGCGCGCCAGAATGATCGATAACGCCCGCGAACTGGCCGATAATCTCCGGTCCACACCCGTTGAGGTCGAATTTCGCGTGGCCGCGGGAGAGACGCACGCGACGGGCAACTGGCCGGCGCTTCGCGACGCGCTTCAACTGGCGTTTGGCGACAAGCCGCCAGCGCAGTCTCGCGCTGCTTCGACGGACAAGACATCCCGCGAGTGATTTCGCCGTCGGTTTTCTGACGCTTGGCGGTTTCATCGCCGGGATCATCTTCCGGGGCGGGTTCAACACCGCGGTGGAGGCGACCAACACCGAACAATTCTGCACCGGCTGTCACGAGATGAACGATAATGTGTTCGCCGAGCTCAAGACGACGATCCACTACAACAACCGCTCGGGCGTCCGCGCGGTCTGTTCAGATTGTCACGTGCCGCACGAATGGACCGACAAGATCGCGCGCAAGATGCAGGCGTCGAAAGAGGTGTGGGGCAAGGTCTTCGGCACGATCAACACGCGCGAAAATTCCTCGACAAGCGCCTTGAGCTCGCAAAGCATGAATGGGCGCGGCTGAAAGCGAATGACTCGCTCGAATGCCGGAACTGCCATCAACATGATTCGATGGACCTGACCCGGCAGGCGCCGCGCGCCGCTTGGATTCACCAGATTATCTCGGCACCGGCAAGAACACCTGTATCGATTGCCACAAGGGCATCGCGCACCACCTGCCCGACATGAAAGGCATTCCGCAAGGGTAAGGGGTGCCGATTGCCGGCACCCCCCTATCCCCTCAGCGCTCGATGACGAGGGTCACCGCGCGCCGGTTCTGGGCATAGGCTTCCTCGTTCGAACCGGTCGCCGCGGGCCGTTCCTTGCCATAGCTGATGACATTCATCCGGCCCGGATCGATCCCCAGCGAAGCGAGGTAATTCTTTGCGGCATTCGCGCGCCGTTCGCCCAGCGCGATATTATAATCGCGCGTTCCGCGTTCGTCGGCATGTCCTTCCAGCGTCACATGGACGCCGGGGTAGCGCGCCAGCCAGGCCGCCTGGCTGCGGAGCGTCACCATATCTTCGGCATCGACGTTGAACTGGTCATAGCCAAAATAGATGCGGTCCGACGTTATGTTGGTGAGAAAATCCTGCTGCGACCCCGGTACGATCCGGTCGTCGTCGACGGGTTCGCTCAGGACGGGTGGCGGCGGCAGGTCCTTCGGCGCCTTCTTCGCGCATCCACCCGCGGCAAGCAGCGCGGCCATCGCGATCATGAAACTGCTATTCCGTGTCATTCCATTCCCCTCCCGAAAAGAACCGCTTTCCCGGTTCAACCCTCCATTCGCCATCACGACCACGACCGCGCCAGCGCTTCGGCCCGCGCGTCGATCGCCGAGGGCTCGCTGTCGCCGACCAGCGCATATGACATGTCGCCCCGGCCCCAATAGGCAACCGAGTGCGACCCCTCCCGAACCGCATCGGGATCCTGGGGAGCGCCATTTCGTTCGCGCTTTGCGAAGAGCGACAGCTGGTCCCCGTCCCTCGTCTTGAGCGCCATCACCAGCGCCGGCCCGCGATCGGTCGGAAAGACCTGCACGTCCGTCACCTTCCAGTCGGCCGGGACTTTCGGCACTGCGATATTGGTCGCGAGCTGTATCTCGCGGGCATCGAACTTCGGGGCCTCGATCTGCGAATCCATGCCCGCGCGCATCCCGGCGACCATGTGTGAGGCCAGAGCGTCTTCGACATAGGCGGGCGGACCCTGGAGCATCACCAGAAGCGCGGCCGCGATCCCGCTCGCCGACAATCCGGCCGCCGGCGCCCAGCGCCGCCACCGCGGCCTTCCGGAGCTCGGGCCGGGGCCAGCCTGATCGACGAGGCGCGACGGCAGCGGATCGCGGTCCCGGGCCAGCAGTTGCAGCGCGCTCCGCCGTCCGAGATCCCCCATCACGCGCGCGGCCATATCGGGGTGCAGACGCAGATAATCCTCGACGGCAAAGCGTCCCTCGGTATCGAGCTGGCCGTCGATATAGGCGTCGATTTCCTGATCACTCGGCGTGGCCGTCATTTCGTCCTCCCACGATACGCAGTGCCCGTTCGGGTCGCTGTTCTTCCTGTTGCCGCAGGGCAGCGCGCGCCCGCGCTATCCGCGACATGATGGTTCCCGTCGGAACGCCGAGTACATCGGCACATTCCTGATAACTCAGTCCTTCGATCGCCGTCAGGTGCAGGACGGCGCGGTGATGGTCGGGCAGCGCGGCGAAGCTGCGCGCGATCTCGGCCAGCCGCGCGTGAAGTTCCTGGGGCGCTTCCGAATGGGCGACCTGCGTCTCGGCAAAGCGATCGTTGCGGCGGGCTTCGGCCGCCTCGCGGCGGGTGCCCGAAATAAAGACGTTGTGCACGATCGCGAGCAGCCAGCGCCGCCGGTCCCGGCCCTGCTGATAGGTCGCCTGACGCTCGATCGCGCGAACCAGCGCGTCCTGAACCACGTCATCGGCATCGTCGCGATCGCGCGTCAGCGACCGTGCGTAGCGGCGCATTGCGGCGACGTCGTCGGCAAAGCCGCCCGCTTCGTTCCACCGGGTCTTCATCCCGCGCATTGTCAGGCGACCTTCGCATAATGCAAGGCCGGACCGCGCCCTGCCAGCCGTTCGTAGACGTCGGCCACATCGGCGAGGATCGCGTCCCAGCGATAGCGATCGACCGCTTTCGCCGCCGATTGGCGCAGCTCGCGAAGACGCGCCGGCTGGCGGATCAGCGTCGCGGTCGCGTCGGCATAGGCGCGGGGATCCTGCGGCGGGACGAGAAGCCCCGTCCGGCCGTGGTCGATCAGCGCCGATGCGCTGTCGACATCGGCCGACACCACGGCAAGGCCCGACGCCATAGCCTCGAGATTGACGTTGCCGAACGCCTCGGTCACGCTGGGATTGAGAAGTATGTCGGCGCTCGCCACCGCTTCGCCGAGCTTGCGGCCGTCGAGAAACCCGAGGAAGGTCACATTGGGAAGGCGGCGCGCGAGCCAGTCCCGCGCCGGCCCTTCGCCGATCACGATCGGACGCACCGCATGGCCGCCATCCCGAAGCGCAGCGATCGCCTCGGCAAAGACGCCCAGCCCCTTTTCGAGGACGAGGCGGCCGAAAAAGAGCGGGACGACATCATCGGGACCATAGCCCAGATGCGCGCGAACGGCTTCGCTGCGCAGGCCCGGGCCGAACATCGTCCGGTCCACCCCGCGCGACCATATCGACAGCTTCTCCTGTCCGAACTGCGCCGCCAGTTCGTCGCGGATCGGCGGCGTGGGGGCAAGGATATGGTCGGCGTCGCCGTAAAAACGCGCAAGATAATTGTCGACGGGGCGGCGCAGGACGCCCAGCCGGTAATAGTCGAGATAGGTTTCAAACCGCGTATGCAGGCTGGCAACCACCGGGATGCCGGCCGACCGCGCATATTTCTGCGCCTGCCGGCCAAGCAGGTCAGGCGCCGAGAGGTGGACGATGTCGGGCGCGAAAGCCTCCAGATCTTCGCGTGCGGCGCGCGTAAATCCCAGCGCCACCCGATATTCCGGCCGGCCCGGAATACACACCGACCTTACCGAAAAAATCTCGCCGACCGATGCGAAAGCCTTTCGCGGCGCGGTCGGCGAATAGATGCGCACCTGCGCCCCCACCCTGTCCTGCAGATGGGCGACAAGGCGATTGAGCGCCCGGTTCGCGCCGTCGCGGACGCAATCATAATTGCCCGAAAACAGCGCCACGCGCAGCGGCCGCGACTGGTCGCCATGGTATCGGGATATGGAAGGAAATGCGGCAGGGAAAGTCTTCGTCATGCCGCGCATACGCGCGCCGCGCGGATATTATTCCCCCCAAACGAAGATCTGGTTCGAGCAGGCTTCAGCCATGGACCAGACGGCGCAGGTCCGGCCGGGGCCGCTGTGCGGCGCGTGCCGCATGGATCGTATAGCCGCAGAGCAGCCCGTAGAGCGCCAGCCCCTCCACCTGCCAGAACGGCATCGTCGCCATGTTGAGCACGAAGAAGGCGAAATGCGCGGCAAGCAGCTTGAAGCGATCGCCGCGTGCCGACACTGCCGCCACAAACATCGCCGTCCACAGCAGGATCATCGCCGTCACGCCCAGCCAGCCAAGTTCGTAGAGCGTGGCGACCAGCGTGTTGTGCGGATAGACCTTGAACAGCCCTTCCCAGCTTTCCGGCCCGAAACCGACCAGATGCTGAAGCGGCGTCCCGGCGGCCCAGGCATAGATATAGCTGCTCCAGATCAGCGGGCGGCCCGACATCACCTGCCGCTCGAGCAGATCGAAGTCGCGCGGCGGCTTGATCATTCCGGCGGGATCCGAGAGGAAGGCGGCAAGATCCGCGAACTTCTCGCTGTAGAACAGGGCCGCGACCGAAACGAGCAGCACACCGGCCACCACGGCGGTCACGGCCATCGGCGTGCGCTGGTCGCGCCGCACGCTCATCGTCATTCCGCTCAGGAAGACAGCCAGCGCCAGCGGCGCAAACGCGAGGATCGTCGTGCGATAGCCGGCGAGCAGGATCGCGCAGAAGGTCGCCGCGAGAAAAGCGACGCGCACCATGCGCGGCGCCGACCGGGCGAAGCAGCCGACCAGAAACCCCGTCATCAGCGCGACCGAGAAGGCCGCCTCGTGGTTATAGCCGCCGATCCAGACCAGCCCGTCGCCATCCTCCGACCCCTTGGGCAGGTTCAGCGCCAGCGAGAGGGCCTGAAAGACGAGCAACGGCAGGAACGAGACCATGGCCCAGCTCAGGAACCGCGCTTCGGGATCGACACGCAGCGCCTGGAACACCGCGATCATGATCACGATCATATAGGCATATTTGACCGCGGCATTGACCCCGCCCGCCGCGTCGCCGTTCAGGGCGGCGCTGAGCAGCGCCAGCACGACGAGCGCATAAACGGGCAGCAGCCAGTTGATCGCCAGATTGGCCGGCCGCACGACGAAGAGCAGCCCGAAGCCGGTGACCCCGATCGAGAGCAGCGCATTGCCCGAAAGCCCGCCCGCGAGCGACTGGAACATATAGAGATGATAGGCGCCCGCGATATAGCGCAGCCACAGCGCCACGACCACGAACGCCCCCGCGATGCTACCCGCCCGCCGCGCCGCAAGGACGAGCGAAACGAACAGCAGCGCCGACACCGGCAGCAATATGCCAAGCCCGAAGGCCGGGCCATAGGGCAACGCCTGCGCGGTCACGGCGTCGCCCGGTCAGTCTGCGTAATAGGGACGGTAGGCCTTCAGGAAGGTCCCGCCGTCCTCATAACCCGCGCGCTCCTGTTCGCGCACGTCGACCAGCGTCAGCACCGCGCCCAGCATCTCCGCATGGACGTCGTAAAGCCGCCGCAGCGCCACCGAAGCCGCCTTCGACGGGGTCTTGCGCCAGCGCACGAGGAACACCACGCCGTCCGCCATGCTGGCGATGACGCGCGCCTCGTCAACCGGCAGCACCGGCGGGGTGTCGAGGATCACCAGATCGTAACGCGCGCGCACCTGCTCGATCAGTTCGGCCAGCCGCGGGCTCTCGGTAAGCCCGATGCCCTTTGAATCGAGACGTTGCGGCAGCAGGCAGGCGTCCGACAGGCTGTCCTTGACGATCGCCTGTTCCAGCGTCGCCTGACCCGCCAGCACTTCGTCCAGCCCCAGTTCCACGCTGTCGGCGAACTGCCGGCTGGAGGCGCGCCGGCGTGCGTCGGCGTCGATCAGCAGCACCTTGCTGCCCGCCGCTGCCGCCGCCCGGGCAAGCCCCATCGCCGTGGTGGTCTTGCCTTCGCCCGGCACCGCGGAGGTAATCGCGACGACGCGGATCGGATTGGCCGCCTCGGCAAACTGGATCGACGTGCGCAGGGTGCGGAATGCTTCGGCGTAGGTCGACTGGGGCCGTTTGAGCAGCAGCTCGGCCGGTGGGGCCGGCGGACCCAGTTTGCGATAGCCGGGCAGCGTGTTCACGTCGGGGATCGAGGCGAGCGTGGGCAACGCCAGCGCATCCTCGATCGCATCGCTGGTTTCCAGCCCGCGCTCGAGCAGCTGGAGCAACACGACGAGCAACACGCCCATACCGAGCCCGCCAACGACGGCCATCGCCGCATAGAGCAGCATGTTGGGCGAGCTCGGCGCACCGGGAACGCGCGCGCGGCTGACGATATAGGCATCGCTGCGTTCCAGCCCCGATTGCGCGACCGTCTGGCGATAGCGATCGAGGAACGCCTGATAGAGCGTCCGCGCCGATTCGGCGTTGCGTTCCAGCTCGCCCAGCCGGACCGACGCCTCATTGTCGCTGGCAAGCTTGCCCTGCGTCTGCGCCACCGATCCCGCGAGCGAACCCGCGCGCTGGCTGGCGATGCTCGCCTGGATGGAGACGTTGGAAACGATGCGCTGGACCTCGGCCGCGATGCCTTCGTCGGCGGTGCGGAGCTGGCTTTGCGCGCGCACCAGATCGGGATGGCGCGGACCGTAACGTTTCTCCAGCGCCGCCACTTCGCGCGCCGCTTCTGCCCGCTGGGCCCGCAGCTGGCTCACCACCGGCGAATCGAGCGAATCGCCCAGTTCCTCGCCGCTCCGCCCGCGCCCGAGCTGGGCCCGCGCGGCCGAAAGCCGCGCCTGCGCCGCGGCATTTTCCGCCTTGGCCTGTGCAAGCTGGGTCGAAAGGCCCGACAATTCCTGCTGCGTCACCGTGCTCGCCTCGGACACGGCGAAGAGATTGTGCGCGGAACGATAGTCGGCGACCTCGCGCTCGGCACCCAGCACCTGCACGCGGAGTTCCTCCAGCCGTTCCTCGAGAAACTTGCTCGCGCGCTGCGTCGCGTCGGTCTTGGAGCCGACCTGCCCCGAAACATAATCATCGACCAGCGCATTGGCGATCTGCGCCGACTGTACCGGCGTGCTCCCCTCGAACGAGACGCTGATTGAATAGGAGAGCCCGTCGCGCTTCACCGTCAGTCCGCCGAGCAGCGCACCGATCGCGCGCTGGCGCCCGATCAGATCGGGCTTCGCCACCGGCACAGCCTGTTCGGCTGCTTCGTTGAAATTCGGGTCGCGGTCGAGCCGCAGCCGGTCGACCACCCGCCCGATCAGTTCAGGCGAGCGCAAGGCCTGCACCTCGGTATCGACCGCCGCCGAATCGGGGTCGGTGGTCGGCACGACCGAATCGACGTTGATCACCCGCTCGGCCGTGCGTTCGAGCGCGACCTGCGCGGTGGCGAGGTAGCGCGGTTCGGCGGCGATGTAGGCGGCCGCGGCGATCACGACCGCCGCGAGCATCGCCGCGCACAGCACCATCCATCGTCGGCGCAGCACTGCGCCGACGTGACGCAGGTCGATCAGCGCGCCGCGATCGACCTGAGGGTCGATATCGACGCGGCGCGGGCGCCGGGTAACCGCGTCCATGTTACGCCTTGGCCAGGAAGGCGCGCACCGCAGGCGCGGTGTCGGGCCGGGCAAGCGCAAGCGCCATCGTCGCAGTCACGAAGCCGCTCTTGTCGCCGCAATCATAGCGTTTTCCCGCAAAGGTGACGCCGTGGAACGCCTGCCGGCCAATCATCCGCGCCAGTGCATCGGTGAGCTGGATCTCGCCTCCCGCGCCTTCCTCCTGACTGCCGAGCACGTCCATCACCTCGGGCTGAAGGATGTAACGGCCGATGACCGCCAATGTGGACGGCGCGACGTCCCGAGCCGGTTTTTCGACCAATCCCTGCACTTCGGTAATTGCGCCAGCGCGCGCGCCCGGCGTGACGATACCATATTTATGCGTATCTTCGGGCGCGACTTCCTCGGTGCAGATCAGGTTGCCGCCGAGTTCGGCATAGGCATCGACCATCTGCCGGAGGCAGCCCGGCTCGCCGACCATCAGATCGTCGGGCAACAACACGGCGAAGGGTTCGTCGCCCACGATATGACGGGCACACCATACGGCATGGCCAAGCCCCAGAGGCTCCTGCTGCCGCACGATCGCGATGTCTCCCGGCGGCGGGCGCGTGCCGTCGAGCGCGGCGAGCGACTTGCCGCGCCGCGCCATCGCTTCCTCAAGCTCGAACGCATGATCGAAATGATCCTCGATCAGGCTCTTGCCGCGGCTCGTCACGAAAATGAACTGCTCGATACCCGCCGCGCGGGCCTCGTCGACTGCGTACTGGATCAGCGGTCGGTCGACCACCGGCAGCATCTCCTTCGGCATGGACTTGGTCGCCGGAAGGAACCGGGTTCCAAGGCCGCCGATGGGGAACACGGCCTTGCGTACTTTTCGCATCTTTTCACCCTTTTCTGGTCACTGGGTCCCCCCCAAAAAACCAGCATTCGGATTTGCAGACACGATCGCCACGTGCTGACGGGAGCGATCTGCGCCTTTACGCTGCATTGCAGCAAGGGCCCGGCGTCGAAGCGTGTCCAAAGTGCGCCCGGGCTATTTCAGAGCCGGGGAGGCGTTCCCGCAAAGGAGACGCCGCCCGGCACCGAGCCGCCCCCGCGCGAACGGACCAGCGGTGTACCGGGCGGCACCTGAATATCGTGCGAGCCGATGATGATCTTTGCCGGCCCGTCGTGCACATCGAATATCGGCCAGCCCCGATCGCTCTTCACCGTCAGATGCTCGATATGGATGACCAGCGGTTCGCTTGCGCCTTTCGGCGCCATGATCGAGAAATGATTGGTGTCGCCGATCCCGCCGATCTTGATGGGGTCGAGGCTGATAAGCCGGGTCGCACGGATGCTCGACCAGAGCCGGAAATTGCGGGCGTTGCGTCCGCTGACGCAGTCGTCGAGCACGGTCTCGGTCGATTTCAGATCGAACCCGCCGTCGCTGTTGTCCCACGCGGCGCATTGGCGGAACAGGAAGCGCGCATTGCCGCGCTCGGTCGAGAAACCGTCGCCGTTCCAATATTGCTTGTCACCGCGCTTCCATTGAAAGCCGCGCATGAAGCAGCGCTCGACCCGAAAATCATGCGCCGTGTCGGCGAAGGCGATACCCACCGGCAAGTCGGTCGAGCCGGTAGTGAGCATGCCGCTCGCACTGATATCCTCGAATACTCCGTCGTGGCTGTCGTAACGAATGCGCGCGAAGCTGCGTTCGAGATCGCTCGCGCGCGCGCCGCGTACGCGGAGTCCGGCGCAGCCGGCCGCCACCAGTTCAGGGGCCGCGGTATTTTCGATTACCCGGTAGCCGCCCTCGACCCGGATGCCGGCGATACGGACATTGTGGACCGGCTCGCGAATCACGAACAGACCGTTACCGACGTCGCGCGCGCGCACGCCGCGATAGAAGGCGCCAGATCGCACGACATACACCGGCTCGCCGTTCGCGACGATCGGAACCGCGCTGACGGCGAAGAGCGGGGACATGTCGGCCATGCTGCGGCGTTAACCGGGCGCCGCAGGACAAGGCCAGAACGATGCGGTGCGGCGTGGCGCGTCCGGGGTCAGCGCAGCGCGGGTGCCGCTCCGCCCAGATCGTCGCCGCCTTCACGCGCCCGCGCGAAACCGGGAAAGGGCTGGCGACAGACCTGCCGCGCCCGGCTGAACCGGCGGAAGCCGGCCTCGCCGTCACCGATATGGAGCGTCATGCCGGTGCCCGCCTTTGCCGCGGACAGCGCCCGTCCGTCGATCGCGATCGCCGAAGACAGCGTGCGTTCGAGCACGTGCCGGCGCTCGACGGCGTCGCGGCCGAAATAATAGATGGCGAGCGGCGGCGGGCGCCGGTGGATCGCGGCGATCGCATCCTCGATCCGCGCATAGTTGCGCAGCGGCAGGATCGGCCCCTGAATATCCTCGCGCATCACCAGCATATCCTCGCTGGCGTGACGGATGATGTGGAGCGGCGCGCCCGCGCCGCGTGGTTCCGCGGTCATCACTTCGCCCCCGCGCGCGCGCGCGTCATCAAGCAGCCGTGCCAGCCGTTCCTGTTCCGTATCCATCGGTGCCGGAGACGCCGCCGCTCCCGGCCGCATCGCCGCGCGCCACAGCCATGCGCCAATCGCCTCCTCCTGCTCCTCGGGCACGAACAGATAGTCGGGTGCGAGCGGCGCACGCCCGTTCTTGACATGTTTGGCCGCGATTACCTTGTCGGCGGCCTTCGCAAAATCGGCCGACCGCCCGATGATCACCGGCGACTTGCCCGATCGCGTCATCATTATCGCATCGCCTTCCTGCGGCTCGCTCGTCACCAGCAGGTCGAAAGCGTGTTCCGCGAAGGCGTCGCCGGACGCCACCCTCAGTTCGAGCGGATCGAAATAACGCGGCGCCAGCTCGCCGATCAACCGGCCAAGCTCCGGCGATGCGTCGTCGAATTTCAGCGTCACCCGATTGCCCGCCGCAAGCACGCTTGCAAGGATGCTCGCTGTCTGGAGCAGCGGCAAAGACGCCGGCGCCGCAATACCGATCACCCCGACGGGCTGATATTCGACATAGTCGCCGCCGCCGAGCCGGGCGAACAGCCCGCGTCCGCCTTCGGGTCGTATCCAGCGGCCGACACTATCGACCGAGGCCCGCAGCGTCGCCAGCGCCGGCACGACTTCGGTGAGCATGGCCGACTCGATGTCCTGATTCGCCTGATCGGCCGCGAGCGCAGCGCACAGCGTGTCGGCACTCTCCCCTATCATCAGTGCAGCCCGCCGCAGCCGGTCGCGGCGAATGGCCAGCGGCACCGGCAAGTCGGCGAAAAAGGCCGCGCGTTGCGCTTCCAGCATCCTTGCCCTCTCCACAGCTTATCGTATCCAGCTTCTAATCCACCGCTGACCCGTGGCAAGTTCAAGTCGAATCGTTTCGTCGCATGGGAGCCAAATGCCCCGGGCGTCGTTTAGGCAACGGCCAAGGCTTCCATCTGAAAAATCCACGTTATTTCCGTGGCTTGATTGCCATCAAGCCACGATGGCGGCTTGGATCGCTTCGCCTTCGAATTGGCTCTGTTCAAAGCGGGCAAGTTGACGCCCCCCACCCTGCAAGGCGATTGTTCGCAGGCGCAGCAAAAAGCGCCTTCATAAAAAGGGAGCAACGCGTAATGCGTATCGTAATGATCGGGTCCGGCTATGTCGGGCTGGTTTCGGGCGCGTGTTTTGCCGATTTCGGCCATCACGTGACCTGCGTCGACAAGGACGCGAACAAGATCGCCAGCCTCCGCGCCGGCGGCATTCCCATCTATGAGCCCGGCCTCGAGGATCTGGTCGCGCGAAATGTCGCGGCTGGTCATCTGGCCTTCACCACCGAACTGTCCGAAGCCGTGGGCGCCGCGGACGTTGTATTCATCGCGGTTGGCACCCCCAGCCGCCGCGGCGACGGTCATGCCGATCTGTCCTACGTCCACGGCGCGGCGCGCGAGATTGCGGGGGCACTCAGTGGCTTCACCGTGATCGTCACCAAATCGACCGTTCCCGTCGGCACCGGCGACGAGGTCGAGCGAATCATTCGCGAGTGCAATCCCGCCGCCGAATTCGCGGTCGCCTCCAACCCCGAATTCCTGCGCGAGGGCGCCGCGATCGAGGATTTCAAACGCCCCGACCGCGTCGTGATCGGCATCGAGGACGAGCGTGCCCGTGCGCCGCTGGAAAAGGTCTATCGCCCGCTGTCGCTGGGCAAGGCGCCGGTCGTCTTCACCCGCCGTCGCACCAGCGAGCTGATCAAATATGCCGCCAACGCCTTTCTCGCGATGAAGATCACCTACATCAACGAGATCGCGGACCTGTGCGAACAGGTCGGTGCCGACGTCCGGGACGTCGCGCACGGCATCGGGCTCGACAACCGGATCGGCGCCAAATTCCTTCACGCGGGCCCCGGCTATGGCGGTTCGTGCTTTCCAAAGGACACGCTGGCACTGATGAAGACCGCGCAGGATCATGACGCGCCGCTGCGCCTGATCGAGGCGACGGTCGCGGTGAACGAACAGCGCAAGCGCGCAATGGGCCGCAAGATCCTCGCCGCGATCGACGGGAGCGTGCGCGGGCGCACCGTCGCGGTGCTCGGCCTCACCTTCAAGCCCAATACCGACGACATGCGCGACGCGCCTTCGATCGCGATCATCCAGGCGCTGCAGGATGCCGGTGCGCGGGTGCGCGCCTATGACCCCGAGGGCATGGCGGCGGCCGGGGCCGTGCTGCACGATGTCGAATATGCGACCTCCGCCTATTCCGCAGCCGAAGGCGCGGCGGCCACGGTGATCGTCACCGAATGGGACGCGTTCCGCGCGCTCGACCTTGTGCGCCTCAAGGCGGTGATGGCCGATCCGGTGCTTGTCGATCTGCGCAACATCTATCCGCCCGCTCAGGTCGAAGAAGCGGGGCTGCGCTACGTCAGCGTCGGCCGCCCCGGCAAGGCGGACGACAATGTCGAGGCCGCAAGCGAGAGGCAGGCCGCGTGACCGACGACAGCCCCATCCTGGTGACCGGTGCCGCCGGCTTTATCGGCCATGCGGTATCCGAACGGCTCCTCGCGCGCGGCGAGCGCGTGCTCGGGCTCGACAATTTCACCGACTATTACGATGTCGCGCTGAAAAAGGCGCGCACCGCGCGGCTTACGGGCAATTTGGGCTTCCGGCTGATCGACGGCGACATCGCCAGCCCCGGACTCGTCAGCGAGCTGGTCGAAGCGAACGGCGTCCGCCGGATCGTCCATCTCGCCGCGCAGGCGGGCGTGCGCTACAGCCTCGAAAACCCGTTCGCCTATGAGCACAGCAACCTCAAAGGACATCTGGCGGTGCTCGAGGCGGCGCGTCACGCGGGCCATATCGAACATCTCGTCTATGCCTCGTCGAGTTCGGTCTACGGCGACCGCCCGCTCGGCGGCACCGGCTTTCGCGAGGACGAGCCCTGCACCGCGCCGGTCTCGCTCTACGCGGCGACGAAGCGCAGCTGCGAGCTGATGAGCGAAAGCTATGCCAACCTCTATCGCCTGCCGCTCAGCGGGCTGCGCTTCTTCACCGTCTATGGCCCGTGGGGCCGGCCCGACATGGCCTATTATGGTTTCGCGCAGAAAATCCTGCTCGGCCAGCCGATCGAGGTGTTCGGCGAAGGCCGGATGGCGCGCGATTTCACCTATATCGACGATATCGTCGATGGTGTGGTCGGCGTGCTCGACCGCCCCCCCGCGGGCGGCGAAAACCGCCTGCTCAACATCGGCGACTGCAATCCCGTCGGCCTGATGGACATGATCGGCGTGCTCGAACGCGCGCTCGGCCGGCCGGCGATCAAGCTGATGCGGCCGATGCAGCCTGGCGACGTGACCGCGACCTATGCCGACATCTCGGCGATCAACGCGCTCACCGGTTACAGTCCCAAGGTTCCGCTGGCGCGGGGCATCGAGCGGTTCGTCGACTGGTATCTCGGCGAAATCGAAAGTGGCGGAAGAGGACCGATGGCAGCGGTGGCCTGAGCCGGAAATCCGGCCGGGCGCTAGTGGAGTTTGACAATGCTGCAACGGACAAGTGCGTCTTCCGGCGACCCCGCGGGGCCGCCCGTCATCTGCGTGACCGGCCTGCGCGGCTTTCCGCACGTGATGGGCGGGATCGAAAGCCATTGCGAGGAGCTGCTTCCGCGGATCAAGGCGCTGTGGCCCGCTCACCGGTCGGTCGTGCTCGGCCGCGCGCCCTATCTGCCCGAACCGACGGGCGAGCATCGCGGGGTCGAGATCGTCGGCATCCCCTGCCCGCGCTCGCAACATCTTGAAGCCGTGGTATCGACGCTGCTTGCGGTTTTTTCCGCGCGCCGGCGCGGCGCCGGTCTGATCCATATCCATGCGATCGGTCCCGGATTGCTGGCGCCGCTCGCCCGGCTGCTCGGCCTGAAGGTGGTCGTGACGCATCACGGCACCGACTATCACCGCGCCAAATGGGGCCTTGTCGCGCGCACCGCCTTGCGCACCGGCGAGTGGCTGGCGCTCACCTTCGCCAATCGGGTCATCGCCGTTTCTCCTTCACTCGCCGCGCAATTGCAGCGCAGCTTCCCGAAACGCGCGGAGGCGATCGCCTATATTCCCAACGGCACCTCCGACCTGCCCGGCGATGCCGACCCCGCACTGGTGCTCGAACGGCTCGGGCTCGAGGACGGCAATTTCCTCCTCGCCGTCGCACGGCTCGTTCCCGAGAAGGGCCTGCACGATCTGATCGACGCCTATGAGCGGTCGGACTGCACCGCCAGGCTCGTGATCGCGGGCTCGGCGGATCACGAAAGCGAGTACGCCCGCGACCTGCTCGCGCGCGCCAGCGACCGCGTGATCTTCGCCGGCGTCCAGTCGCGCGCGACGCTCAAATGCCTCTACGACCATTGCGCGCTGTTCGTCATGCCATCCTATCACGAAGGCCTGCCGATCGCGGCGCTGGAAGCGGCGAGCTGCGGCGCGCGGATGCTGCTGAGCGACATCCCCGCCAATCTCGATATCGGGCTCGAGCCGCAAAATTATTTCCCGGTCGGCGATGTCACGGTGCTGACCGAACGGCTGAATGCCGATTGCGCGGAGTTTCAGGTCGATCGCGACGCGGTTCGCGCGCGCTTCAGTTGGGACAAGGCGGCAGAAGATACGCTCGACGTGTATCGTGCGACGCTCGCACCGGGTCGACCGGTCCCGCGCACCTCGACCTATTCCGACGTGGCGGAAGCCTAGGCGCCGAGCCGGGCAACGACCGTCGCCCGATCCGCCGCATCGATCGGCCCGCTGATTTCGATACCCGCACCGGTCCGCGTCGCGTGGGCGATCCGCGGGTGCCACGCATTCTCCCGCCACACCCAGCTGCGAATTCGCCAGCGTCCCGGCCCGTCAGCCTCTATCGCCAGTGTCGGTCGCCCCGTCTTTTCGGACCCCGACCCGGCGTCTTTTGCGGTGCATGCGCTGCCGGCGGCTGCGGCGGCGATCGAAGTCAGAAGCGTTCGTCGGTCCATTTCCATATCCTCTCGCTAGGGCGCGGCAATCTTCTCGGGCGCGGTCTGATATGCGCGCGTTGCATTGCGTCCGGCCGCGCGCTTGATCACCGCCTTGCCCAGCCGCTGGCCGGGTATTTCGACCAGCCTGTAGGTCACGAATGCCATGGCGTAGGTCGCGGGCACCACGATCGCACCCGTCAGGGCGAAGCGTCCGATCGCGCCGAGCCCGGTACCGAACTGGCCGATCACGACGGCTGCGACGGGCTGCATGATCAGCAGATGGATCAGATAGGTGCCATAGGAAAGCTCACCGAGCCAATAGAAGGGCCGGCTGCCGAACAGCCGCGAAATCCAGCCGATCACCCCGAGCGAGCGCCAATGAACCAGCGCGAAAAAGCCGAAAACGAGCAGCTCGCGCACCGCGAAATGGAGCAGATCCTGCTCGCCCCCGACCGGAATCGCGGCGAGCAGAAGCGCCGCGGCAAGCCGGCCCCATAGCCGCGCACTTCGCTCCCCCGGATCGGCGGCGATCAGCATGCCGGCGAGAAAGAGCTGGAGTTTCAGGGGCAGGAAGGACGGCATCGGATAGTCAAGCCCGGCCGCCCCCGCGAGCAGGGCGATGACGACGCCGCCGCCCGCCGCGACCAGCGCCGCGGGAATCCAGCCGATCCGCCGCCCGAGCAGGACAAGGAAGGGAAAGAGCAGATAGAATTGCATCTCGAGCCCGAGGCTCCAGTCGGGCAGCGGCGTGCGGAACGCATAATCGGGAAGCAATCCGAACAGGAAGCTCAGATGCAGGGCGATGTTGGTCAGGCTCGCATCGATATAACGCTCGGGCGGCTGGAGCGACTGGCCAAGGAAGCTGTCGATCGCAACCCTGTCGGCGTAGATCATCGGCCCCGCGATCAGCGCCGCCGCCAGCGTTACATAGAAGAGCGGCGCGAGCCGGAAGAAACGGCGCGTCCAGAAGGACATCCAGGTGCCGGGCGCGGTCCAGTCCTCGCTTCCGGCGCGGAGCCGGTACTGGAACATCATCAGAAAGCCCGAAAGCAGGATGAACAGATCGACGCCGAGGTCGGGCTTGCTCACCAGCGGCAAGCGGAAACCGGTGAGGATCATCATGTGACCGATGAGCACCCAGAGCGCCGCGACGCCGCGCAGGCCGTCCAGACACTCGACTCGCCGAATGTCCATTTCACACCTCCGCAATCGTTCGTCGATGCTCGCCCTGATAGACGCATCACCGGCCGAAACCCTGCCTAATCGGCCAGCCGCCCCCCGAAGGCGACGAAGCGGGCGTACCTGTGTGCACTGCAACAAATGCCCGTGGTAGGAGTTCTCTCGACGCGAATTCCGCCCGAAACTCCAGCGAGGAAACATGCTCCACCGAAAGCGGATATTATTCGCGATCAACTCGCTCGCCGGGGGCGGCGCCGAGCGCGTGCTCGTCACCCTGCTCGGCGGATCGGAGGCTTGGAGGGCACGCTACGAGATCCATCTGGCGCTGCTCGACGACGAGCCGCGCGTCTATGACGTCCCCGAATGGGTCGAGGTTCATCAGCTCGACGCATGGCACAAATTGCTGCCGAGCCTGACCGGGCTGCGTGCGCTCGTCCATCGCCTTTCTCCCGACGCGACGCTCAGCTTCCTCACCCGCGCCAATATCGCCAACGCCTGGGCGATGGCGGGTCGCCGTCGTCCCTGGCTGATCAGCGAACGGGTCAATACGAGCGCGCATCTGGGCGACGCGTTCGCGGCCAAGGCGATGGTTCGCATGGTCTATCCGCGCGCCGCGCACATCATCGCGGTGTCCGAAGGCGTGGTCGACGATCTCGCTGTCAATTTCGGAGTGGCGCGCGCGCGCATGTCGGCGATTGCCAATCCCGTCGATCACCGGCGCATCGCCGAATTGGCTGCAGAGCCGCCCGCCTTCACGCCCGCCGGTCCCTATATCGTTGCAGCCGGACGGCTGATGCCCAACAAGAATTTTCCCCTCTTGCTGCGCGCTTATGCGCAGGCCGCCCCGCAGGAACGCCTCGTTATCCTCGGCGAAGGGCCCGAGCGCGGCGCGCTCGAGACGCTCGCCGCTTCGCTCGGCATCGCCGACCGGGTCGACATGCCCGGCTTCGTCGCCAACCCTTTCGCGGTGGTCGCGCGCGCGCGGGCCTATGCCATGCCCTCGAATGCCGAGGGTTTTCCCAATGGTCTGGTCGAAGCGATGGCCTGCGGCGTGCCTGTCGTCGCGACGAATTGCGCCTCGGGTCCGTCGGAGATTCTGGCCGGCCGGTCGCGCGATGCCATCGTCGGCGGGATCGATGTCGATGCCGGCGCGTTGGTCCCCACCGATGACGTCCCGGCCTTAGCCGCGGCGCTCGGTCGGGTGCTCGCCGAACCGCACCGCAGCCTTTGCGCAGCGCGGGCGCGCGAACGCTCGCGCGCCTATGGCGTCGAGCAGGCGGCGACACATTATTGGGCCCGGATCGAGGCAGCGCTC
>NZ_DATMST010000183.1:0-2648 GCF_035565275.1 Sphingopyxis sp.
GCTCGCGCGCGTGGCACTCACGGCGCGCGACGGCACGTTCGCCGCGAAGGGAACCGCGCAGGCGTCGCGGCTGTTCACCGGTCCGGCGGCCGAAATCCTGGGCCGCGAAACCGCGATTGACATGACCGCCCGACTCAACGAGCGCAAGGCGGACATCGACGGACGGCTGTCGTCCGATGCGGCGCGGCTCGGGATCAGCGGCGGCGTCGATCTTGGCGCCAGTCGCTACGACGGGCTGCAACTCGCGGTGAATGTGCTGCGACCGGGCGCGATCGCGCCGGCCGTACGCGCCAACGGTCTTCGCGCGACCGCAAAGCTCGACGGCGAATTCGCGCTGCCGACCGTCGAGTATCAGGCCAACGCGAACAGCCTCGCGGTCAACGACATCGTCGTCGAGGGGCTGAGCCTTGCGGGCAAGGCACGGGTCGACGCCGACCAGATTCTTATCCCCGTCGCGGGCCGTGCGGCGCGCATTCGGGGGCTCGACACCGTCGCGGGCGGGACGCTGGTCGCGGTCCGCCTCGACGGCGATCTCGCCTACGCGGGCGGCCGCATCCTCAGTGACAATCTTCGCCTGCGTTCGCCGCGCATCGATGCGAAGGCGATCATTATCGCCGATCTCAATCGCGGCTTCTACACCGGAGCGATCGACGGACGGATCAACGATTACCGCATCGAAAGCGTCGGTATCTTCGACATCGACACCGATGCCGACCTGAAGACGGCACCGCGCGGAGGATTCGAAATCGTCGGCCGCGTTCGCGCGCGCTCGACCAGACTGTTCAATTCGGGCGTGCGCGACTTCCTCGGCGGTAATGCGACCGCATCGAGCGACGTGCGCTACGGCACCGACGGGGTCGTCCGCTTCGCGAACCTCCGCCTCTCGGCGCCGCGGCTGCGCGTCACCAGCGGGCAGGGCAGCTATGCGCCCAACGGCCAGATCCAGCTCGCGGCGCGCGCCAGTTCGACCGACTATGGGCCCGTCGGCGTCCAGCTTGCCGGCACGATCAGCGATCCACGCGCGGTCGTGACCGCCGAGCGGCCAGGGCTCGGCATCGGGCTCGCGAACCTCGTGGCAAGGATCAACGGCGCGCCGAACGGCTATCGCCTCGCCGCGACCGGCGACACCGACTATGGCCCGCTGTCAGCAGACGTCGTGCTGCTGATGGCGTCGGGACCGCTGACAATCGACGTCGAACGCGGCGACCTGTCGGGGATCGGCTTCAACGGAAGGCTGGTGCAAAGCGATGCCGGGCCGTTCGTCGGCCAGCTCAACGCGTCGGGGCAGGGTCTGGGCGGGCTCGTCCGGCTGAGCGCGGCGGGCAAGTATCAGGCGGCGGCGATCAATGTCCGTGCAAATGATGTCGTTCTTCCCGGGGCGGCGCAACTTGCGATCGGGTCGGCGATCGTCGATGCCGATGTCACGCTGTACGAACAGCCGCACATCGTCGCCGACATCCAGATCGCCGAGACGCAGATCCGCGAATATGACATCGCCGTCGGGCGCGTGAAAATCGACTACCAGAACGGTGCGGGCCAAGCGCAGGCGCTGGTCGAAGGCACGAGCGGCGTGCCATTCCGCATAGCCGCGAACGCCGACCTCAAGCCCGATCTGTGGCGTGCATCGGTGCAGGGCCGCGCGACCGGGATCAATTTCCGCACCACCTCGCCGGCGCGGATCATTCCGGGCAAGGACGGCTACGAATTGCTGCCGACGACGGTCAACCTCGGTCGCGGCAGCAGCGCGCGGGTCGCGGGGCGGTTCGGCGACGGGATCATGGTCCAGAGCCGGCTCGAGCGCGTCAACATGGCAATCCTCAACGCGGTTTATCCCGACATGGGGCTCGGCGGCCGTGCGTCGGGAAGCCTCGATTTCGAGCAGGCGAATTCGGACAGTTTCCCGCGCGCCGATGCGCGGCTGACGATCAACGACTTCACCCGCACCACCGCCGTCTCGGTGAGCCAGCCGGTCGACGTCAATTTTGCCGGCAAGCTGCTCGCCGACGGCGGCGAGGCGCGCGCGGTGATGCGCAAACGCGGCAGCGTGATCGGGCGCGTGCAGGCGTCGCTGCGTCCGCTTGGCCCCGGCGCGGGCGGATGGACAGAGCGGCTGATGGCCGCGCCGCTGGGCGGCGGCATCCGCTACAATGGCCCGGCCGACACGCTCTATTCCTTCTTCGGGCCTGCCGACCAGCATGTGTCGGGCCCGGTCGCGGTTGCCGCCGATTTCAGTTGCCGCGTTTCCGACCCCTGTCTGGACGGGGTCGTGCGCGGAAAGGACATGGTCTATGAAAACCAGACCTATGGCACGCGGCTGACCAATATGGTGGTCAACGGCCGCTTCACCGGCAACCGGCTCGAAGTCGAACAGCTTACCGCGACCGCCGGTGACGGCAGCGTCCAGGCGAAGGGCTATATCAGCCTTTCGCAGGCCGACGGTTATCCGATGAACCTCACCGCCACGCTCGACAACGCCCGCCTCGCCCGCAGCGAGAACATCGCGGCGCGCGCGACGGGCAATCTGACCCTCGAAAAGGTCGCCGGACAAACCGCCCTGTTGTCGGGCAGCCTCCGGCTCCCCGAAACGCGGTACCGTATCGTGCGCGAGGGCGCGGCACAGGTACCGGTCCTCACCGGCGTGCGGCGCA
>NZ_DATMST010000184.1:0-11487 GCF_035565275.1 Sphingopyxis sp.
GTGCGGGCACGCGCAGCGTGGCAAAGACGAGCATCACGCCCCACGTCCAGAAAAAGGCGCTGACCTCGGCCTCCGCGCGGCCGGGCATCGCGGCGGGCAGGATGCGGTTGGCATAGAAAAAGGCCAGGATCGCCATTGGGAAGCCAGCCACCGTGCCGACATTCAGACGCGCCGCGATCCACGGGCCGGCGCCCCGCGCCTGCGGCCGCGATTCGATCCACAGGACCAGCCCGGTCGCGATCGTCGCCGCGAGCGCCAGCCCGCACAGGAAATAGAGCCAGCGGCTGACCTCGGGCGCGAACCGGCCTATATGCAGGCCGTAGAGCACGTCGTGCGTCTGCCGCGCCGGGCGGGCTTCGGTGTAGACGTTGAGCATTCGTCCGGTGGCCCCGTCGAAGCTGGCGGTCTTCGTCGCATAGGCGAGCTGGTCGCCGTCGTGATTGCTGACCGTGACGATCGCATTCACATCGCCGGGGTTCGCGATGCTGACCCGCCCGATCCGCCCCTCGCCGAAGTGCCGCTGCGCAGCGGCAAGCATCGGTCCGATCGGCGCCAGCTGTGCCGGCCGGCCCGCAGCCTCGCGGCTGATGAGCCCCGGCGCCGATTCGGCAAAAGCAGTCTGCAGGTCGTCGCCATAGTTGGCGGTCGTGCCCCAGGGCATGACGAGGGTCAGCAGCGTGACGATCCCCGTCGCGGTAATCATCAGGTGAAAAGGTAGCGCGAGCACGCCAAGGACATTGTGCGCGTCGAGCCAGCTGCGCTTGCCCTTCCCTGCCCGGAAAGTGAAGAAATCCTTGAATATGCGCTTGTGGACGATGATTCCGCTGATGATCGCGATCAGCATCAGCATCGCTGCGGCGACGGCGAGATAGCGGCCCCACGGATAGGGGAGCTGCAGTTCGAAATGGAAACGGTAGAGGAATTCGCCGCCCAGCGTCGTACGCGCGACGCCGGGGCTGCCACTGACCGGGTCGAGCGCGATGTCGCGGTATCCGAGCGGCGCGGCGGCGTCGTCGAACACGGCCTGCGTGGTCCGGATCCGCGCGTCGGGTGCGGTCAGATACCAGCCGGCCGCTTTCGGATGATGCGCGCCGAGCCAGCCGACCGCCGCCTCGATCGCGGCGTCGGGCGGCGCGCTCTTCGATATCTCGGGCCGCATCCAGCCGCTGATTTCGGACCGGAAGACGGTCGCGGTGCCGCTCAGCACGATCGCGAACAGCAACCATCCGACGATCAATCCGGACCAGCTGTGCAGCCCGGCCATCGACTGGCGGAACCCGCGGTTCATCGGGGCTGGCCAAGCAGCGCGGCAACGATCGCGCACAGTGCGGTCATCACCGCTATTCCGGCCGCCGCATAGCGCAAGCGCGGGACGCCATAGGCCCAGATCGCAGCAACCGGCATGGCGAGGATCGCCGCCAGCGATGCCGCGATCGTCGCTTCGGCCCGCGGGGCGGGCCAGGCGCGCGCGAGCATATAAGCCAGCGCCACCGCGAAGGCATAGCCGCCGGCCGACGCGACGAACAGGCGCGCTGTCGCGCGAGCAACGGGAATAGCACGCAGGAAAGGTTGCGACCGGCTGAAAGACATAGCCCCCTATTCCTTACTGCGACTTATTTGCAATAAACAAAATGCCCGGCGCGTGCGTTTTTTGCCTGCCCCTCGGCGACCACCGGGAAATTTGCCCGTCATCGCCGTCGCCGGCCGGTCCCATTCACCTCGCGCTTCGATGAAAGATATCTATTCCATGACTTGCAAATGCGAGTTATTCTCATTACTGGCGCGGCCCGAAGCTGGATCAGCAGGAAACAAGGGGAAAACATGCGCCGCTCACTGGGTTTGTTGCTGTCGGGTTCGGCGTGCTTCTGTCTGTCGGTTACGGCCCACGCGCAGCAGGGTATGCCGCCCGTCGCGGACGATGACCAGACGGGCGATGCCATCGTCGTCACCGGCTATGGCCGCACCGACCAGCCCGCCGCCGCGACCGGCCTTGCGCTCTCGCCGATCGAAACCCCGCAGACGATCAGCGTCATCACGCGGCAGCAGATCGACGATCAGGCCTTCAATTCGATCAACGACGCGCTCGATTTCACTGTCGGCATTTCCAAGAAGGACGTCGATCGCGGCCGCAGCTCGATTTCTGCGCGCGGTTTCGAGGTCCAGAATTTCCAGCTCGATGGCGCGCCTTTCGTCAACGGCAACGTCGGCTTTGGCGAAACGAGCACCGCGCAATATGAGCGCGTCGATCTCGTGCGCGGCGCCGCGGGCCTGATGCATGGTTCCGGCGATCCGTCGGCGGTCGTCAACCTGATCCGCAAACACGCCACCGAACGCGAATTCACCGGCGATATCCGCCTCGAGGCCGGGTCGTGGGACCGTTTCGCGGCGACCCTCGACGTCCAGTCGCCGCTTAACAGCGCTGGGACCGTACGTACCCGCGGGGTCGTGCAGGCCTATAAGCAGGACGGCTTCGTCGATCTGGAAGAAAGGAAGGGCCTCCTCCTTTATGGCGTGATCGACGCCGACTTGGGCGAACGCACGACCTTGTCCTTCGGCGCGAGCTATCAGCGCGACGAGCGCGACGGAGTCATGTGGGCGCAGCTTCCCTATTGGTACAGCGACGGCACACGCACCGACTGGCCGCGTGCAAAGACCACCGGCACCGACTGGGGCCACTGGAACACCACCGAAATTTCGGCCTTTGCCACGCTGAAGCACGATCTGGGCGGCGGGTGGAACATTCGCGGCGATGTCGGCTATCACAAGGGGCAGGAAAATTCGAAGCTGCTCTGGCTCGAGGGGCTGCCCGACCGGGTCACCGGCGCGGGCATGGAAACCTACGGCTATTGGTTCAAGGCCAATCCCGAACAATGGCACGGCAGCATCATGGCCAACGGCCCCTTCACCCTGCTGGGCGGCGAGCATGACCTAGCCATCGGCGCGATGGCGAGCCGCATCGATGGTGGCTGGACCAATCGCGACCCGATCGCGATCGCCCCGATGACCGATTTCAACAGCTTCGACGGCACGCAAATCGCCGAGCCCGAATGGAGCGATCGGTACATATCCGATCATGGCAACACCACGCAGGCGGCCGTTTATGCAACGACCCGCCTCAGTCTGGTCGACGGGCTGAAGCTGATCGCGGGCGGCCGCCTCAGCTACACCAAGCGCAACGAGCACGGCGCAACGCCCGACATTCCGGATTACAGCGTGAGCTCGAAGGGCGTGTTCACGCCGTATGTCGGGCTCATCTACAATTTTACCGACAATGTTTCCGCCTATGCGAGCTATACGAGCATCTTCAAGCCGCAGACCTATTTTCGCGACCGCAATGGCGGTTTCCTCGATCCCGTCGATGGAAATAGCTACGAGATCGGGTTGAAGGCGCTGCTGCTCGACGGCAAGCTGCTGGCGACGGCGTCGGCATATCGCATCGAACAGGATAATCTCGGTGTCCCCGACGGCGGTCTCCTTGTGCCCGGCACGACCAACCCGGCCTATATCGGCGCCAAGGGAGTCGTCGCCAAGGGTTATGAACTCGAAGTCGTCGGCAAGATAACCCCGCAATGGGACATCAGCGCCGGCTGGAGCGATTACAGCGCGAAAGATGCCAATGGCGCGCATGTGCTCAATCACCAGCCGCGCCGGGCGTTCAACTTCGCGACCAAATATGCCTTCACCGGCACCCTCGACGGGCTGAGCCTCGGCGGCGCGGTCAAATGGGAAAGCCGGCCGCCCGTAACGGCGGATGACCCGGGCATACCCGGCGTCGACGAAACCCGCATCGGCCAACCCGCCTATGCCATCGCCAACATCATGGCGCGTTACGAACTGACCGAGGCCTTGTCGCTGCAGGTCAACATCGACAATCTCTTCGACAAGCGTTTCTACAGTGGCAACGGCTGGTTTCCGGGTTTCGTCTACGGCGAACCGCGAAACGCGCGGGTGACGCTGAAATACGCCTTCTGACGGACGTCAGCGGCCGCGATCGGGCAGCGTCAGCACGGCCTCGCCGGCTTCGCACCATAAATGCCCGACCGCGCCGTCGGTCAGCTTGCCGAACGCCTCGTCCGACACGACCAGCATCGGGATCGCCACGCCATACAGATCGTCGGCGACAAGCGCGCCGATGGTCAGGATCGGGTCCGCGCGGGTCGTGATCACACCGGCCGGCGCGTGACCCGAACGCGCAAGTTCGACAAGCGCGCTCGATGACGAAGAGGATCCCCGGCTTCCCGGCATCGCAAGCAGCCGGCCCGCCAGCACCGCGCCCCGCTGCGGGTGCGAGACATCGACGATGCGCCCGCCTTGCAGGTCAACTCCGCCCCACAGGCTCAGCGGCTCGGCGAGTTTCAGCAGCGTCCCGCTCGCCATCCCCTCGATCAACGCATGGCCGCGGATCAACATGGCGCCGCCACCACGCCGGTTTCGGCCGAACGGATGCAGCGTTCGAGCGTCATCAGTGCGACCCTTCGTCCAAGATTGCCCGGGCCATAATGGGCATATTTGCCCGACGTCGTCAGGATCAGCCCCGATGTCTGACGGACGACGGGAGCCAGATAGGTGCAGGTATCGACGACGATGTGTACGCCGAACGCACGCAAGGCGTCGAATGCCGCATCCTCGGCCACCGCGGCCGCGATCTCGCGCGAGGTCGATACATAGACTTCGGTTTCCGGCGACCGGTGACGGGCCTCGACGGTGCGGGCAAGCTTGGCGAATTCATCGATGGAATAATGCGGCGTCCCCAGGCAGACCGCCGCCACCCTTTCGCCCTTTGCGGCGCGGCAGAGCGAGGCGATCGCCGCCGCGGTTTCCGCCGGCGATATCGCTTCGGCTTTCACGCCCCCCGTCGGCATATCGGCCGCTTCGGGTGTCACCCCTTCGGCATGGAACAGCGCGAGCGCGCCCGACGAGGCCCCCGTCGCACCGAGCGCCTTCAGCTCGTCCTCGTTTGCATCGAGCGGCAGTCCGCGCAGATAGGGGACGATCCCCGGCGCGCGGCGGCCGACGACATAGCCGACGGCGGCGAAATAGAGGTCGCGCGGCAGACCCGCGACGTCGATCGAAGGAAGGTCGAAAACGACGGCGGGCCAGCGCGCTTCGTCGCAATGCAGCCCCGCCAGCGGCACCCGCCCGGTCAGCGCCGCGCAAAGGTCGGTGAAATCACCGTAGCGATCGGTGCGCGCGCCGAGCACCGAGTTGATGAACACGATCGCGTTGGACTCGGCCCAGGCGACATGCTCGCCGCGCCGCGGGCGCGCCATGCGCTGATAGGGCGCACAGGTCAGCGTCGGCAGGCAGCCGAGCTGTTCGTGCAGGCGGGTCAGCGTTTCCTGCTGCGCAATGACTTCGGGTGGCCCGCAATGCCAGCCCGGATGGGTGACATCGACCGCGGCGACGTTAAGCGTCGTCGGAACGCGCACCTTTCCGCCCAGATCGACAAAGCGCTGCGCGAAATCGATGCTCGACGGGCCGTGATAGAGGCATCCGTCGATATGCGCGGACTCGATCGCGATGAACCGCTCGGCGCCGCACGCGGTACCGTAGCGGACGAGAAGCGCCATCGCGCGCGCGGCGGCGGCGCCATGCTCGCCGGCCAGCAGCGCGCGGTCTATCGGTTCGAGTTTCAAGGTGCGACGCCCGCCGCGACGAGCTCGGCGGCCGCCAGATCCTCGATCGCGGTTCCGACCGACTTGAACAGGGTGATCGCATCGCGATCGTCGCTGCGCCCCGGATGCGCACCCGAACACAGTGCCGCAAGGTCAGCCTCGATCGCATTCGTACAGATCGCACCGGTGGCGATTGCCCGGAGCAGATCGCCCGCCTCCTCCAGCGCCCCTTCGCGTGTATCGACGAAGACGCGCGCGCGGGCGAACGCCTCGACGTCGGCCTCGCGCATGTCAGGGCGGAACGCACCGATCAGATCGACGTGCATGCCGGGACGCAGCAGGGCCCCGGCGATCAGTGGTTCGGTCGCGAGCGTCGCGGCAGACACGATGTCGGCTTCCGCCAACCCGGCCGCGACCGTCGCTATCGCGGCGGCGGGATATCCCCGGTCGCGCGCCGCACGCGCCGCCTCCTCGGCCTTTGCCGCATCGCGCCCCCAGACCAGAACCCGCGTCAGCCCGAAAGCCGAGGCATAGGCCTCGATGATCGGCGCGTTGAGCGCGCCCGTACCGATGACGAACAGCGTCGCGGACTCAGGCCGGGCCAGCCGCGATGCCGCAAGAACCGAAGCCGCCGCGGTCCGGCGTCGCGTGAGGGCAGCACCGTCGATCAACGCGATCGGCCGCCCCGATACCCGGTCGGTCAGGACATAGGTCGACCGGATCGACGGGCGCGCGCGCGGATCGACGGTAACGATCTTCGTGCCGATCCGCTCGCCTCGCTTCCACGCCGGCATGACGAGCAGCGACGCCCCGTCCATATCGGCGGCAAGCCGTGCCGGCGCGTAAAATGCACCCGAGGCGAAGGCCTTGCGCAGCGCCGCGATCAGCGCGGGCATCGGCGTTGCCCGCGCGACCGCCGCCGCATCGTACCACGGAACCGTCGCGGCGGCTTCGGTCATGCGCCGGGGGTTCGCAGCTTCAATATCTCGCGCGTCTCGGCGGGCGTCGCGACGTCATAGCCGCCGACCGCGTTGACGAGCGTATAGGCGCGCTCGACAAGCTGGCCGTTGGTCGCCCAGACGCCGCGCGACATGTAGAGATTGTCCTCCAGCCCGACGCGGATGTTGCCGCCGAGCAGCAGCGTGTGCGCGAGCATCGGCATCTGCTCGCGCCCGATGCCGAATGCTCCCCAGATCGTGCCGGGCGCCATCAGGCTCTTCTGGTACAGGATCGTCTCGACCCCGTGCGGCGCAGCCCATTGCACGCCCAGCACCATCTGCATCATCGGCGGGCCGTCGATCAGGCCTTCCTCGACCAGCTTGTTGCCGAACAAGATATCGCCAGGACCGAACACTTCGAGTTCGGGCTTCACGCCCGCGGCCTGGAACCGTTTCGCCATCGCGCGCAACGTGTGCGTCGGGCTGAAATAGATATATTCGGTCGGCCCTTCGACCTGGTTGTTGGTGACGATGTCGAGCGTCGCAATCTCGGGCAGCAGTTCCTCGACATGCGCAACGCGCTCGTCGACCCCGACGACATCGCTGCCAGGCAGCATATGCCCTTCATTCTCGGGATCGGGCAGGAAATAGGCGCCCATGCCGCACGTCAGGTTGAGCACGATGTCGGTGCCGGTCTGCCGCACGCGATCGACGACTTCGCGGAAATGCGCGCGATCGCGGTTGCCCTCGCCCGTTTCGGGATCGCGGACGTGGATATGGACGATGCTCGCGCCGGCCGAAGCCGCTTCGATGCAGGCGTCGGCGATCTGCTTCGGCGTGACCGGCATCGACGGATGTTTCTTGTTATACGGCGCACCGCCGGTGACCGCGCAGGTCAGGATCGTCTTCTTGTTCATCGTCATTCTTCCCATTCCATATTGCCGCTCACGGCGATGATCTCGCCGGTGATCTTCTTGCCGGCATCCGAGGTGATGAAGTCGACCATGTCGGCGAACTCGCCGAGCTCGACCTTGCAGCGCAGCGACACATATTTGAGATAGTCGTTCTCGATGTCCTCGAAGCTGCGGCCCGTCGCGTCGACGTTGCGCTGGACGATGAAGCGGAAGCGGTCGTTGTTGATGATCCCGGGCAGGATCGCGTTGACGCGGATGCCCGACGGACCAAGCTCGCGCGCGCTGTTCTTCGTCAGCCCCTCGACCCCCGCCTTCGACGCGATATAGGGCGCGCGAAACGGGATGCCGGTGCGCGTCGAACAGGTCGAGAAGTTGACGATCGAGCCGCCGCCGTTCGCCTTCAGCATCGGGACGGCGCGTTTCATCGTGTAGAACATGCCCGACAGATTGACCGCGATCGTCTTGTCCCACTCGTCCTCGTCGATATCCTCGATCGGCGCGCGTGGCCCCGCCATGCCGACGACGTTGACGAGGACCGACAGGTTGCCAAGGTTCGCGCGCACGTCATCGAACAGCGCATCGACCTCGGCCCGTATGCCGACATCGGTAGCGCTACCGCTCATTCCCGGATTCGCCGCCAGCGTCGCCGCGACGGCATCGCCGCGTACGTCGCAGATATGCACCTTCGCACCCTTTTGCAGGAAACGCTCGGCAATCGCGCGTCCGACGCTGTCGCCTGCGCCCGTAACCAGCACTCGTTCCATTACAGCCTCCCTTGGTTCAGTTTGTTTCGGCCGGCAGCATCAGTTGTCCGGCGATGGCGCGTTCGCGATCGGACAAGGGCGTCGCCTTGCGCGCGTCCAGGTCGAAGCGGACGGTGACACCCTCCAATATCGTGCAGGGTTTCGCGTCGGGGCGCCGCGACAGGATCGTCCGGTGCCGCAGCGATGTACGCCCGATCGACAATATACCGCTCGAAAGAACGAGCAGGTCGCCCGCGACCAGTTCGTGAAGATAGCGAATCTCGTGCGAGACATCGGCCCAGCCCGCGTTACGGCCGTCGATCTCACCGGCAACGGGACCAAAAAAGCCGAGCAGATGATAAACGGCATTGTCGAGTAGCGGCACCTGATGCTGCACCGACATGTGCCCCATCGCATCGCAATGCCATGGAAAGACGACTCCGCGAAAAGTTTCGACCGGCGCGCTTCCCACTGATTCTATGATGTTTTCCGGTTCCATGGCGCGCCTTTCCGTTGCCGATGGCACCGGACTAATCGCCCCCGCTTGACTTGTCTACACAGATTATACACAATGTGTTCACTGGGTATTCGCACTCTCGTCACAATTCATAAAACGTGCAAAAGGGGACTATATGCGTAGCAAGCTGAAGACTGGATCGGGCCTCGGAGTTCTCGCCGCCATGCTGTGGACGGCGCCCGTCGCCGCGCAGACGGCCGACGAAACCGATGGCGCCGGCGGTGCGAACGAGATCGTGGTGACCGCGCAAAAGCGCGAGGAACGGCTGCAGGACGTGCCGATCTCGATCACCTCGCTCGGCGGCAAGGACCTCGACGCGCAAGCGAGCGGCGGTGTTTCGGAGGCGCTGCGTTCGGTCGCCGGCATCTCGATCACCAACTCGCCGCAGGGCGGCGGGACGCAGCTCACGATCCGCGGCGTCGCCGCGAACGGCGCGACGCTCGCAGGGTCGAGCACCTCGGCCTTCTATATCGATTCGGTTCCGTTCGGCCTCGTCAAGTCGGCGATCCTCCCCGACACCAACGCCTATGACATGTCGCGGATCGAGGTGCTGCGCGGCCCGCAAGGCACGCTCTATGGCGCGAACGCGCTGAACGGCGTCGTCCGCGTTCTCACCAACGATGCCAATCTCGATCGCTTCGAACTCAAGACCCGCGCCGGCGTCGCCGCGACCGAGGGCGGCGACCAGAGCTATCGCGGCGACATGGCGGTCAACATCCCGCTCGTCGAGGGCAAGCTCGGCCTTCGCGTCGTCGGCGGCTTCGAAAGCGCCGGCGGCTGGATCGACCAGCCCGCGCGCGGCGTCAAAAACGCCAACGACAGCCGATCGCGCAACGTCCGCATCAAGCTCAACGGCCAGCCGACCGACGACTTCAGCTTCGGCCTGTCGGCATGGATCTCGCGCATCGATCAGGATGCCCCCGCCTATGCCAATGACGACGGCAACCAGCTCACCACCGTGCCGCTGCCGCAGAAGCTCAATTACGACGCGTTCAGCGCCAAATTCGGTTACGACTTCGGCGCGTTCGAGGTGTCGAGCGCGACGAGCTACCTCAAATTCAGCAACCTCAGCGAGCGCGATTACACCAATCTCGCCGCGAACCAGACGCTCCACACCGAGATCAGCTCGAAGATATTCACCGAAGAACTGCTGATCAATTCCACCGGCGGCGGCGACTGGCGCTGGTCGGTCGGCGGCTTCTATCGCGACGCGTCCGACCTTCTGAGCCAGACCCTGTTCGTGCTGCCTGCGCCGATCAACTTCAAGGACAAGTCGCGCTCGTTCGCGGCGTTCGGCGAAGTCACGCGCAGCTTCATGGACGGCACGTTCGAAGTCACCGGCGGGCTGCGCTATTTCAAGGACCGCGTGACCCAGATCGAGCTCACCCCGACCACCGGCAATCCCGCGCAGCCACTCGCGCGCCGCACCGACACCTTCGATGCAGTCACTCCGCGCGCGGTGGTCACTTGGCTGCCGAGCCGCAAGTTCACCGCCTATGCCTCCTATTCGCAGGGTTTCCGCAGCGGCTTCAACCAGAGCCCGACGATCATTCGCACCGCGCCCGGCATCCCGCCGGTCAAGGCCGACCGGCTGTCGAACTATGAAGTCGGCGCCAAGGGCAGCCTGCTCGATGGCGGGCTGACCTTCGACGCCGCCGTCTATTATATCGACTGGAAGGATATTCAGCAGAACCTCAACGTCGATATCGACGGCGTCGTCTTCGCGGCGTCGGTCAACGGGCCGAAAGCCAGCGGCTTCGGTGCCGATCTCGCGCTGACCGCGCACCCGATCGAAGGACTCGACATCGGCGGCACGTTCAGCTGGAACGGCCTCGACCTGTCGGGTCCGATCGTAACGCAGACCGCTGGCGGCCCCGTCACGCTCTACAACAAGGGCGACCGGCTCGCCTTCTCGCCCGAATATACGGCGAGCGGCTTCCTCGACTATCGCTTCCCGGTCGGAAAAGCGGGCCTGAAGGGCCTGTTGTCGGGATCGATGACCTATCGCTCGAAGATTCCGGCGCGCCTGCTCGTCGGCGGCGCGGCGCGCTATTTCCTCAGCGAAGAGCCGTTGCTGGCCCGCGCCAGCCTCGGACTTGAATCGCCCGACAACTGGACCGCCTCGCTTTACGTCGAAAATATCGGCGGCTGGAACGGCATCACCCAGCCACCAACGGATATAAGCCAGGAATATCGGGTGCGTCCGCGCACCTTTGGCCTGCAGTTCGAATTCCGTTATTGAGTCCCTAGGGGGCCGGAGCGATCCGGCTCCCTGTTTTTGCAAGGTTTTCCCGTGGCCTCTCCCGATAGCGATCTCCCCTCCCCCACCGCCGACGCCATCGCCGTGCAGGTCCGCGATTATTTCGAGCGCCTCTATCGCCCCGGAGCCGGGCAGTTCCACGGCATCGTCCATGTCGCGCCGAACCCCGCCAGCGGCGTCATCGCCTTTTCGGGCCCGATGATGCGCGCGGGCGGCGGCTTCCCCGTCACCCGCATCGGCCTGCTTGCGCCCGACGGCAGCGTGACCCTGCTCGGCAGCGACGATGCGAACGACAGCCAGCCGAAATGGTCGCCCGACGGCCGCCGCCTCGCCTTCCTGTCCGACCGCGATCATGGCGCGGGCAATTTCCAGCTGATGATCGCATCGGCCGTCACCCCCGACGTCGCCGCTGCACCCGCGCCGGTCGCCGGGCAAGCGGTAGAGAGCTTCGTCTGGGCCGCAGACGCCCGCCGCATCCTCGTCCAGACCGCCAACGCCGG
>NZ_DATMST010000185.1:0-4911 GCF_035565275.1 Sphingopyxis sp.
CCGCGATCGCCAATGCGATGTTCGCCGCGACCGGCCGCCGCATCCGCCGCCTGCCGCTGTCGGCGCATCCGCTGTGAGCAGGGCATCGTCCATTGGCGTGCTGCTGGTCAACCTCGGCACTCCCGACGCGCCCGACGCACCGGCGGTGCGGCGTTATCTCGCCGAATTCCTGTCCGATCGCCGCGTCGTCGAAATCCCGCAGATCCTGTGGCAGCCGATCTTGCGCGGCGTCATCCTGCCGCTACGGCCGAAAAAATCGGCGCATGCTTACCGTCAGGTGTGGACCGACGAAGGCTCGCCGCTCGCGGCGATCACCCGCGCGCAAAGCCATGCCTTGCAAGCAGCGATCGGCGATAGGGTGCGGGTCGCTTACGCAATGCGCTATGGCCAACCCGCAATCGGCCCGGCGATCGACGCGCTGATGGCGGCGGGGTGCGATCGCATTCTGGTCGCCCCGCTCTATCCGCAATATTGCGCCGCGACGACCGCGACTGCGGTCGATGCGGCATCGGCGCACCTCGCGACGCTGCGCGCGCAACCGGCGCTGCGCTTCCTGCCGCCCTATCATGACAATGCCGTCTATATCGACGCGCTGAAAGCGTCGGTGGAGGCGGGGCTCGCAGCGCTCGATTTCGCGCCCGATGTGCTGCTCGCGAGCTTTCACGGGATGCCCGAAAGGACGCGGGCGCTCGGCGACCCTTATCACGACCAGTGCCAGGCCACTGCGCGCCGGCTGTCCGGCGCGCTGGGAAGACCCGTCGAGGTTGCGTTCCAGTCGCGTTTCGGCCGCGCCCGATGGCTCGAACCTGCGACCGACGCGCGGCTCGCAGAGCTCGGCCGCGAAAACCGCAGCGTCGCGATCTTCGCTCCCGGTTTTTCGGCCGACTGCCTCGAAACGCTCGAAGAGCTGGCGATCCGCGGGAAAGAGCAGTTCGAGGCGGCAGGCGGGACGCGCTTCGCCTACATCCCCTGCCTCAACGCCGAACCGCCCGGCATGGCGATGATCGAGACGCTGATCCGGCGCGAACTCGCGGGATGGGTCTGAGCGCCAACGCTTACCAACTGTTTAGATCGATGCGTTAAATTGATCCGACACGGCGCCGGAAAGGCGCGGGGTCGCACCAATTCGGAGATACGCCATGAACCAGATCGAATCGGCAGCGCTGATGCTGGCCGGTGCCACGCTGGCTTTCGGGGCGATCCTGTTTGCGCTGTGGTCGCTGCGCCGCACGCGCACCGCCCCCGCCGTGCCGCGCATGCCACGCGAACCGGGCGAAAGCCGGCTGCCCCGATTGTCGCGCAAGACCAACGCCGCGATCGATCATGTCGAAATCTCGCCCGCGCGTCTCGCGCGGATCAGCGGCAAGGCACCGCTCGACCGGCTGAGCGAGGCCAGAATCGTGCCGTCGCCTGCTCCTGACCCGGTTCCCGACCTCGCGCCGGCGATCGACGCGCGCCTCGAATCGATCGCGGCCGCGGTCGAGCAGCGCGCATGGGAGGGCGAAGAGCCCGTCCCGCTGAACGGGGAAGCGGTGACCATTCGCATCGTCCCGCAAATCCCGCCGCGCGATGCGATATCGACGAGCAGCTGGCTGGGCGGCCGTCCGCACCTGCCGCACGGCATGGCGTGGCCCGACATCGGGGGTACGCCCGCCAATTTCCTCGCGCAGATCGACTGCACCGGACTGCCGCGCGACCTGTGGGACGGTCTCGGACCGCGTGACGGGTCGCTTGCCTTCTTTATCCATCGCCGGGACCTTGAGGTCCGCGCCCTCCATATCCGCACCGCCGGGGTACCGGTAATACCGCCGCTGGCGCTCGCCGGCGAGGATGGCTGGTTCGGCCCGCAGGGCGGCCTTGCCGGGGGCGAGCTTGCGTCCTTTGCCGTGCCCGCCTTTCCCGAATGGCCCGTCGACCTTGTCGCCGTAGGTCCGGGCGACGAGGACCCGCGCAGCGAAGACGATCGGGAGGAGCCGGGGCTCGCGCTCTACGGGCGCGGCTATGACATCGCCGACCCGGCCTTCCACCCTTTCGACTGGGGCAGCATGACCGCGATGGTCGCGCTGCTGGAAAGGCGGCTCGACCGGTTGGTGACCGATACCCCTGCGCTTCCCGACGCGAGCGCCGGGGAGATCGCCGAGCTGGAGCAATGCGCGGCGATCAACCGCGAGGCGCGCATACGCGCCGGAGAAATCATCGGAATCGTCCACGACAGTGCCGCGCGCGAGACCTTCTCGGCTGGCGACGCGACCGCGGTGATGGCCGCGCTGCACGCGATCCGCTGGGCGAAGACCCTGCGGACGGCCGATCCCGAAACGGACGCCGGGCGGGTCGAGTTGATCACGCTGCCGCTGACGACGCACCGTGCCGACGCCGATCTGTGGGTTCACGATTATCAGACCATCTTGTTCGACCGGGCGAAACATGCCTGGTGCGCCAACCCGGACAGCCTGTCCGCACCCGCGCGCGCCTTCTACGAACCCTGGTGGCGCGACCTTGCCGCGCGCGGGATGGCGGCGATGGGACACATGCCCTTCGGCGCCATCCCCGACCATGACCCGGACCGCGATGCGGTGCTGATCGAACTGCCAACGAGCGGGCTGATGAGCCGCGTCTTCGGCGACCGGGGCAATCTGGTCGTGACGATCGACAAGGCCGACCTTGCGATCGGCGACTTCTCGAAGCTTCGGGCAGAGATCGGCCACCCCTGAACAGCTTTGCGATTGACGTTCCGGTAAACTTGCGGCGACTGCGTTCGCGGCCTACTCACAAGGGGATAACTCTGTGGGAGAGCTTGATTTATGGCACGTATCGCAATCGTCACCGGTGGCAGCCGCGGCATCGGGGAGGCGATCTCCCTGAAACTGCAGGAACAGGGCGTCACCGTCATCGCCAACTATGCCGGCAATGATGAAAAGGCGCGCGCGTTCACCGAGCGCACCAGGATCAGGGCGATGAAGTGGGACGTCGGCGACCATCAGGCGTGCCTCGACAGCTGCGCGCAGATCGCGGCCGAAGTCGGCGCAATCGACATCGTCGTCAACAACGCGGGCATCACCCGCGACGGCACCCTCGCCCGGATGAGCTACGACGACTGGGACGACGTCATGCGCGTCAATCTCGGCGGCTGCTTCAACATGGCCAAGGCGACCTTTGGCGGCATGGTCGAGCGCGGCTGGGGCCGCATCGTCAACATCGGATCGATCAACGGGCAGGCCGGCCAGTACGGGCAGGTCAACTATGCCGCAGCCAAATCGGGCATCCACGGCTTCACCAAGGCGCTGGCACAGGAAGGCGCCAGGAAGGGCGTCACGGTCAACGCAATCGCGCCCGGCTATATCGACACCGACATGGTCGCCGCTGTTCCCGCGCCGGTGCTCGAAAAGATCGTTGCGAAGATCCCGGTGGGCCGCCTCGGCCAAGCCGACGAAATCGCACGCGGCGTCGCCTTTCTGTGCAGCGAGGACGCAGGCTTCGTGACCGGATCGACGATGAGCATCAATGGCGGGCAGCATATGTACTGACAATGGCCGGCGCGAAAGTGGCAGCCACCGGCACGGCCAGAGGGGCGGACAGCCCTGAAAGGCCGGCCGAACCCGTCTGACGGCAGGCGGCGGCTTTGCCGTCGCCCGGCAAGCCGCCCTACTCCACCGTCACTCCCACCACGCGCCACGCACCACCCTCGCGCACCAGCGACAGTGTTTCGATCACCCCTGCCTTGTTCGCATAATCGGTGCGGAACTTGACCATCTGATAGCCATAGGGCGGTGCGGGCACCGTTTCTTCGCTGATCAGCGCGCGCGATTTCACCGCCCCCAGTGGCCCCTGCACCTGCTGCGCCACCCGGCTCCAGGTCTCGACCGTGTTGAGCGCCTTGAATGACTGGCCGGTCGCCTCCCAGCTCGCATTCCAGTCGCCCTTCTCGACCAGCGCGAGCCAGTCGCGTGCCGCGACGACGGCGGCGCTTTCGGCGGGCGCGGTTGAGGGCGCAGCGGCCGGTGCGTCGGCGGTTCCGGTCATCGAAGAGAAAGCGAGCAGGGCGAGGGTTAGCGACATCAGGAGACCTCCAGCGATCCAGCCGAGCGGCCGCACCATGCGGGACGCCTCGACCGATGCCGAAACCTCGCTGCCGCCGACGCCAACGGCATCCCCCAAATCCTTGTCCCCGAATGTTTCGGGGTGCTGCCGTTCCATCGCGCGCAGTTGACGGGCCGCCTCGCGGCTGCTGGAAACCGCCATCTTGCGCCGTGCATCGCGAAGCCGTTCGTTGATCGTATGGACCGAAAGCCCCAGATGCCGCGCCATCGATTTCGCGTCATGCCCGTCAACCAGCAGGCGCAACGTCTCCTTTTCCTTTTCGGTAAGAGACTGAAATTCTGCTGTCATGGGCTCGCCTGCCTTTGCGCCGGGTCGGTCTGCCCGTTTACGAAGCGCCCAAATTGCGATCTACCCCAAATAAATCGTACCCGCATCGCACGCACAGACTGTAGGTCCTCAACATGCCCCCCGCTTATCACCCCCCGGTCAAGCGTTCGGTAACCATCGCCGGCCACCCGACCTCGATCAGCCTCGAGCCGATGTTCTGGGACGCGCTGGAGGCCGAAGCGGCGCGGCTGGCGCTGCCAGTCAATGCGCTCGTCGCGCGGATCGATGTCGAGCGGATGGAGGCGAACGACCCGCCGAACCTGACCTCGGCGATCCGGCAATGGCTGTGGCGGCAGCGTCCGGACGACTAGATTGCCGCGTAGATCGCCAGCCCGAACGCCGCGCCCTTGTCGGGCGCGTGATGCAGGAACAGCGACGGTTCGATCAGTTCGAGTTCCATGATATGCAGTTTGCCCTGCGCGTCGCCGACCATATCGACGCGCGCATAAACCGGCGCCGCCGGCGCCGCAGCGAGCGCCGCCGCGG
>NZ_DATMST010000186.1:0-25587 GCF_035565275.1 Sphingopyxis sp.
GGCGCGGCGCTGCTCTGCGCGGCGCCGGTCGCCTATGCGCAAGCCGCCGACGGGCTGAACCGCGCGGTCACCGAAATCGGCGGCGACGGCCGTCCGCTCTCGCTATCGCTCCAGATTCTCATCCTGATGAGCCTGCTGACGGTCCTGCCGTCGCTGCTCCTGATGATGACCAGTTTCACACGCATTATCATCGTGCTCTCGATCCTGCGCCACGCGCTCGGGCTCCAGCAGACGCCGCCGAATCAGGTGCTCGTCGGATTGAGCCTCTTTCTCTCGCTTTTCGTGATGCAGCCGGTGATCAGCGAAGTGAACCGCGTCGCGATCGAACCCTATGGTCAGGAACAGATCGACATCGGCGAGGCGGTGTCGCGTTCGGGCGTCGCGCTCCACGGTTTCATGATGCAGCAGACGCGCAAGACCGACCTGATGATGTTCGCGAAGATCGCCAAGGCGCCGACCTATGCGAGCCCGAAGGACGTGCCCTTCTCGATCCTGCTCCCCGCCTTCGTCACCAGCGAACTCAAGACTGCGTTCCAGATCGGATTCCTGATCTTCCTGCCTTTCCTCGTCATCGATCTGATCGTTGCATCGGCGCTGATGTCGCTCGGCATGATGATGCTGTCGCCGACTATCATATCGATGCCCTTCAAGCTGCTGCTCTTCGTTCTGGTCGACGGCTGGGCGCTGACGATGGGATCACTCGCCTCGTCGTTCGGGACATAGTGGATGGAAGCCGACTATTTCATCGGCGTAGCGCAGCAGGCGCTGTGGATTCTCGCGCTTGCCTCGGCGCCCTTGCTGCTACCCGTGCTCGTCATCGGCGTGCTGCTCGGCATGGTGCAGGCGGCGACCTCGATCAACGAGCAGACGCTGACCTTTGTACCCAAGCTGATTGTCGCGGCGATCTGCCTCGCGATCTTCGGGGGCAGCATCCTTGTCCTGCTCACCGATTTCACCCGCGAGATCTTCGCGCAGATTCCGGCGCTCGTCCGCTAGGACGCCAATGAACCCCGCCGACATCCCGAATATCGAGGCGATGCTCCAGCTGTGGATGCTGGGGATGATCCGTCCCGGCGCCGCGTTCATCGCCGCGCCGGTGTTCGGCGCGTCGAACGTGCCGGTGCAGCTTCGGCTCGTCATCGCGCTTGCGGTCGGGGTGCCGGCGGTCGCCGCATCGGGCATGACGCTGCCACCCGAAGGAATCGTCTCGGTCCCCGGTTTTCTGCTCGTCATCGGCGAAGTCGTGATCGGCCTCGCTATGGGCTTCGTACTCCAGATGGGCCTCGCCGCTGCGCTGATCGCGGGCGAGGCGATCAGCAATGCGATGGGCCTGGGCTTTGCGTCGATGGTCGATCCGTTGAGCGGTGCCTCGAGTTCGGCGATCGGCCAGTTTCTCTCGATGCTCGCGACCGCGCTTTTCCTCGCTGCCGATGGCCATCTGGTGCTGATCGGTATCATCGTCGACAGCTATAGCGCGCTTCCCCCCGGCAATGCCTTTCCGTCGTTCGAGGCGATCGGCGGCCTGCTGCGTTTCGGCAGCCTGATGTTTGCCGCCGGCCTCACTATCGCGATGCCCGTGGGGTTCGTCCTGATACTCGTCCAGATCATCATGGGGGTGATCGGGCGCTCGGCCCCCGCGCTCAACCTGTTTGCGGTCGGCATTCCCGCAACGCTGCTCGCCGGGATCGTGCTGCTCGGCGTGGCGACCCCCGCGATGGCCGAAGCGATCGCGCGCATCCTGTCCGATGCGCTCGATGCGGCACGCATGATGGCGGGGATCTGACGCGATGGCAGGCGAGACCGAGAAGGATCAGAAGACCGAACAGCCGACGGCGAAAAAACTCGCCGATTCGGCGCGCGAAGGCGACGTTCTGATGTCGCGCGAGCTGGCGACGGCGCTGATGATGCTCGCCGCGGCGGGCTGGATGATCGCCGCGGGCGGCTGGTTCGTCCAGTCGGCAGGCGACCTCGTCCGTCGCGGACTGACGCTGACCGCCGCCGACGTCTCCGATTTCGCGCCCGCCGAGGCGCTGATGCGCAATGGTGTCGAAATATTGCTGCCGCTTGCCAGCCTCTTCGCGCTCGCAATCGGCGCGGCCATTGCCGGACCCGCCTTGCTCGGCTCGTTCGGCTGGCGCGGCAAGGCGCTCGCCTTCAAGGGCAGTCGCATCAGCCCGATGAGCGGTCTGAAACGCATGTTCGGGATGCAGGGCGTCACCGAACTAGGCAAGGCGCTGGCGAAAGTGCTGCTGCTCGGCACGATCGGCTATTCGCTGGTCGAAAGCAGCCTGCCGGCGATCATGACGATGGCGTCCACCGATCTGATGTCTGCTATCGGTCTCGCCGGAAAGGAAATCGGCCATGCGATGCTGGTGCTCGCCGGCGGTCTCGTCGTGATCGCGCTGATCGATGTGCCGGTGCAGTGGTTCCAGCGCAACAAACGGCTGATGATGAGCAAGCAGGAGATCAAGGAGGAGATGCGCCAGTCCGACGGCGCGCCCGAACTCAAGCAGGCGCAGCGCCAGCGCGCGCACGAGATATTGAGCGGATCGGCGCGCAAGGCCGTGTCCGACGCGACCGTCGTCCTCACCAACCCGACTCATTTCTCGGTCGCACTCCGCTATCGTCCCGGCGAGGACGCCGCGCCCGTCGTCGTCGCGCGCGGTCGCGGCGACGTCGCGCTGTCGATCCGTGAACTCGCGCGCGGTGCCAGCGTGCCGATCCTCGAATATCCGCAGCTGACCCGCGCGATCTATTTTACCGCGCGCGCCGGCCGCGTGATTCCCGAGGAGTTGTTCGTCGCGGTCGCGACCGTGCTCGCTTTCGTGTTCCAGCTCGAGCGCGCCGCAGCCGACGGCCTGGCGCAACCGGCGGTCGATGTGCCGCCCACGCATCGTTTCGATCCCGAAGGACGCCGTCAGGCTTAAACTTGTCCGCGCGCCGCCGTTAAGGGATGCGAAGGATATTTTGCCATGGTCAGTTCAATCGCCAACAGCCTGGGCTTCGGGTCCGGTCTCGACGTCAAACAGCTCGTCACCGACCTGTCGAACGCGTCTCGCGATCCCAAGATCAAGCGCATGACCGAACTTACCCAGGCGAACCAGACGCGGATCAGCGCGCTGGCGCAGGCGCGATCGGACCTTGACGGATTTGCCGATTCGCTCAGCCAGATGGTCAACGACGGGACGCTCCGCAGCACACCCACCGTTTCCGACGAAAGCGTCCTTGGCGCGACCAGCCGCGCGGGCCTTTCTGCCGACAGCTTCGCCGCGACGGTCGTGGTGAACCAGCTTGCGCGCGCGCAAACCAATTACTCCGGCGTTGTCGCCGACCGTACCGCCGCGATCGGCGCGGGTACGATGACGCTGACCGTTGGCGGTGTCGCCAAGACGATAACCGTCGATGCGACGAACAACAGCCTCGACGGTCTCGCCAGGGCGATCAACGCCAGCGGCGCCGGCGTCACCGCGTCGATTATTGCCGATGAAGGCGGCCACCGCCTGATCCTGAAAGGTCCGACCGGAGAACCGGGCGCCTTTACCCTTACCGCCAATGCCGGCGCCGATCCGGGCCTCGCCGCCTTCGCAACCGACAGCATGACGCTGGGCCAGAGCGCGGCAAATGCCGAATTCACGATCGACGGCGTCGCCTTCAGCCGCGCAACCAACATCATCGACGACGTCGTCCCCGGCATGTCACTCACGCTGAAGAAGGCGGCACCCGGCCAACCCGTCGACATTGGCGCGAGCCGCCCGCTCGACATGATCAAGCAGACGGTCGGCGATTTCGTTGCGGTCTACAACCAGCTCAAGAAGAGCCTTATCTCGGCGTCGAGCCTTCCCGGTGCCACCGCTTCGCTGCGCGAACTCGAACGCGAACTCGGGGGGCTCCTTCATAAGGTGATTTCAAGCCACGGCAGCATCAACAAGCTCGCGGACATCGGCATTTCGACGACGAAAGAAGGCCTGCTGGCCGTCGACAATGCCAAGCTCGACAAGGTGCTCGCCGCGGACGCCGGCGCGGTCGAGGCGCTGTTCAATCCGCGCCGCGATGCCACCCATAATGAAACGACCGATCCCGGTATCGCCTTCGCGCTCGACGCGATCCGCGACAAGGCCGTCGGCGCCAATGGTGCCATCGATCGCGCTTCGAAATCGCTCGATGCGAAAAAGGAAAGTCTCGCCGAGCAGCTCGGGAAGATCGAGGAACGCGAGGATGCCTACCGGAAGCGCCTCGAGAAGCAATATGGCTCGCTCGAAGCGAAGCTCGCCGCCTTCAAGGCGACGCAGACCTATCTCGAACAACAGATCAAGCTCTGGTCGAACCAGGGCAATGACTAATAACTAGGGTTTGGGGACCGTGACCGCTACCGCTTCGACCGTCCGGGCGACCGGGCTTTATCGCCGCTTGCAGAACGAAAGCCGCGCCGCCGCCGCCGACCCCGTCGAGCTGGTGACGATGCTCTATGACGAGCTGGAAACCGCCGTCGGCGTCCTTGCGGCGATGGTACGGCAGGGGCAGCGCATCTCGGCAACCGAACCAGCGCATCGCGCACGCGCGATCCTGATCGGCCTCGACGTCAATCTCGACCGCGACAAGGGCGGCGACGTCGCAACCGCGCTGTCGCGCGTCTATCGCAGCATGCGCCGCAAGCTCGACGATGCGGTCGCAGCGAACAGCGCGGAAGCGCTCACCGAGCTTCTCGACGGAATTTTGACGATCAGCGCCGCCTGGCGGCAACTTCGCTAGACCATTTCTCCGCTGACGCGGAAACGACACCGGCCCGCTTCTCTGGCGAGAGGCGGGCCGGTGTCGTTTCGATCGAAGAAGCGCGTCGGGTACCCGGCCGCCCTAGGTGGGGACGGGCGGCCGGGTGGTGGCAGGGGCGGACCAGAGCCCCCTTTTTCAGCTGGTGCTGAAACTCGCGTGTCGTCTTGCGGCGGTCAGGCGGCCTGCTGGTGAACGCCATATTTGCGCATCTTTTCGATGAGCGTGGTGCGTTTCAGCGTCAGCAGGCGTGCCGCTTCGGAAATGATGCCGTCGGCAAGGTCGAGGGCAACGTGGATCTGTTCGAGCTCGATCGTCTCGATCTCGCGCTTTAGGTCGATTGGACGGCCCGGTGCCGGAGCCTTGGCGTGCTGCGCAGCCGGAGCCGCCAGCGCGTCCTCGTTGACAGGGACCAGTACGGGACTGACCGGAGCGGCCCGTCGCGGCGCAAGCGCAGCGGTAGGGTTCAAAAGCATGGCGACGTCATCGGCGCCGAGTGTCTCGCCGCTGTGGAGCACGCTGGCGCGTTCGACGAAGTTACGCAGTTCGCGCACGTTGCCCGGCCAACCGTGCTGCATCAGCAGCGCCATTGCTCCGTTGTCAAAACGGCATTTGGCGTCGGCGGGCATCTTGCGCTGGAAATGGCGGATCAGTGCCGGAATATCCTCGACGCGGTCGGCGAGACTGGGGACCTGCAACACAACCACGCCGAGCCGGAAGAACAGGTCTTCACGGAATTTGCCGTCGGCGATCGCGCTGTCGAGATCCTGATGGGTGGCCGAAATCACGCGGACGTCGATATTGCGCACATCGCTGCTGCCGACGCGGACGATCGTCCGGTCCTCGAGCACGCGGAGCAGCTTGACCTGCATGTCGAAACGCATGTCGCCGATTTCGTCGAGGAAGATCGTGCCGCCCTCGGTCGCTTCGAAATGGCCGATGCGCCGGGTATGGGCGCCGGTAAAGCTGCCCTTTTCATGCCCGAACAATTCGGATTCGATGAGTTCGCCCGGGATCGCGCCGCAGTTGATCGCGGCAAAAGGCTTGGCCGACCGGACACCTTCGTCATGGATGGCGCGGGCGACGAGTTCCTTGCCCGATCCCGAAGGGCCGCAGAGCATGACCGAGGCGTTCGATCGCGCCACGCGGCGGATCATGTCGCGCAGGTGCACGGCGGCCGGGCTGCTCCCGATAATCAGCGTTTCAAGCGCTGTGTTGCTGTTCTGGCCCGCAGTCATTTCAGTCTCCACCGCGCCCCCCGATCGGCGCCCTTTCGATGAACCCGGAAATTGACGAAAGTGGTAAACAAAGGATTAGCGACCGGCAGTTAACTCATTAAAAACAAATGGTTATTGCCAAAATGGAAGTAATGACGCTGCAATCTCGTAGTTAAGGATCCAATATGCTGCCAAACTGGCACTAATTGTCACCGGCCGATCGCCAGCCAAGCGTGATCGAGATGCGGCGATTGCGGGGATCGAATCGGTCAGCGGGAACATAGGGCTCGCGATCCGCCACTCCCTCGATGCGCGAAAAGCGTTCCGAAGCGACGCCGCGGAACTCCAGGTAATGGCGCGTGACCTCGGCCCGGTCGACCGACAGGCGCCAGTTGTTCGTGCCGGCCTTGGCCGACCAAGGGGCGGCGTCGGTATGACCGCGGACCATGACTTGGTTGGGCACCCCGGAGATCGGTTTCGCAATTTCGCCGAAAAGCCGCGCACCCGCCGGGGTGAGCTGGCTCGTGCCGAGCGCGAACATCGAGAAATCGGCATCGTCGACAACGTCGATGCGAAGACCTTCGGCGGTTTGAGTGAAGGTCATATTCTGCGCGAGGCGCCTGGTTTCGCTTTTGGCCTGGATCCGTTCCTTCAGCGTCTGGGCGAGCAGGCTGAACTTCTTCGATTCGGCCTCGCTTTCGCGTCCTGACGCCTCTCTCGGTCCCCCCACGGCGTCGCGCGGAATGGTCATGGCGCGCGTACCGGTCTGCGCCGCCCCGTGCGGGTAGCGGTCCGCCGCGACGAGCGAGTCGCCACCGAACAGACCGGTCGATCCCGCCGTGTCGGTTTTCGTCTGGACAATCGTCGGCGCGAAATAGTCGGCAAGCGCCTTGCGCTGCTTCTCGTTCGTCGCGCCAAGGAGCCACATCAACAGGAAGAAGGCCATCATCGCGGTAACGAAGTCGGCATATGCTACCTTCCACGCACCGCCATGGTGGCCGCCATGCGCCTCCTGGATCACCTTCTTGACGATGATCGGGCGCGGCGGGGTATTCGGACGCGCGGCCATCAGCGGCCCCGCATGCCGTCAAAGACTTCCGCGAAGCTCGGCTGGTTGTGATGATCGACGCCCGACCGCGCCGCCTCGATCACCAGCGGCTGCGGATGACCGTGAAGCGAAGCGATGATCAGCTGCTTGACCGTATGATAGATGGCATTGTCGCTTTCGATCACGGTCTTGGCGCGTGTTGCGAAGGGGCCGACGAGACCATAGGCCAGCAACACGCCAAGAAAGGTGCCAACGAGCGCTGACCCGATCATCGCGCCGAGGATCGCAGGCGGCTTGTCGATCGAGCCCATGGTTTTCACCACGCCGAGCACCGCCGCGACAATACCGAGCGCGGGCAGCGCGTCGGCAAGGCTTTGCAAGCCTTCAGCAGGTTTCATCGAGTGATGATTATGGCTCTTCAGCGCATTATCCATCACCTCTTCGACCGCGTGCGGGTCGAGCGTGCCCGACGACACAACGACGAGGCGCAGCGTGTCGCAGATCAGGTGGACGAGCGTGTCGTCCTTCAGAAGCTTGGGATATTGCTGGAAGATCGTCGAGTTTTTCGGATCCTCGATATGCGGCTCGACCGCAACGGGGCCTTCGGTCCGCATCATCTTCATCAGGGTCGAGACCAGCAGGATGCAGTCGAGATAGTCCTGCTTCTTGTATTTCGGTCCCTTGAACACCTTGCCAAGCCCACCGCCGAGCGCCTTCAGGTCGGCGCCCGAATTGCCGATGATCAGCGAACCGAGCGCGGCGCCGCCGATGATCAGCATCTCGTGCGGCAGCGCGTGCATGACGGGCCCCAGATTGCCGCCCGTCAGCGCAAAGCCACCGAAGACCAGCAGGATCAGAACGATGATGCCGACAACGGGAAACATTCAGGGCTACTCCATCGGGGCACACGGCCCGCACAATTCGAAGACGTCTCGATGATTAACGGCAGCAGCGCCGCGATATTGAGGGCCGTCAGCTCAAAATATCGAACAAGGTCTGACGGTTGATCTTTGCAAAGGCCGCCTGCGCCGCCCTCAGCGTCAGGTCCTGCGCGTTGAGCTGCGCGATCGCGACATCGAGATCGGTGTCCTCGACCGCCGAACGCTCGTCCTTGAGCGTGATCCCCCGTGCCGCAAGTCCGTCGCCGATACGATCGAGCCGCCCGCCAGAAAGGCCGATTTCCGCATGTTTGTCAGCGACATGATCGATAGCGGTGGCTAGAATTCCCAGCGATGCGTTCATACCGGCCTTGTCGCCCGCCGTGACCGCCGCCGCGGCATCGCGGATACCTGTCGACAAGCTGTTTCCGCCAACCACGAAAACGTCGGCGGCCGACGGAACCGGCGCGAAGGTCACGTCGGAATCGAAGCGCATCACGCGCGCGGCGCCGGCCGCGAACACGGGGTCGCCGTTCGAATCGCGCATCGCGGCAAGTGCATCGAGCTCGTCGGCGATCGTCCCGAGTTCTGCGGCGATCGTCGCACGGTCGGCAGGGTTCGTCGTGTCGCTCGTCGCGGCGAGCGTGAGTTCGCGCGCGCGCGTCATCAGATTGCTGACCGACTTCATCACGCCGTCGGCCTGCGACACGAGCGCCGAGGCCGAATTGATGTTCGCCGACCAGGCGGTCATGCTCGCCTGTGTCGTGCCGATCGTCGCGATCCGCCGCGCCGCGACCGGGTCGTCGGACATGCGCAGGAGCTTCTTGCCGCCCGAAATCTGGATCTGGGTCCGCTCGAGCTGTTCGGCCAGTTTCTGCTGCCGCGCGATTTCACGCGTCATGCGGTTGCCTACGGCGTTGATCATGGTCGTGACCTTTCCTTAGAGCGAGCTGAGCAGCGTCTGCATCGTTTCGCGCGCGACCTGGATCGTACGCGCGGCAGCCGAATACGCCTGTTGGAAGCGCAACAATTCAGCGGCTTCGGTGTCGAGGTCGACCTGGCTGACCCCGTCCCGCGCCGCCGCCGATGCATCGGCGCGCGTTGCCGCGGCAGCATCCTGCGCGCGCGACGAGGCTACCGCCTGCGCCTGCGTCGCAAGATGGCCCGACCAGCGCGCTTCGGGGTCGTTCGCCCCGCGCATCGTGCCAAAGGCGAGCATGTTGCCATTGCTGCCCGATGCGTCGGCCACCGCAACCTCGTCGGGCGCGAGCGCCGCGGCGGTCAGCGTCGCGGCGCTCGCGCCGGTGAACAGCAGCTGACCCGGATTGCCATTGGCATCGGTGCCGGCCTGGTGCGCGGCATTGAGCTGGCTCGCAAAGTCGGTCGCCATTGTGTCGAGCGCGACACGCTGGTCAGCAACATGATTCGCGCCCTCGGCGAGACCCGCGAGCGAGCCGGTCGAGATCGCGAGCGGAGACCCGCCGACGCTGTACGATAGCCGCCCGTCGGCGGCCGCGGTGACCTCGATCGGATTCACGACGCCGCCGCCGACGAGCAGATCGCCCGATCCGGAGGCGCGCAGCGTCACCGCGCCATTATTGTCGAAACTTGCGCTCACCCCTGCCTGCGACGACAATTTGTCGAGCAGCCGGTCGCGTTCGTCGAGCAGACTGGCCTCGTTCGTCGATCCTGGCCGCGACTTGCGCAGCCCGACGTTGATCTGTTCGAGCGCGGTGAGGTCGGCGTTGAACTGGTCGACCTCGCTTGCGGCCGCACCCTCGATCCCGTCGCCCATCTTGTCGAGCTGGTCCGCGGCGGTGCGGAAACCCGATGCAATGTCGTCGACCGACTGCAGGAACTGGGCACGCAGCGTCCGGTTCGAGGGATCAGAGGTCAGCTGGTCGGCGGTGGTGTAGAGCTTTGTGAGGCCGGTCTTGATACCGTTGGTTTCGTCGCTCAACGCGCCTTCGACCTTATCGAGCCAGCCGAGTTTCGTCGACGACCGTTCGGCATCGCCGGAGGTGATGCGCGAATCCTCGATCAGCCATTTATCGACCGACCGGTCGATGCCGCGGATATCGACGCCACCGGGATTGGTATTGCCGCGATAGAAGATCGAATTGCCGCCACCGACGGCCTCCATCATCTCAAGCCGGCGGCGGGCATATCCCGGCGTCTGCGCGTTGGCGATATTGTCGCCAATCGTCGAGAGCGCACGCGAATAGGCCTTGAGTCCGCTATAGCCGATGCCGAGCAGGTCGCTCATTGCACGCCTCCGACCAGACGGCCGACCAGACTGCTCGTGCGGCCGCCAAGCTGCCGCTCGACCATGTCGGCGATCCCGAACTGACGCATTGCGGCGAGCGAATCGGCGGTGCGTGCGTCAGCCATTTCGCGAAAATTGTCGGTCGCGCTCGACCCGAAGATATCGTCGCCAAGCTTTGCCTGTCGCATCGAGGCCATCAGCTGGCGCAGGATCACGGCTTCGAAAGCCTCGGCCGCCTTGCGCAGCCCGCCGTCGCCGCCGCCTGCAGCTGCGGGAGTCGGCGCCGCCGATACCGAAGAGATGGGCGTCGTCATATGATCACCAGTTCCGCTGTGAGCGCGCCGGCCTGGCTCAGCGCCTCAAGGATGGCGACGAGGTCGCCGGGGGGAACGCCCATGCGATTGATCGCATCGACGAGTTCGGAAAGCGAAGCGGTCGGCTTGACGAGCATCACCGGGGTATATTGCTCGTCGACCTGGATATCGCTCGACTGTTCGACGGCAGTCTCGCCGCGGCTGAACGGTGCGGGCTGCACCACCATTGGCGATTCCTTGACCGAGACGCTGAGCTTGCCCTGCGTCACCGCCGCAGTGCCGACGCGAACCGCGCCGTTGATGACGACGGTACCGGTGCGTGCATTGACGATAACCTTCGCTGGCGGCTCCGAGCGCTGGACGCCGAGATTCTCGATCTGCGACATCAGCCGCATCCGCTCGTCGCCGTTGCCCGCAGCGCGGATCGCGATGCTGGCGCCGTCGAGCATCGACGCGCTGCCGGGAAGCGCGGCGTTGATCGCATCGGTCACGCGTTTGGCATTGGTCGCATCGAACTGATGGAGGTTGAAGGTCAGGTAGCTCGCAGTGGCGAAGCCGGTATCGACCGAGCGTTCGACCGTAGCACCACCCGCGATACGGCCGCTCGACGGGATATTGACGGTCAGCTTCGACCCGTCGGCAGCAGCAACGCCGAGCCCGCCGATGACGAGGTTGCCCTGCACCATCGCATAGATCTGGCCGTCGGCGCCATAGAGCGGCGCAAGCACGAGCGTGCCGCCGCGCAGGCTCTTCGCCTTGCCGATCGCCGACACGGTGACGTCAAGACGCTGACCCGGCTTCGCGAAAGGCGGCAGTTCGGCGGTGATCATCACCGCCGCGGCATTTTTCAGCGCCGGATTGACTCCGGGGGGCAACGTCAGGCCGAAGCGCGACACCGCGCCCCTCATGCCCAGCGTCGAATAGTCGAGGCTGTCGTCGCCGGTGCCCGCGAGCCCGACCACAAGCCCGTACCCCGTGAGCTGGTTGGCACGCAGGCCCTGGAACTGGCCCATGTCCTTGATGCGCTCGGCCTGCGCCGGCGCAGCAAAGGCAAGGCTGGCGAGCATGAGCGCGATAAGGGTGAACAGGGTCGGACGCTGGGTCACTTCATATTCCTCTGTTAGAACGGGCTGATGATGGCGAAGAAGCGCTGCAGCCAGCCTTGCTGGCTCGCGCGAGCGATCTCGCCCTTGCCGACGTACCGGATGTTCGCGTTCGCGACCCGGGTCGACAGGATGCGGTTGTCGGGACTGATATCGATCGCGCGGACGATACCCGAAATCTGGACGCGTTCGTCGCCGCGGTTGAGCGTGAGCAGCTTTTCGCCCTTCACCAGCATCGTCCCGTTGGGATACACGGCGGCGACGGTCACGCTGACCTCGCCCGACAGCGCGTTCGACTGCGATGCGTCGCCCTTGCCCTTGAACTGCTGGCCGCCACCGGCGGCGACGTCGCTGGGATTGAACAGCGATAGCGGCCCGGTGGTCGGCGGCGTCAGGCCGATGCTGCCATCGCGCTGGGTGCCCGCGGCGTTGCTTTTCGTCGCAGCGGTGCGCTCGACGAGCTGGATCGTAATGATGTCGCCGATATTGCCCGCGCGACCGCCCGAAGTGAGCGGTACATAACCGCCCTGGAAGATCGAGCCGTTCGCCGGCGGCGGTGCCGGCGGCATCGGCATCGACACCGAAAAGGCGTCGGGCGCAATCTTGTCTTTCGCGAACGCCGGAACCGGCGCAAGCACAAGCGCGATCAGGACCAGATCAGAGAGTCTGCGAGGCATTTTTCATCATCTCGTCGGTGGCCTGGATCATCTTCGAATTGACCTCGTAGGCGCGCTGCGTCTCGATCATGTCGACCAGTTCCTCGACGACATTGACGTTCGATCCCTCGAGCATCCCGCCGCGCAGGCTGCCACGTCCTTCCTCGCCCGCGGCGCCGACCTGCGGCGCGCCCGAGGCGAGCGTTTCAACGAGCATGTTGCCGCCGATCGCCTGCAAGCCCGCCGGATTGGCGAAGCGCGCGATCTCGATCCGGCCGAGTTCGGTCAGCGTCCCGTCGGCGCCGGTCGCCGACACGGTGCCGTCGGCCCCGATCGACACATTGGTCGCATCTTCGGGAATCTGGATCGCGGGGGTGACCGGCTTGCCGTCCGACGTCACGATCGTGCCGTCGGGAGCGCGGCCGAAATTGCCCGCGCGCGTATAAGCGGTGCGCCCGTCGGGCATTTCGACCTGGAAATATCCGGCGCCATCGATCGCGACGTCGAGCCCGTTGCCGGTGGTGGCAAACGTGCCCTGCGTGTCGATGCGCGCGGTGCCGTTAAGCGCAACGCCGGTGCCGAGATTGAGCCCGGTCGCATAGCGGTTTTCTGCCGACGACTGCGCGCCCGGCGCGGTCATCATCTGATAGCTCAGCGTTTCGAAGCTCGCGCGGTCGCGCTTGAAGCCCGTGGTGTTCACGTTGGCGAGGTTGTTGGCAATCACCTGCATCCGGAAGCCTTGGGCATCCAGACCGGTTCGTGCGACGTGCAGGGCACCGAAGCTCATCTCAAAATCTCCTTATCGGGGAAGCTGCATCAGGTTCGCGGTCGCGCTGTCCATGTCGCGCGCATCGCTCACCATCTTCAATTGCGTGTCCCAGCTGCGGCTCGCCTCGATCATCTCGACAAGCGCGGTGGTCGCCGCGACGTTCGATCCCTCGATCGAACGCGTCACGAGCCGTGCTTCGGGGTCGTCGGGCAGGATGCCGTCGCCCTTCACGCGGAACAGGCCGTCGAGCCCCTTGACGATGTCCGATCCGGTCGGGGTCGCCAGCCGCAGCCGGTCGACCTCCTGGGGATTTTCGGGATCGCCGCCGGTGGGGACGATCCAGACGCGGCCGTCGGTATCGATCCGGATCGAATCGGCCGGGGGGATCGTGATCGGTCCCTGCCCGCCCTGGACGGGATGACCGTCTCCGGTGGTGAGCAGCCCGCTGGCCGCGATCTGCAGGTCGCCGCGCCGCGTATAGGCTTCGGCGCCGTCAGGCGCCTGCACCACGAGCAAGGCATCGCCCTCCATCGCGACATCGAGGTCGCGGCCCGTCGCGGTGACGGTGCCGGCGCGCATGTCGGCGCCGATCACCTCTTCCGACGACATGGCGCGCGCATTCGCGCCGCTGCCATTGAGCCACAGCGACTGCGCCTCCGCCATGTCGGCGCGGAAACCCGGCGTCTGCGCGTTCGCCAGATTGTTGGCGATCGCGGTCTGCCGGGACATGCTGCCCCGCATCGCGGTAAGGCTGGTGTAGATGAGGCGGTCCATGCGGAGGCTCCCGGCAGTCGGTTAATCGCGGACGGTCAGCGCAGGCCGATGATCGTCTGGGTCAGCTGCGACGCGCCCTCGATCGCCTTGGCGTTCGCCTGGAAATTGCGCTGCGCCGACATCAGCATCACCAGTTCCTCGGTGATATCGACGTTCGAGCGCTCAAGCGCGCCCGAGCGGACCGCGCCCATCGAACCGTTGGTCGGGCCATCGATCCTTGGCGGGCCGCTTTCGCCCGTCGACTGCCAGTGCGCGTCGCCGGTCGGACGCAGGCCCGACATGGTCGGAAAAGTCGCCATCGCGACCTTGCCGAGCATCTGGTCCTCGCCGTTTGCAAAGGTCGCGGTGACGAGGCCGTCGAGCCCGATGGACACATTGACCAGCGCCGAGGTCGGATCGGTCGGTGCGCCGTCGGGCAGCCGAAGATCAAAGGCGCCGGCGAGCGTGTTGTTGGTGACATTGCCATCGGCATCGACGGGGAGGAGCTGCAGCTTCGAACCGGTCGTATCGATGACATAGCCGTCGGGCGTCGGTTCGAACGAACCGTTGCGCGTATAGGTGATCGCCTCGGTCGGCGGATTGCCCTTCACGATGAACAGGCCCTCGCCGACGATCGCGAGGTCGAGCGTCTTTTCGCTCGCTTCGTACGAACCCTGCGTGAACTGCTGGGTGATGCCGTTAAGGCGTGTGCCCTGGCCCGCGATCGTCTTCGTCGACTGCGTCGGCGACGAGGCAAAGATATCGCCGAACTGCGCCTTGCTGCGCTTGAAGCCGACCGAGCCGGCGTTGGCGATATTGTTCGAGATGACCGACATGTCGGTCTGCGAGGCTTTGAGACCCGAAAGCGAAGTATAGAATGACATGGATTATCCTTCCTGCGTGGTGGGGGCGGGCGCCGGAGTGGCGGCCTTGATGTCCTTGAGCAGCTGGGTCTGCGCCGTGAGCTGCTCCGAAATCTTTGCGAGCACCGTGTTCGTTTCGCTGATCCCGGCGAGGCTCGAGAATTGCGCCATCTGCGCGACCATCTGCTGGTTATCGACCGGGTTGAACGGATCCTGCTGCGACAGCTGCGCGGTCATCAGACGAAGGAAATCGCCCTGATCCATCTGCTGGCTGGTGCCTTTGGGGTGGATCACGGGGTTGTTGTTGGTGATGCTGTTGACGCTCATCTTACTGTCCCATCCTGAGGGTTTCGTTGATCAGGCCCTTCGCGGTTTCGAGGACCTGGACATTGTTCTGATACTGGCGCGCGGTCTCGACCATCTCGACCAGTTCGGCGGCGCTATCGACCGCGGCTTCCCAGACGTTGCCGTCCTGATCGGCCAACGGGTTCGACGGATCGTGGCGTTTCGAAGGCGCCATTTTCGAGGTCGTGACCTGATCGATCTGGACCGTCGCGCGGCCATGGCCGTCCATCACGGTGCGGAACACGGGCTTGAGCGACCGGAAGGCGCCGGCTTCGCTGCCCGCCACCGTTCTGGCGTTTGCGAGGTTCGACGCGGTGGTGTTCAGGCGGACGAGCTGCGCCGACATCGCGCGGCCGCTGATGTCGAAGACGGAGAAGTTGCCGTTCATCGTCATTCGCCCTTGATCGCGCGGGTCAGCGTGTTGATGCGTCCCGTGAGGAAAGACAGGCTCGACCGGTAGGCGAGCGCGTTTTCGGCATAGGCGGTCTGCTCGGTCGCCATCTCGACGGTGTTGCCGTCGAGCGACGATTGGACCGGGACGCGATACGCTACCGCGCCTTCGGTCGACGCGCCTTGCTGCGCCAGATCGAGCGCCTTGGCGAAATCGATGTCGCGCGCCTTGTAATTCGGCGTCGCGGCGTTCGCGATGTTCGACGCAAGCATCATCATCCGCTGGCTGCGCAGCTGGAGCGCTGTCGCGTGCAGACCAAAGAGTTTCTCGGATGCCATCATCCCGTTCCTTCATTTGCCGACACCGGCGACAGGCTTCTCACCGCTGATCCGGGCCGGTCTTCGCCGGCGCAGACGCGCGGAAACACAGGGCATGATGCAATCACCGTGCCAAAAGCAAATTTTATCTTGTTTTCAGTACATTGACCGGGATGCGGCAAGCTTGTTCATCACCCTCGTCAAAAAACCGACGACATCGCGCTGGACCGCGCGCAACCGCGCGCCAAACCGCGACTGGCACGCTTCCTGCAAAATATCCGGCAACCATTCTGGACCCCAAGGAGATGGATCTTGTCCCGCAAATATCTCGCCGGCCTTGCCGCATGCGCGCTCATTCCCGCCCTCCCCGCCTCCGCGCAGCAGGCCACCGAGGATTGGCAGGCGATCGACGCGCTGACCGGCATGGTCGCCAACGCGCTCGGACGCACGGCGACCCCCGTCGATCGCCGGATTAAGCTCGAGCGCTGCCCCGAACAGGCATCGGTGACCGCGATCGATGCGCACACGCTTGCGGTGCGCTGCGCCTCGCTAGGCTGGCGCCTGCGCGTTCCGATGACCGGACCCGCCGCAGATGCAACCCCCGCGGCGGCGAGCTTCGCCAGACCCGTGGCAGGCGCGCCCGTTGTCCGTCGCGGCGACAATGTCCGCGTGACGATCGACACCCAAAGCTTTTCAATCGCCTACGCCGCGGTGGCGACCGAAGACGGCCGCGTCGGTGAGACGATTGCCTTGCGCGGCAACGACGCGAAATCGACGCTCAGCGCGACGGTCACCGGTCCGGGCCGCGCGCGCATCGCCGATTGACGCCCGCTTTTCTTTCACTTCATCCTCCAGGGGCCCGGAGCTGTCGGCTTTTCGACGGCGCCGGGCTTTTCTTTTGTCTTTTTTCGGGCACGCCGGCTTAATCGCTCGCGTCGACGTCCGTTAAAGCCTTCGTGAACCGCGCCGTCACTTTTCTGACGGCACCGGATGGAGGCAATTATGTCGGGTGACAGCAAGATCGGAGCAGTCGGCGGTATCGGCCGCACCGGCCCGCTGCGCAAGGTCGCCAGCGATGCGACCGCGTCGTTGTCCGCCGCGCCGCAGATCCAGCCGGCACAGGACAATCTGCCGACCGCGCGCCTGTCGCGTCTCGCGGGTAGCCTCGCTGACATGTCACCGCCTGTCGACGTCGCACGCGTTGCCACCTTGCGAGCCGCGATCGCCAGCGGCAGCTATGGCGTCCACCCCGCGATCATCGCAAGCGCAATGCTCGATTTCCACAGCGGGGCCGAATGATGCTCGACGAGGTGCAGACGCGGCTCGACGCACTGGTCGGCGCGCTCGACGGACACGACGCTGGCGCGATCATCGCCGCGACCGAAGAGCTGGCAACCGCAGTAATCCTGTTTCGCGGCGCCAGCATCCCGCCCGGCAGCGAGCATCGCGCGCGCGCGCTGATCGGAAAGACGCTCGGCCAGCTCGAAGCGGCCGCGATCCGCGTCAACATCCTCAAGGACTGGACGCGTCAGAGGATTGACAGAAGTCATGAGATCCGCGGCACCCATCATCGAGGCGCCGCACTAAACTACTGATCCCTATATGAATTACAGCCACTTACCTTAAATGGCACGATGATTGCTTTTGGTCTGCCGAACCAGCGGAACCACAAGCCATGAACGCAATCAATAATCCCCGGGGCTCGACCCACATCGCCGCTCCCGTGTTGGATGCGGTACAAAATGCGTCGACACGATCGGGAATCGATTTCGACTATCTGTTCGACGTCGCACGCGTCGAGAGCGGCTATAATCCGACCGCGAAAGCACCGACCTCGTCGGCGCGCGGACTCTATCAGTTCACCAGACAAACGTGGCTCGCAACGCTCGACCGCCACGGCGCGAACCACGGACTCGCCTGGGCGGCTGACGCAATCGGCCGCGATGCGTCGGGCCGGCTGTCGGTGGCCGACCCGGTGCTCCGCCAACAGATCCTCGATCTGCGCGACGATCCGACGGCATCATCGAACATGGCCGCGGCGCTGACCGGCGACAATCGCGACTATATCGAAAGCCGCATCGGCCGCGCGGCTGAACCGGTCGACCTCTATCTCGCGCATTTTCTCGGATCGGGCGGCGCCGCCAAATTTCTTACCGCGCTCGAAGCCAACCCCGACCAGCCCGGCGCAACGATGATGCCCGAGGCGGCGGCCGCCAATCGCTCGGTATTCTATGCCCCCGACGGCAGCATGCGCAGTCTTGCGGATATCCGCGAACGCTTTCGCGTGAAGCTCGAAGAGGGCGGAAAGACCGAAAATATCAAGCTCTACGCCCCCACCGGCTGGCACGCGCAGGCGAGCAGTTCGAGCGGCCTTGCGGGCGGTGGCGGTGGCGGACGCCCGCCGCTTCAGATGATGGATATCCAGCCTATGCCCAAAAAGCTCTCGATGGGCTTTGCCGCCGATGCCTATCGGCGGCTCGCTTCGCTTTCGGGAGGCGCGGCATGACCGTCGGTCTCAATCTTGGCAGCATCGGCCGGATCGCCGGCGCGTCGGCGCTCCCTGTCGGGATGCTGATCCTCGTCGGCCTGATGGTGATCCCGGTTTCGCCGCTGATCCTCGACATCAGCTTCGTCGCCAATATCATGATCAGCCTCGCGATCCTGATGGTCGCGCTGTCGGCAGCCAAGCCGCTCGACTTTTCCTCCTTCCCGACCGTGCTGCTCCTCGCGACATTGTTCCGCCTCGCGCTCAACGTCGCCTCGACGCGCGTCGTGCTCGTCCATGGCCACGAAGGCACCGCCGCTGCGGGGCATGTCATCGAAGCGTTTGGGCAGGTGCTGATCGGCGGCGACTATGTCGTCGGCCTGTTCGTCTTTTTCGTACTGATGATCATCAATATGGTCGTCATCACAAAGGGCGCGGGGCGCGTGTCCGAAGTGTCGGCACGCTTCACCCTCGATGCCTTGCCGGGCAAGCAGATGGCGATCGACGCCGATCTCAACGCCGGGCTGCTGAGCCCCGAAGAAGCCAAGCAACGCCGCGTCGAAGTCGCGACCGAAGCCGATTTCTATGGCTCGATGGACGGCGCCTCGAAGTTCGTGAAGGGCGACGCGATCGCGGGCCTCCTGATCCTGTTCGTCAATATCGTCGGCGGGCTGATTCTTGGCATCTTCAGCCATGGCCTCAGCTTTTCGGAAGCCGGCAGCAATTATGTCACGCTCGCGATCGGTGACGCGCTCGTCGCGCAGATTCCTGCGCTGCTGCTGTCGATCGCCGCAGCGGCGATCGTCACCCGCGTCGCATCGCCGTTCGACCTCAGCGGCCAGATCAGCAGCCAGTTCTCCGCGCCCCCGGTCTGGATGGCGGTCGGCGGCATCCTCTTCATCCTCGGCCTTGTTCCCTCGATGCCGCAAATGCTGATCCTGCCTGCCGCTGCGCTGTCCTTCGGCATCGGCTGGCAACTCCGCCGCACCGCGGCCGCGGTCGCCGACCTGCCTGAGCCCGCCGCACCTGCGCCCGATCCGTCGCTGATCGAATGGGCCGATGTGAGCGACGCAAGCGCGTGCCAACTCGAAATCGGCTATGCGCTCGTCACCCTCGTCGACGAGCGCAAGGGTTCGCCGCTGATGACCCGCATCACCGGAATTCGCCGGCAGTTGTCGAAGGAACTCGGCTTTGTTGTCCCGCCGGTGAAGGTCAGCGACGATCTGTCGCTGCCCGGCAACGTCTATCGCATCTCGATCGCCGGAGTGATCGTCGGGGAGGACGAGGTGTTCCCCAACGAGATGCTCGCGCTCGATTCGGGCGATCTCGTCACCAAGGTGACCGGACGGCCCTGCAAGGATCCGACCTTCGGCCTCGACGCGCTGTGGATCCCGAAGGCGACACAGAATGACGCGATCGCTGCGGGCTATACCGTCGTCGATCCCGCCACTGTCGTCGCGACGCACCTCAACAACAGCATCGTCGCGTCCGCGGCCGAACTGTTCGGCATCGACGACGCGCAGGCGCTGATCGACAATCTGAAAGCGCATTATCCGCAACTTGCGCAGAATCTCTCGCCCCAGGGTTATGCTCTGCCGCGCGTCGCGAGCCTGTGCAAATCGCTGCTCGTCGAGCGCGTGCCGCTACGCGACTTCCGCAAGATCGCCGAGGCGATGGTCACGTTGTCGGGACAGCAGCTGGGCGAGATCGACCTCATCGAGGCAGTACGCCAGCGCATCGGCGCGCTGATCGTCCAGACGATCGTGCCGAGCCGCATGCCATTGCCCGTCGTCACCTTCAGCCCCGAAATCGAAATATTGCTCAACCAGGCGGTGCGCGCCAATCCGGGCGCCGAATGGCCGTTCGAGCATGGCATGGCGATGAAAATCATCGAACAGGTCGGTCAGGCAGTCGAACCGCTGCTGCTCCAGACGCGCAGCTTCGCGCTCGTCGCGTCGCCGATCTGCCGCTCGGCGCTCTCGCGGCTCGTGCGCGCCACTTTCTCCGATGTCGCGGTGATCTCCTACCTCGAGATTCCCGCGACCAAGCAGACCGAAATCGTCGCGACGATCGGCGCCGAAGTACCGCGCCTCGCGACCGGGCCCGACGCCCACATGGAGGACCAACCACATGAGAATTGAGCCCGCCGAGCAATTTGTCGCGTCCGGCGGCCGCATGACCCGCCCGCACGGCTATGGCGAAAGCGTCGAGGCGCTGGTCGAGGAATATTCGCCGCTGGTGCGCAAGATCGCGTGGCAGGTTTTCTCGCGCGTGTCGCGGACGAGTGAACTAGATGATCTGATCCAGACCGGGCTGATCGCGCTGATCGAGGCAAGCCGCAATTATGAAGAGCGCGGCTTCGCCTTTGCCACCTATGCCTCGACCCGCATCCGCGGCGCAATGATCGACCAGCTGCGCCGTGAGGCCGATGTCGGACGATCGGCGATGGTGGCAACAAAGCGGCTGCAGGCAGCACGGGGAGGGCTCGAACAGCAGTTGATGCGTGCGCCGACCTCTGCCGAAATGGCTGAGGCGCTGGACATGTCGGCAGAGGATTATTTCGCGCTTGAACGCAATGCGACGCACGGACGCTCGACTTCGCTCGACGAGTTGACCGACGTTGGCGCCTTTCTTGCCGCCGACGACAGCCTCGGCGCGGGCGAAACATGCGAACAGGAGGATTTGATGGGAGCATTGCGCCAGTGCGTCAGCCTCCTGTCGGACCGGGAGCAGATGGTGCTGCAGCTTTATTTCTTCGAGGAACTCAACCTGCACGAAATCGGCCTGACCCTTGACGTCAGCGCCGCGCGCATCTGTCAGATCAAGCGCGAGGCGATGGCCAAGGTCGACCGGATGATGCGCTCGATGACCGAGTAGCGGGGGGTCGGCGGGGAACCCCTCCCGTCGCTCAGGCGGCGAGGTTCCGGCTGCTCTGCCAGGCCATGCCGATTTTCTCGAAATAGCTCGCCATCCGCTCGGTCCCCTTGTCGGTCAGGCGGACGATCGTGCGGCGGCGGTCGCGCTCGTCAATCGAGCGCTGAACCAGTCCCAACCGTTCGAGCGCGCTGATCATGCGAAGCCCCGACGACAGCGGAACGCCCGCCCCGGTCGCAAGATCGCTGGCGCTGAGCGCGCGGCCGTGCGCGCCTGCGAGCATCAGGTCGAGCATCATGTCCCAGACCGGCCCCGTCAGCTCGGCGCTGCCGAAATGGCTGCGGCGCATGCGGCGCATCTGGATGCTGAACGACAACTGGTCGAGCAACGCCGATCGCGGCGCGGCGGCTTCGCGACCTTCATCCGTGCGGACCGGAGCTGGCGGCAATTCTTCGCCGCGGCTCGCGAGCAGCTCGTGGATCTGATCGATACGCGACTTTAACTCGGCAACTTCTTGGTTCGAAAATTGCTGCATGTGATGCGACCCCCAGGGTGCCACGTACACTAGGCCTGCGCTTCCCTTTTCCGACCGGATGAACCCGAAGCATAGATGATCAACAGCAGGATCGGGTACGATATATAGACCGACAGCAGCGAATAGGGCCGCGCCATTATCTCCGAAAACATCATCTTCTGGATGTGGGCGAAAATGGCGATCAATTGCCACCCGGTAATCCAGTAAGGCCAGAAACTCTGCGTCTTCAAGGTGATAAACCAGAAGCTCAGCAGCACGAGCACGTCGATGATGAAGATATTGACTTCGATGTCGGTCCAGGTCGGGAAAGGCGTTACGGCGCTGGTGAGGACCGAGGCGATCAGGGCGGTATAGGCCGCCCACCGTTCGAACGGACCGCCGCGGCTGATAGCGACGGCGACCGTAATGAACAGCACAATATAATAGATCGCCACGGACCACATTGTGGCAGTCAACCCTTATTGAATGATCAGGATGCCTGCGCAAGCGGCAGGGCGGCGACCGACATGTCGTTGCTGCCTTCATCGACGAGCTTCGCCGCGGCGGGCTTGACGCCAGCACCGAACATGCGCGTGCCGAGGCCGACCTCTTTCTGGGTTACCGTCAGCGCAAGATGCGCATCGGTCAGCAGCTGGCGGACTTCGCCTGCGGCTGCCAGCGCATGCGCAACCTTGGCCATCGCTTCCTGGCCGACGATCGCCGACATGTTCGTTTCGCGCCGCGCGGTCGGCAGCGTGGCCGCCAGCTGCGCAATGCGGATCATCGCTTCGTCGATGGCATCTTCGGCCCGGTGCAGGTCGGCAGCGATCTTCTTCGCCGCGGAAACTCGTTCATTCAGCATTATCTTTTTCCTTGAAAAAGAATGCCACCGGTTCCCCCCCGCAGCATTCGTTCGAACATCAGGTCAGAACGCGACCAAGTCCGACAAGGATCGAATAAAGGGCGAAAAAAGCCGAAATCGTCGCGAAAGCGATGAGGATCGGCCAGATTATCCTTTCCATCAACCCATGCCGGTTGGCCGGCTGGGACGCGGTAGGAAATGGCGAACCGATATCTAAAAGTCGCCGAAACGAACTGCGCCCCGTTTCGGCATCGTCGGCCTTGGGAACCTCGCCTAGGTCGATCAATTGATATGTCAAAGGCTGATAAGGGGTAACATGATCGAAGACACCGTGAATCGCCAATATACGCGCCGCCTCTATCCTGTTTGAAACATTGAGTTTTTTCAGGACGCGCCGCACGCGTTCGTCCACTGTATGCGGCGAGACGTTCATCAGACGCGCGATCTGCTTGGAATTTTTATGCTCGTAAACGTGCCGCAACGTTTCAATCTGCGCGACCGACAGCAGACTGATGTAATTGTCGGGGTCGCCTTGCACGGCGGTTTGAATAGAGCATCACGAGTCGAAATCAAGTTGGGTCGAGCACCGACATGCTGCCGCGCCGGCATCTCGCAAATCGCGGTATCATGCAAAAAACCTTCTGAAAACGCGCTGTTGCCCCATTTTGAACCCGTTTTGCCGCCGGGCAATTTTTTTTCGGGTTGGACAGGCTTCAAAAGCCCGAGCTCGCCCTGTCGCACCACCTGCCTTCCTGCCGATTTAATTCAACAATCGTTGAATTAAATGAAAATCGGGTTTAGCGAAAATATGCGATACGGCGAGTCCGCCGACGAGATGGAGCACGAGCGGTGCCAGTCAATTCCCGCCGCGGGCGCCGGCCCGCCGATCATGACGACACGGAAAACCGAATCCGGCGTGCCGCGTTGCGACGCTTTGCCGAGAGCGGCTTCGACGCCGCGCGCCTTCGCGATATTGCCGCCGATGCGGGCGTCGATGCGGCACTGATTTCCTATCGCTTCGGGTCGAAAATGGGTCTCTGGAAAGCCGTGGTCGAACGCATCGGCACACTTATGCTCGCTCGATTGACGACGGCGGGCGGTGCAAGCGAAACCACGCCGCCCGGCATAGCCCTCGCGGAGCAAATGAACGTGCTGATCGACATCAATTGCGACGACGACGCGATCCCGCGCTTCTTTCTTCGCGATGCGGGCGGCAATGCCGAACGGTCGCAATGGGCGTTCACGCATATGTCGCGCCCCGTGCTCGATCATTTCATGCCATTCGTCGAACGCGCGCATGCGGCGGATCATGTGTCGGCGCCGATGCCCGAGCTTGTTTTCCTGACCTTCGCTTATGGTGTGGCGGTCAGCGTCGTGCGGCGCGACGGGATCGTTACCTTCGTGCCCGCACTCGCCGACGACAGGGCATTTCGCCAGTCGCTCCACGACTCGCTCATCGCCCCGCACATCCGCCATGGCTGAGCGGACACCTCCTGTCGGCGGCTATGTCTTCAAACCGCACGAGCGGCCGATCATGCCGGGGTCGCCCGCGAACCCCGACCACCCCTCGCGCCGCAAGCTGGGCTATTTGCTGATCGGTCTCTATCTCGCGATCGTCGGCGGCTTCCAGAACGGCCTGCTGCTCGCGAACATCACCGCGCTCCAGGGGCATCTCGACCTGACGCCCGTCGAGGCCGGCTGGGTCACCGCGACCTACAGCATGACCAATGCCTGCATGAGCATATTGTTGTTCAAGGTCCGGCAGGAATTCGGCATCCAGCGCTTCGTTCGCGCGATGATGCTCGCGCTGCTCCTCGCCAATTTCCTGCAGTTATTCGATGCCGGATACCGGCTCGAACTCGTGTCGCGCGGGGTGTCGGGGATCGCCGCGAGCGGGCTTTCGACGCTCGCCGCCTTCTATCTGATGCAGGGCATGCCGGCCAAAGCGCGGATCGGCGGCCTGCTGCTTGCGATCGGGGTCAGTCAGGTCGCGCTGCCGCTCGCGCGCGCGATATCGCCGCTGCTGCTCGCCGACGGCGACGTCACCAACCTGTTCATCCTGCAATTCGCGCTGTCGCTCGTTGCGGTCGGGCTGGTGAATATCCTGCAGCTTCCGCCAGGCGAGACGATCCGGTCGTTCGGAAAGCTCGACCTCGTGACCTTCCCGCTGCTCGCGGTCGGCGTCGGGCTGCTCTGCGCCTTTTTCGTCCAGGGGCGGATCGTCTGGTGGACAACGCCCTGGCTCGGCGGGACGCTTGCGGCGGCGATCCTGCTGATCGGTATCGCCTTCCTGATCGAGCATAACCGCGCCAACCCGATGCTGCACACGCGCTGGATGAGCAGCAGCGACCTTTTGAAATTCGCACTGACCGGCGCCTTCGTCCGCGTCCTCCTGTCCGAACAGAATTTCGGCGCGACGGGGCTGTTGTCGGCCGTGGGAATGGGGAACGACCAGCTCGTCGCCTATTATGCGGTCCTCGCCCTGGCGACCCTGTTCGGCGCGCTGCTTGCGGTCGCGCGGCTCGATCCGAACGATCTTCGCCGGCCAACGCTCGTCTCGCTCGCGGTCATCGCGGTGGCGGCGCTTGCCGATACCCACTCGGGCCTGCTGACCCGCCCCGCCGATCTCTACCTGTCGCAAGCCGCGCTCGCCTTTGCCGCAGTCTATTTCATGGGGCCGATGCTGATGGAGGGGTTCGTGCGCGCGCTTGCCAAGGGACCGTCGCACGTCATCAGCTTCCTCGCGCTGTTCAACCTGTCGCAAACGCTGGGCGGGCTCGCCGGGGTCGGCGCGCTTTCGGCCTTCCACACGCTGCGCGCCAAGGCGCATCTGATGACGCTGGGCGGCAGCCTGTCGACGAGCGACCCGGCGGTGGCGCAAGCGATGAGCGCGCTGGCCGCGAGCATGAGCGCCAATATGACCGACCCCGCGCTGCGCAGCGCGACCGCGGGTGCGCAGGTCGTGCAGGAGGCCGCTCGCGAAGCGGCGATCCTTGCATTCAACGACGTGTTCTTCGTGATCGGAACCGCGGCGGCATTCGCCTTTGTGATCATGTTCATCCGCTGGCTCTACGACCGTCGCCGCGGCGTCAATCCGCTTGCGAAGGAACTCGAGGCTCTTCAGAAAATACTGGCAAGGAACCAATGAGCGAAAAGAAGTCACCC
>NZ_DATMST010000187.1:0-43071 GCF_035565275.1 Sphingopyxis sp.
GCGCGAGGCGGCGACGCTGTCGGTCAGCGCGGCGACCGCGAGCGGCTATATCAGCCTGCTTGCGCTCGACGACCGCCGCCAGTTGCTGATCGAGACGCTGGGATCGCGCGGCGAGGCGCTGCGTATCGCACGCGACCGTACCGAAGCGGGTTATACCTCGCAGCTCGAGCTGCGGCAGGCCGAAGCCGAATATCGCGCGACCGAACAGCAGATTCCGGCGATCGAGGCCGCAATCGCGCGGCAGGAAAATGCGCTGTCGCTGCTCGTCGGCGAAATGCCCACGGAGATCGCGCGCGGCCGCGACTTCGACGCGCTGTCGCCGCCGGTCGTCCCCGATGTCCTGCCGTCGGACCTCGTGCGGCGCCGTCCCGACATTGCGCAGGCCGAATATGCGCTCGCCGCGACCGACGCGAATCTTCGCGTCGCGCGGGCGCAATTCCTGCCGCAGGTCCGCCTGTCGGCTTCGGCGGGCGCGTCGGTCTCGTCGCTGCTTCCCGACCCGATCAGCATCTGGTCGATCGGCGGCAGCATATTGGCCCCCCTGTTCCAGGGCGGGCGGCTGCAGGGCCAGTTCGATGCCGCGACCGCGCAGCGCGATCAGGCGGCATTCGGCTATCGCCGCGCGGTGCTCGCCGCCTTTCGCGAGGTCGAGGACCAGCTCGCGATAATCGACCGGCTGACCGCGCAGGAGCGTGCGCTGCTCGCCCAGCGCACCGCGGTCGCCGACGCGTTGCGCCATGCGACCAATCGCTATCGCGCCGGCTATTCGCCCTATCTCGAACAGATCGATGCCCAGCGTGCCTTGCTGGGAGTCGATCTCGCGCTCATCCAGCTGCGCGCCGACCGCCTCACCGCTTATGTCGCGCTCTATCAGGCGCTCGGCGGCGGAACGGCGCCCTAGATCCGGATTCTAGCGGGCAAGCAGCCCGTGCCCGCCCTCCTTGAGCGTGCGGTAACGAAGGATCGATTTTTCGATGTGACGTCGCGCGGCGCGGCGCGCAGCCGCGGGATCACCGGCCTCGATCGCTGCGACGATCGCCTCATGGTCGCGGTTGATCGTGCGGGCGTAGCGCTGATGGCGCACCGGATCATCACCCTGCAGATACAGCCGCCGCGACGGGACGAGCCGGACGCCGAGAAATTGGGTGAAACGGAGGAAATAGGGGTTCCCCGTCGCGCTGGCGATGGCCGCGTGAAACGCCGCGTCGGCGGTGACCGAAGCGTCGACGTCGGTGCTTTCCTCCATCGCCGCGAGCGCGCGGTGGAGTTCGGCGAGATCGGCGCCGGTTCGGCGGCGCGCCGCAAGGTCGGCCATCTCGGCTTCGAACCCCATACGCATTTCGAGCAGTTTCAGCACATCGTCGATCTCGCCGATCTCCTCGGCCGTGACCTGAAACGCCCGGTATTGCGCGCCGTCGGGGACATAGGCACCCGAACCCCGGCGCGATTCGAGCAGGCCGCGCGCGGCGAGCCGCGAATAGGCCTCGCGCACGACGGTGCGGCTGACGCCGAAATCCTCGGTAATCGCCTTTTCAGTCGGGAAGCGCGATCCGGGTGGCATGTCACCCGACTCGATCCGTTCCTCGAAACGCTGGACGAGATCGTCCGCCAGTGACGCCGCCTTGGTTACCGCCATATGCGGGTGCCTATCATCGTGCCGCTACGCTGACTAGCGCATCGTGGCCGGACGGAAGTCGGGGCGCTGCGCATCGACATAGGCCTGCCACGCGCCCTTCGTCGCGAAATCGCCGCCACGATCCCACGCCGCGCCGCTGTAATAGACAAAGGGTCGGTCCGGCTGCACACGGACCAGGATCAGAACATTGTCGGCGTCCTCGGCAAAGCCGGCGAACGCGGCAGGATCGACCATTACCGCGGCCGCCATACGCCCCTTTTCACCATCGGCGGGTCCCCACCATGTCAGGCGGGCGGCCGTACCGTCTTTCTTCACTTCGCCCGATTGGCCGCCGTTGACCGGCCGTTTCGAAATGCCGATGCCGACGACCAGTTCGTCGTCGTTGCTCGACCCGATTGTCGAGGTCAGCTTCGTGAAGTTCGTCCCCGCGGGCAGTGTGAAGCGGCGTGTCTCGCGCACCGTACGGACGGTATCGACCGGCCATGGCTCGTAATCGACGCTGAAGTCGGCGACGTCGGGGCCCGAACGCAGGATTTCGGGCCGCACATAGTTGCGCGAGGTCCACAGCTTGTTGTCGTGCCAGATGCCAAGCCCGCCGATCCCGCGTCCGGTGCCGACATTATAGAAATCGATCCCCTCGCCATGGTCGGCATGCTGGTCGCCAGTGCGAAGCTGCCGGTCCATATAGGGCCAGCGCACCCGTTTGCCCCATGCGTCGATCCCCGACGACGATGGCGGTTCGGCCGCCTCCAGCGCGCGGCCATAGATACGGAACGCGATCCGGTCGTTTTCCCAGAGCAGGTCGTCAAAACGATAATCGGCGATCGACACCGCCACCCGCGCCTTCTGTTCTTCCGCCGTTGCGGGGCGTAGCGGCCGATGATCCTGCGCCGCGGCCGGTGCCGCAAGCAGCGCGAGGGTGAGGGTGAGGGTGAGAAGCGCGCGCATCACCAACTCCACATCGTGCCGTCCTCGAGCCGGTTCACCGGCAGATAGGCGCGGGCGTAAGGAAAGGTTTCGGCAAGCGCCTCGTCGATATCGACCCCGAGCCCGGGCGCGTCGCCCGGATGGAGCATGCCATCGGCGAAGCTGTATTCATGCGGAAAGACCGCGTCGGTTTCGGGCGTGTGGCGCATATATTCCTGTATTCCGAAATTGGGTATTGCGAGCCCCAGGTGCAGCGCCGCCGCCATCGTCACCGGCGACAGGTCGGTCGCACCGTGGCAGCCGGTGCGGATCTGGTACAGGTCGGCGAGCGAGGCGATCTGGCGCATATGGGTGATCCCGCCCGCGTGGAGCACGGTCGCGCGAATATAATCGATCAGCCGGTTCTCGATCAGCGCCTTGCAGTCCCACACCGACGAGAAAATCTCGCCGACGGCGAGCGGCGTCGTGGTGTGCTGGCGGATCAGGCGGAAGGCGTCCTGATCCTCGGCCGGGGTCGCATCCTCGATCCAGAAGGGACGGTACGGCTCGAGATCCTTGCCGAGCCGCGCCGCCTCGATCGGGGTCAGCCGGTGGTGGACGTCGTGGAGCAGATGAACGTCCCAGCCGAGCGCCTCGCGCGCGGCGGCGAACAGTTCGGGGACGACGCGCAGATATTTGCTGGTGTTCCAGACATTCTCGCTCGGCAGATCGGCGTCGGCGGGCTCGTAGAAATAACGGTCCTTGCTGACTCCATAGGTCGACGCCATGCCGGGCACCCCGCATTGCAGGCGGATCGCCTTATACCCCTGTCGCTGATAATCGAGCGCCGCCTCGATCGTATCGGCAATGCTGGTGCCGTTGGCATGGCCATAGACCATGCACCCTTCGCGCGATGCGCCGCCGAGCAGCTGGTACACCGGCAGTCCGGCAATCTTGCCCTTGATGTCCCACAAAGCCATGTCGACCGCAGCGATTGCGCTCATGGTCACGGGACCGCGGCGCCAATAGGCGCCCTTGTAGAGATATTGCCAGATATCCTCGATCCGGTGCGCGTCGCGCCCGATCAGGCAGGGGACGACATGGTCGGACAGATAGCTCGCGACCGCGAGCTCGCGGCCATTGAGCGTCGCGTCGCCGACGCCGGTGGTGCCGTCGTCGCATTCTATCTTCAGCGTGACGAAATTGCGCCCCGGACTCGTCACCATGACGCGCGCTGACACGATCTTCGGCATAATCTTCCTCTCGGCCCGATATCGAAGTTGTCTGACAACCTTATTGACAGGATCGCGACAAAAGGGAAAGGAATATGTGAACGGTCCCAAAAAGCGAGTGGCCAAAAGAGGGAGTGGACGGGTGAAGCGAAGCGGGTGGCTCATGGGTGCGATGGCGCTGATGGCAGGAGCGGCCGCTGCGGACGAGGGCATCGCGCGTCCCGATCGCTGGCCCGCCATCGTTGCCCACGCCCCCGATGCGACCGCCGAAGCGCGCATCGACGCGCTCCTGGCCGCCATGTCGCTCGAACAAAAGGTCGGCCAGATCATCCAGGGCGATATCGGCAGCACAACGCCCGACGATGTCGCAAAATATCACCTCGGCTCGATCCTCAACGGCGGCAGCTCGTCGCCCGGCGGCGACGAATTCGGCCCGGCCTCGGCGTGGGTGACGGCGGCCGACGCCTATTATGACGCGTCGATGCGCCCGAACGGCAAGCTGCCGCGCATCCCCGTGATGTGGGGATCGGATGCGGTCCACGGCCACAATAATATCGTCGGCGCGACGCTCTTTCCGCACAATATCGGGCTCGGCGCAGCGCGGAATCCGGCGCTGATGGAAAAGATCGGCGAGGTGACCGCGATCGAGATGCGCGTGACCGGGCTCGACTGGACCTTCGCGCCGACGATCGCGGTCGCGCGCGACGACCGCTGGGGCCGCACCTATGAAAGCTTCGGCGAGGATCCGGCGATCGCGACACGCTATGCCGCAGCACTTGTCCATGGGCTGCAGGGCCGGCGCGGCGACGCCGACTGGCTGAAGGGCGCGCATATCATCGCCACCGCCAAGCACTTCCTCGCCGACGGCGGCACGGCGGACGGGCGTGACCGCGGCGACGCGAAGATCGACGAATTCGAACTGATTCGCCTCCATGCCCCCGCCTATGTCGCCGCGCTCGGCGCCGACGTGCAAAGCGTGATGGCGAGCTTTTCGGGATGGAATGGCGTCAAGATGCACGGCAATGCCAGCCTGCTCACCGGCGTGCTCAAACAGCGCTGGGGGTTCGACGGGCTGGTCGTCGGCGACTGGGACGGACATGCCAGGGTTCCGGGCTGCTCGCCGACCGAATGCCCCGCATCGATCGCCGCGGGGCTCGACATGTACATGGGGCCGGCGAGCTGGAAGGGGCTTTACGCCTCGACCCTCGCCGCAGCAAAGGCGGGCACGCTGCCGATGGCGCGGCTCGACGATGCGGTACGCCGTGTCCTGCGCGTCAAGCTGCGCGCCGGACTGTTCGAGGCGGGCAAGCCGTCGACGCGCGCCTATGCCGGCCGGTACGACCTGCTCGGCGCGCCCGGCCATCGCGCGGTGGCGCGGCAGGCGGTGCAGGAATCGCTGGTGCTGCTCAAGAACAATGGCGTCCTGCCGCTCAAGGCCGATACCCGCATCCTTGTCGCGGGCGACGGTGCCGACGATGTCGGCAAGCAGTCGGGCGGCTGGACGCTCACCTGGCAGGGAACGGGGACCAAGCCCGAGCATTTCCCCGGCGCAACGTCGATCTTCGCCGGGGTGCGCGATGCCGTGACGGCGGCCGGCGGCGCTGCGGACCTGTCACCCGAAGGCCGCTTCACGGCCAGGCCCGACGCCGCAATTATTGTGTTCGGCGAGGATCCCTACGCCGAATTTCAGGGCGACCGCGCCGATCTTTATTTCGACGACACGCGCGGCAGCCTCGATGCGATGAAACGGCTCAAGGCGGCTGGCATTCCTGTGGTCGCCGTTTTCCTCTCGGGCCGTCCGCTGTGGATCAACCGCCACATCAACGCCGCCGATGCCTTCGTCGCGGCGTGGCTCCCGGGATCCGAAGGCGGCGGGGTCGCCGACGTCCTGTTCGGCAAGACCGACTTCAGCGGCACACTGCCCTTCTCGTGGCCGGCCGACGCGAAAGGCGCGCCGCTCAATATCGGCGACGCGGGTTACAAGCCGCTTTATCCTTTCGGCTACGGCCTGAAACTCGCCGATCGCAGCCCCGCCACGCGCCTGCCCGAAGATCCCGGCATCGCGATCGAACAGCCGCCCACCGGCACGATCTTCGCACGCGGGCGCGCTCTTGGCACGCGGTTGCTCCAGATCGACGGCGCCAACGACAGCCCGCAGGCGATCAGCGGTGCCGCCGACAACGGCGCGCTTGCGGTCCGCCCGGTCGATCGCGACGCGCAGGAGGATGCGCGCGAAATCATCTGGTCGGGCAAGTCGCGCGGGACATTGATCGTCGCCAATCCGCGCGCCACTGACCTGTCGGGCGCCGGGCCGCTCGCACTGACGCTCGACCTGCGGGTCGATCAGGCACCAACCGCGACGGCGATGCTCGAACTGCGCTGCGGTCCGGGCTGCACCGCGCGAGTCGATATTGCACACCGCCTCGCCGCCATCGCAGGCAAGGGCTGGCAGACATTGTCGATCCCGCTCGCGTGCCTTCCCGGCGCGCGGCTGGGCAGCGTCACCGTTCCCTTCGCACTCTCGTCGAGCGCACCGATGCGCCTCACCCTGTCTTCGATCGCTCTTACGCCCGCAAAGGAAACGCCATGTCGCTGAGCCTCTTCGCCTTGATGATGACCACCCCCGCGGCGGTCGCGATTCCGGCCGAACCCGTCATGCCGCAGCCCGCCGCCATCCTTGCCGAAACGCGCCGCGTCGCCGACTGGCAGCTCACGCACCGCGAGGCGTGGGACAAGATGCCCGCCGCGCGGCCGAGCGTCCGCGAGCCCCGCGACTGGCAACAGGCGACCTTCTGGGTCGCACTCACCGACCTCGCCGATCGCGACGCGCGATACCGGGACCCCGTCGTCACCCTTGGCCGAACCGAGAAATGGCAGCTCGGCAAGCTCGCCTATCACGCCGACGACCAGTTGATCGCGCAGGCGTGGGAGTGGGCGGCGCGCAACGGTGGCGGCACCGAGGCACTTGTGCCCGCGCGTGCCTATTTCGACAACGTCTTCACCAACCGCCGCACGAACAGCCTCGAATTCATCCCCACGCAGCCAGGCGGCGGATATTCGCTGTGCACCGAGCGCTGGTGCTGGTGCGACGCGCTGTTCATGGCGCCGCCGACGATGCTGCGGATCGGGCTCGCGACCGGCGACAAGCGCTACGCCGACTTCGTCCATGCCGAATGGAAGGCGACGACCGACTATCTGTTCGACCCGGTTGAGGACCTCTATTTCCGCGACAGCCGTTTTTTTGGCATGCGCGATGCCAAGGGACGCAAGCTGTTCTGGAGCCGTGGCAACGGCTGGGTAATGGGCGGCCTCGTCCGCGTGCTGCAGGTGCTCGGCGACGACGATCCGCAGCGCCCCTATTATGAGGGGCTGTTCAAAAAAATGGCGGCAAGGCTCGTGACGCTGCAAAAGGCCGACGGCTATTGGCCCGCCTCCTTGCTCGACGATGATCCGGGCACCCCACCCGAATCGAGCGGCACCGCCTTCTTCACCTATGCCTTCGCGTGGGGTGTCGACAACGGGTTGCTCGACCGGGCGACGTATGAGCCCGCAGCGGTGCGCGGCTGGCACGCTCTCGGCCGCGCGGTGCAACCCGACGGCATGCTCGGCTGGGTGCAACAGGTCGGCGATCGCCCCGACAGCGTGTCGGCGCGCGAAACGCAATTCTACGGCTCGGGCGCCTTTTTGCTCGCGGGCACCGCGATGTACGATCTGGCGCAAAAGCGGCAGCGACGCTGACGGCGTCGTTCATTCCGTAACGGCAAGGATCGGGTCTTGCGCAAGCGACGATTGACTTGCCGCGCAAAGTTGTACTACATCCAAGATTGACACCGGTATCAATTTTGCTGTTCGAAATTGACACCGGTATCAATCGTCAATCGCCGGCGTCCAGAACCGGCGAAACAACAGGGAGAGATGGAATGACGTCACGTCCGGTCACGATGGTCCGCGCCGCACTGCTCGCGTCCGCCGCGCTTTTCGCCGCCGCCCCCGCATGGGCGCAGGAAGCCGCCGAACCTCAGATTGCCGATCCGGTATCCGAAGCCGGCGGGGGCGACGAAATTCTCGTTACCGGCACCCGCGCGACCCAGCGTTCGTCGATCGCCTTCAAGCGCGACGCCGACGTCGTCGTCGACGGCCTCGTCAGCGACGAGATCGGCGCGACCCCCGACAATTCGGTCGGCGACACGCTCGAACGCATCGTCGGCGTCTCGGCCGACCGCTTCAAGGGCAACGCCAACGAACTGTCGGTGCGCGGCCTTGGGCCGACGCTGAGCTTCTCGACCTTCAACGGACGCGAGGTTTCGACCGCCGGCCCCGACCGTTCGGTCGCCTTCCAGCAATTCCCGTCCGAACTCGTCAACGGTGTCCTCGTCTACAAGACCCAGCGCGCCGACTTCCTCGAGGGCGGCGTCGGCGGCGTGATCGAACTCAAGTCGATGAAGCCGCTCGATTATGGCAAACGGCGTATCCAGTTCGAGGTGCGCGGCGATTTCCAGCCGCAGGACGATGACGTCTATCAGCACGACGGCCTCGGCTCCCGCGCCAACTTCTCCTACACCGACCAGTTCTCGACCGGCATCGGCGATATCGGCGTCTCGATCGGCTACCAGCGGCAGGACACGACCGCACCCGAAGATTATTACAACGCCAATTCGACCTTCCAGCTCTGCAACACCTCGGCGAACAACCCGTCGCTGCTCACCGGATCCGCGGCAGCGCTGGTCGCGGCCGGCGCGGGGGCCAACTGCACCTTCGCGACCGGCCCGCGGTCGGTCGCACCCAGCACCGGCGCGGCACCGGTACTCGTCGGCGAAACGCGCGGCGACACCTATTTTGCCAATTCGTCGCGCAGCTTTCGCACCCAGTCGACGTCGGAAGTCCGCGACGGACTGATCGGCGCGATCCAGTGGCGCCCGTCGAGCGATTTCGAAATTTCGGTCGACGGCCAATATTCAAAGCGCAACAGCCTCGAAAACCGCAATGTCCTGGGGATCACCGAGGGGCTGCGCGGCGTACAGCCGCTGCTGATCGGCGACGGCAGCAACGGCTATTCCGAAGGCGCGCTGATCAGCTATCGCGGCAACTCCAACCTCGAAAACCAGCTTGAGACCCGTCGGCGGGTCGAGGAATATCTGGGCGGCGGACTCAGCCTGATCTGGTCGCCCGGCCGCTGGAACGTCTCGTTCGACGCATCCTATTCGAACAGCCATCGCACCGAGACCCAGAAACAGACCCGCATGCGGTCGAACCGCCGTGTCGCCTATACGCTGAGCTATGAGGACGACGATGTCGTGCCGGTCGTCACCTTCGACAATTTCGACATCACCGATCACAACCTGTTCCTGACGACGGCGGCCAACTCGGTCTACGCGCGCAACCGCTTCGTCACCGATCGCACCGACCGCATCTGGGCGGCGCGGCTCGACATCGACCGCGAGCTCGACGGCTTCTTCACGGGCATAAAGTTCGGCGGCCGCGTCTCCGACCATCGGCGCACCAACGACAATGCGCGCAACAACGACCTCAATACGCTCGTTGCGGTCAATGGCCAGACACCGGCGCAGCTGATCGCGCAGGCAAACCAGCAGTGCCGCACCCCCTTTACCACAACATCCTATATGAATGGCATGGGGACCAACGTCACCAGATGGGCGAGCTTCGATAACGACTGCCTGTTCCGCACGTTCACCGGCGGCGAGGATGCGCTCCCCTATCCGACCGACGGCCGCGACCCGAGCGACATCGATGTCACCGAACGCATCTACGCCGCTTATGCGATGGCGAATTTCGCCTCGGATGCCGGCAACGTCCCGTTCAGCGGCAACGTCGGGCTGCGCTGGGTCAAGACCGACATCACGTCGATCGGTTTCCGCCAGCCTTACCGGATTGTCATCGATTCGATCGGCGACACCTATTCGATCGGGGTCGATCCCGATCGCCCGCTCGAAACGAACCGCGCGAAGGGCAGCTACAATTATTTCCTGCCGAGCGCGAACATCGCCTTCGACCTGTCGGATCAGGTGAAGCTGCGCCTCGCCGCCTATCGTGCGATCGCGCGATCGGGGATCGAAAGCTTCGGCGCGGGGGTGAACCTCAACCCGACCACCTCGGCCTCTGGCGTCGATGACATCATCTTCAACGCGACGACGGGCAACCCGAACCTCAAGCCGCTTCGCGCGTGGAACCTCGACGCCAGCGTCGAACTCTATGCTTCGAAAGACACGCTGATTTCGGTCGCGGGTTATTACAAATGGGCGAAGGGCACGGTGATCAGCGGCGAGGAACCGATTCCCACCGATGTCACCATCACGACGATCCGCGACGGCGGCGCGCCGGTGACCGAAACCGTCACCATCGCCCCGGTGGCGCCGACGAACGACCTCGAGACCCGCCATCTCTATGGAATCGAGGCGACGGCGAGCCACGCGCTGACCTGGCTCCCCGGCCCGCTCGACGGTCTGGGCATCCAGGGGTCGGTCAACCGCGCCTTCGCCAACTTCGAATATCCCGACACCTCGCCGATCGCCGACTATGTCGATCCGGCGAATCTGATCGGGCTGTCGAAATGGACCGCGAGCGGATCGGTATGGTTCGAAAAATGGGGTCTCTCGCTGCGCGCCAACCTTCGGTATCGTTCGGGCTATTACAAGCCGAACGGCGGCACCAACCGCGAGATTCGCGGCGGCACCTACCTCAACCTGTCGGCGCAGTACGACCTCACGAAGAATGTCCAGGTCAAGCTGCAGGCGCTCAACGTCACGGGGACCAACGATATCATGGTCAAGGGCGGTTACGACAGCATCGCCGAGGTATCACGCGGCGGCACGCAATATTTCTTCGGGTTCCGGGTCCGTCTCTGATGCGGATCGGGAGAAGCGTCCTCCCCCTGGCCCTGGCCACCGCCGCCGCGACCTTCCCGTCGACGGCGGCGGCCTTTTCTTCCCCCGCGATCTGTCAGGGAAGCGAAGGATATGCCGCCGACTTCGGCGGCCGGCGGACCTTTACACTGCGCCCGGGGGATCTCGAGGCAATCAAGGCGGCATTGCCCGACGACCCGGCGATCGGTGCCGCCTACCGGGGTCTGATCGCGCGCGCCGACAAGGCGCTCGCGACCAAGCCCGCATCGGTGATGGACAAGCGATCCATCCCCCTGTCGGGCGACCGCCACGATTATGTCAGCCTCGCTCCCTATTGGTGGCCCGCGTCGAACCCCAGGGCACCCTATGTGCGCCGCGACGGCGAGGCGAACCCCGAGCGCGAAACCAACCGCTTCGACCGCAGCGCGCTCGCCCGGATGGCGCGCGAGGCCGACACGCTCGCGCTCGCCTATTATTACAGCGGCAATCCACGATATGCCGATGGCGCCGCGCGGGTGATCCGCAGCTGGTTCCTCGATCCCGCGACGGCGATGAACCCCAATATGAACTATGCGCAGGCGGTACCCGGCGTTTCGAACGGCCGGCCCGAAGGGGTGCTCGACGGCGCGAGCTTCATCGGCGTGATCGACGCCGCAGGGTTGATCGCGCCGTCGGGAGCGCTGTCGCCCGCCGAGACCAGCGCCCTCGAAAACTGGTTCGCGCGCTACATCGACTGGATGCGCAAAAGCCCGAACGGCAAGGGCGAGGGCGCGAAAAACAACAATCACGGCATCTGGTATGACGCGCAGCTCGCGCGCTACGCGCTGTTCGCGCGCCGCCCCGATGTCGCGCGCGGGGTCTTCGCGGCCTTTCCGAAAGCGCGGCTCGAACGGCAGATGGACCCGTCGGGCGCACTGCCCGACGAACTCACACGCACGCGCAGCTTCCATTATTCGCTCTACGCGCTCGATGCTGCCTACACCGTCGCCGACAGCGCCGCGTGCCTTGGCGTCGACCTTTACGGAGAGGGGGCGGCGAAGGGCCGGTCGCTGCGCAAGGCGACCGACTATGTCGCGGCCTATCGCGGCCGCGCTGCCGACTGGCCGTACCGGGAAATGAAATGGCCCGTCGAGGCGCTTGCCGAGCTGCTCGTCCGCGCCGATACTGCCTGGGGTCCCGGTGCCTATCCGCGCGACGCGAGCGGCGACCTGTTGTTGCGCTACCGCGTCCCCCAGGTCCATCGATGATTGCGCGCCGTACCCTGCTTCTCGCCACCCTCGTTGCCGCGCCGGCTGCTTGGGCGCGGCCACGACCCGGCGGGCCCGATATTCCCGCGATCGAACGCCGCCGCCTGCTGCCGCAGGCCGGAACATTGCTCGCCGCGGTTCCGCGCACGATCGCCGCCATCCCCGCCCCGCGCAGCCCGGCGGGTCCGCAGGATTATTATTCCGAAGGCGATTATTGGTGGCCCGACCCCGCGAATCCCGGCGGCGCATATATCCGCCGCGACGGCCGATCGAACCCCGACAAGTTCGACGGGCACCGCGACGCGCTGATCGCCTTCGGCCGCACCGTACCCGCGCTCGCGGCGCTATGGGACCTCACCCGCGAGACCCGCTTCGCCGGCGCCGCGATGCGCCACCTTGCCGCCTGGTTCGTCGACCCGGCGACGCGAATGAACCCGAACCTCAACCATGCCCAGGCGATAATCGGAGTGAATCAGGGCCGCGCGATCGGTGTTATCGACACGCTGCAGATCGTCGAGGTCGCACGCGCCGCCGCGCTGTTCGCGAGACTGAACGCGCCGGGATATGCCGCGATCCGCGCCGGCGTCGAGGCTTGGTTCAGTGCCTATCTCGACTGGCTCACCACCTCGCCCTTCGGTAACGAAGAACGCGACGAAAAGAATAATCACGGTACCTGCTGGCTGCTGCAAGCGGCGTCCTTCGCCGCGCTGATCGGCCGCGCGGATATTCTCGCCGATACGCGCGCGCGGCTGAAGACCGTGATCATCCCGACGCAGATCGAACCCGACGGCCGTCAGCCGCTCGAACTCGCACGCACCAAAGCCTATGCCTATTCGCTCTTCAACCTCGACGTTCTCGCTGCCGCGGCGTGGCTGCTCGGCAACGAAACCGGCGAACTGATCGAATGGAAGACAACCGACGGCCGTTCGATCGGCGGCGCCATCGCATGGATGGCGCCCTATATTGTCGACAAGAGCCGATGGCCGCTCGCTCCCGATATCGAATATTGGGAGGGTTTCCCGGTGCGGCACCCGAGCCTGCTCTTCGGCGGCGTTGCGCTGCGGCGCAGCGACTGGCTCGACCACTGGCAACAGCTGAATCCCGACCCCGCGACCGGCGAGGTCGTGCGTAACTTCCCGGTGCGCCAGCCTTTGCTCTGGCTCTAGTTGCGGCCCTCCATCAGCCCGCGCGCGATCACCTGCGCCTGGATTTCGGCCGCCCCCTCGAAGATATTGAGGATGCGCGCGTCGCACAGCACCCGGCTGATCTCATATTCGAGCGCATAGCCGTTGCCGCCGTGGATCTGCAGGCTGGCGTCGGCATTCGACCAAGCGGCGCGCGCCGCAAGCAGCTTCGCCATCCCCGCCTCGATATCACAGCGCTTGCCGCGATCCTTCGCGCGCGCGGCGGCGTAGCTCAGTTCGCGCGCGGTGACGAAATCGACGAGGCCCATCGCCAGCTTGTCGGCGACGCGCGGGAAATCGACGATCGCCTTGCCGAACTGCCGGCGCGACAGCGCATAATCGAGCCCCAGTTCGAGCGCGCGCCGCGCAACCCCCACCGCGCGCGCGGCGGTCTGGATGCGCGCGCCTTCGAAGGTGCGCATCAACTGCTTGAACCCCTGCCCTTCCATGCCGCCGAGAAGCGCGTCGGCGGGCGCCTTCATCGCATCGAATTGCAGTGCATATTCGCGCATCCCGCGATAACCGAGCACCTCGATTTCGCTGCCGCTCATGCCCGCCGCGGGAAAGGGATCGTCCTCGATCCCGCGCGGCTTGGGGACAAGCAGCATCGAGAGGCCAGCATAGCCCTTCGCATCGGAAACCGTCCTCGCGAGCAGGGTCATCAAATCTGACCGCGCCGCATGGGTGATCCAGGTCTTCGCACCATCGATCAGCCACGCGCCGTTCGCATCCCGGTGCGCGCGCGTCTGGAGCGAGCCGAGGTCCGATCCGGTGTCGGGTTCAGTGAACACCGCGGTCGGCAAAACGCCGCCGCTCGCGATCTTCGGCAACCATTCTGCCTTCTGCGCATCGGTCCCGCCCGTCGCGATCAGTTCGCCCGCAATTTCCGACCGAGTACCGAGCGACCCCGCGCCGATCCACCCGCGCGACAGTTCCTCGGTAACGATGCACATCACCAGCTTCGACAGGCCCAGCCCGCCGAACTCCTCGGGGATGCATACGCCGAAGGTACCGAGGTCGGCCATTGCCTGCACCGTGGCGTCGGGGATCAGCGCGTTGGCCAGATGCCAGCCGTGGGCGTGCGGGACGATCTCGACATCGGTGAAGCGACGAAACTGGTCGCGGATCGCATCGAGGTCGGAGTCGTGCAGCGACTCGCCTGGCCAGTGACCGTCGGCGAGCGCAGCCGCGACGTCGGCCCGAAGTGCCGCATGATCTGCGTCGAGCAGCGCGGCGCAGCTATCGGCGAGCGCGCGGGCCTCGGCGCCCAGCCCGAGATCGGCGGGGCGAAACATCTCGTTCTGCCCCATCGGCAGGCCGCCGACGAGCTGGCCGATCCCCTCGGCCAAAGCAAGTGTCGCCACCTTCGCGTCGAGCGCGTTCGCCCCCTCGCCCGCTTCGTACCAGCCGAGCACTGCCTCCAGCGCGGCAACCGTCGTCGCGACCCACGCGAACCCGTGCGCCGCGCGCTGTTCGCGATCGATCGGGCTATGCACGAGCCGATCGGCAAGAGCAGCCGCGGCTGCGGCGCAATAGGCTTCGGCCGCCCGTAGCGCGGGGCGCAGACCGGTCACGCTCAGCCGGCGCGCTCGAAGATCGCGGCAATACCCTGCCCGCCGCCGATGCACATCGTCTCGAGCCCGTAACGCCCGTCGCGGCGCACCAGCTCGCGCGTCAGGTTCGCGAGGATGCGCCCGCCGGTCGCACCGATCGGGTGGCCAAGCGAGATGCCCGAGCCATTGACGTTGAGGATTTCGTGCCGGCTGTCGTCCTCCGCCCAGCCCCAGCCCTTGAGCACCGCGAGCACCTGCGGCGCGAACGCCTCGTTCAATTCGACAAGGTCGATGTCGCCCCAGCCAAGACCGTTACGCGCGAACAGCCGTTCGACCGCGGGAACGGGACCGATGCCCATCCGGCTCGGGTCGCAGCCCGCCGCCGCCGAGCTGTGGTACCAGGCGATCGGTTCGAGTCCGAGTTCGTCGAGCTTGTCCTCGGCGACGACGAGGCATGCCGCGGCGGCGTCATTCTGCTGGCTCGCATTGCCCGCGGTGACCACACCGCCTTCAAGCGGCCTGAGCTTGCCGAGCGTTTCCATGCTCGCGTCGGCGCGATAGCCCTCGTCATGCGCGAAGATCACCGGGTCGCCCTTCTTCTGCGGGACCGATACCGGCACCAGCTCGTCGTCAAACAGTCCGTTCGCCCAAGCGGCGGCGGCGCGCTGGTGGCTGCGCACCGCATAGGCGTCGCACGCCTCGCGGCTGACGTCATAATCCTTCGCCAGATTTTCGGCGGTCTCGATCATACCGGTGATGACGCCGAAACGCTCGACCGGCTGCGACATCAGCCGCCCGCGCGTCAGCCGGTCGTGGAGCGTGAGGTTGCCCGCGCGGACGCCCTTGCGGATATCGGTGCTGTAATGTTCGACGTTCGACATCGATTCGACCCCGCCCGCGACGACGACGTCGGACATGCCGGTCTGGACCATCATCGCGGCGTTGATCACCGCCTGCAGCCCCGACCCGCAGCGGCGGTCGAGCTGGTATCCCGGCACCTCGAGCGGCAGGCCCGCGGCGAGCCACGACCAGTGACCGATGCTCGGCGCCTCGCCATTGCCATAACCTTGCGAAAAGACGACGTCGTCGACACGCGAGGGGTCGATTTTCGTGCGCTCGACCAGCGCCTTCAGGATCACCGCGCCCAGTTCGCCCGCGGTCATCGAGGACAGGGCGCCGCCGAACTTGCCGACGGCGGTGCGGATCGGGGCGACGATGGCGGCGCGGCGCAGGGTCATATCAGTCATTCTCCTTGGGTTCGGCCGACACCGACGATACCGGCGTCGATCAGCCGGGCGATCTCGCCCGATGAGAGCGAAAGGCGTTCGCTCAGGATTTCCTCGCTATGCTCGCCATTGCGCGGAGCGGAGCGCGGTGGCTGACGCTCCTGCTGCGGCAGGGTGGCAAAGGCGCCCGCGGCGGGATAAGCGAAGCCGCTGGGATTGTCGGCCGCGCCGAAGACCGGATTGTCGGCGACGAGCGCCGGATCCTGCACCGCGTCGTGCATCGTGCGATAAGGCGAATGGACGATGCCGCCGGCGTCGAACGCCGCCGCCAGATCGGCGTGATCGCGGCCTGATATTGCCGCCTCGAACAGCGGATAGAGCGCGTCGCGGTGGTCGAAGCGCAGCCCGTCATCGGTCGCGAAGGACACCCCGCGCGCCGCTTCGACCGCAGCGATTGCCTCGCCGAGACCCAGCGCTGCAACCAGATTGGCCCATTGGCGCGGGGTAACGACGACGATCATCGTACGCCGGCCGTCGCGCGTCACGAAATCGCGGCCGAACAGGCCGTAAACGGCGTTGCCGAGCCGCGGCCGGTTCGCGCCGGTATAGAGCATTTCGGCAACGCCGCCGAGATTGGCGACGGTCCCGATCGCAACGTCCGAGAGCGGCAGGCGTATCTCGCCGCCTTCGCCGGTTACGCTGCGCCGCTGGATCGCCGCGAGCAGCGCAAAGGCAGCATAAGCTCCGGTCAGCAAATCCCACGCAGGAAGCACATGGTTGACGGGTTCGGGCCCCGCGCCGGTCAGCATCGGATAACCGACGCTGTTGTTGACGGTATAGTCGAGTGCGGGTGAGCCGTCGGCCCAGCCCATCACACGCACGGTGATCAGGTCGGGCCGGCCGTCGGCGAGCGTTTCGTGCGACAAAAAGCCGCCGACCGGAAAATTGGTGACGAACTGCCCCGTTGCGCGCACCAGCCCTTGCAGCAATTCGCGCCCTTCGGGACGGCCGAGGTCGAGCGCGACCGATTTTTTCGCCCGGTTGAGATTTTCCCAATAGAGCGAATCATTCGCCTCGGTCACTGGCCAGCGGCGAAAATCGGGACCGCCGCCGGTCTGGTCGACGCGGATCACTTCGGCGCCCATTTGGGCGCAATAAAGCCCCGCGGTCGGAGACGCGACGAAGGAAGAAGCTTCGATCACCGACAGGCCGGCCAGCAGATTGTACATCCGGCCCCTGTCTCCCGTGTGAAGGCCCCGGCCCGATCGGCCGCAAGAAGCTGTCTGGCGCGTCCGGGAGGGATTCGCCCCCGGCCGATGCCGTCGGGCGGGTAGTAACGGGCCATGTTATTCAACGCAAGCGCGCGTTTTTTCTATCCAAACAATTGTTATTACAAAGAAAAATGGAAATTTGTCGAACCATCCTCGCAGCGTGCGGCCTGACCGGGAGGCAAGGCCGATATCATCCACGTTACGGCCTGATATCGCGAAAATATCGTTGCATCATCGGGCCGCCATCATCGCCTCGGCGTCGCCCGTTCCATAGCTGCTGCTGCAGTTCCGGATTCAGGCCAGCGGCAAAAGGGATTCACCGACGAACGTGGTCGCGCGGCCGCGCGATGATGGCTGGCACCATCATCGCCGCCTTGTCTGCCCACGCGCAAATCGCTTCCGGATCGGTGGTGCGGGTCGGACGCGTGCACCGGAACCGAGATAAATGTTACCCGCACCCTTGCCCCCGAGCGACGAGCGTCTCTAAGACAGGCGGTACGCCTTACCGTCAGCAGGAGCCCTTTCCCACCGATGCACGACCCGCAATATCTGTTGGCCGTGCTGAGCCTTCCCTTTCTCGGCAGCTTCATTGCAGCGGCCTTGCCCCAGGCGGGCCGCAACTGGGCCTCGGCGCTGGCGGGTTCGATCGCGCTGACCGGACTCGTCCTGATCGCGGCGCTTTATCCGGCCGTAGCCGCGGGCGGCGTGCTCCGCCATGAAGCCTCCTGGCTACCGTCGCTCGGTCTTCAGTTCACGCTGCGGCTCGACGGATTTACCTGGCTCTTCGCGCTCATGGTCCTGGCGATCGGTTCGCTCGTGATCCTCTATGCGCGTTATTACATGTCCCCCGAGGATCCCGTTCCGCGCTTCTTCGCATTTCTCCAGGCCTTCATGGGCGCGATGCTTGGCATCGTTCTTTCGGGCAATCTGATCCAGCTCGCCTTCTTCTGGGAACTGACGAGCCTCTTCTCCTTTCTGCTCATCGGCTATTGGCATCACAATCAGGGCGCGCGCGACGGCGCGCGAATGGCCCTGATCGTCACCGGCTTCGGCGGCGTATGCATGCTCATCGGCTTCCTGCTGCTCGGCAGGATAACCGGAAGCTACGATATCGACGCCGTGCTGGCTGCCGGAGCCGTCATTCGTGCGCACGAGGCCTATCTCCCCGCATTGATCCTGATCCTTCTCGGCGCTTTCACGAAGAGCGCGCAGTTCCCGTTCCACTTCTGGCTCCCGCACGCCATGGCGGCGCCGACCCCCGTCTCGGCCTATCTTCATTCGGCCACGATGGTGAAGGCAGGCATTTTCCTGCTCATCCTCCTGTGGCCCGCGCTGTCGGGGACCGAGAGCTGGTATCTGATCGTGACGACCGCCGGTCTCGCAACGCTGCTCGTCGGTGCCTGGTCGGCCATCTTCCAGCAGGACCTCAAGGGCCTGCTCGCCTATTCGACGATCAGCCACCTCGGCCTGATCACGCTGCTTCTCGGCCTCGGCAGTCCGCTGGCCGCGGTCGCGGCGATTTTCCACACCGTGAACCATGCGACCTTCAAGGCGTCGCTCTTCATGGCGGCCGGCATCATCGATCATGAAACCGGCACGCGAGACCTCAGACGGCTAAGCGGCCTTGCGAAGTTCATGCCGATCACAGCGACGCTCGCCATGGTGGCAGCCGCGGCCATGGCAGGAGTTCCGCTCCTCAACGGATTTCTGTCGAAGGAAATGTTCCTCGCCGAGGCACTCGAGGCGCATAGCGGCACGATCATCGATCTTGTCCTGCCCTATCTTGCAACGCTCGCCAGCGGCTTCAGCGTCTTTTACTCGATCCGCTTCATCCACAAGACCTTCTTCGGGCCGCCCCCCGTCGACCTTCCGCATTCGCCGCGAGAGGCGCCCCACTGGATACGGCTGCCGATCGAAATACTGGTGCTCGCGTGCCTGCTCGTCGGCATCCTGCCCGCGCTCACCATTGGCCCCCTGCTCGCAATCGCCGTCGAGGCGGTGCTGGGCGAGCGAACGCCCGCCTATAGTCTTGCGATCTGGCACGGCTTCAACCTGCCGCTGCTCATGAGCGTTGCCGCCCTCGTCGGCGGAGCACTAGCTTATGCGCGTTTCGGCGCGCGCCTCAATACGGTAGAGCGTTCGCCGGTGATCGGCCGCCTCAAGGCGCGGCGCACGTTCGAGGCGGTGCTCGCCGCGATCGTCGATGCATCGCGCGCGTTGCACCGGGTATCGGGAACGCAGAAACTGCAGGTCCAGTTACGCCTTCTCGTCGGGGCCGCGATTCTTCTCGGCGCGCTGCCCTTCCTGTTCCTGGGCTACCGCCCGGGGCCCGGGCCGATCACGCTGATCGATCCGGTTTTTGCCCTGCTCTGGGTCATCGGCGGACTCTGCGCGGTCGGGGCGGCGTGGCTCGCCAAATTCCATCGCCTCGTCGCCCTGTCGCTGATCGGCGGCGCGGGTCTGGCAACATGCATCAGCTTCGTCTGGCTCTCGGCCCCCGATCTGGGCCTCACGCAGTTGCTCGTCGAGATCGTCACGCTCGTCCTTCTGCTGCTGGGGCTGCGCTGGCTCCCGCTGCGGAAGCCCGACATCTGGCCCGAAGCGCGAACCCCGCTGATGGTGCGGATACGCCGCAGTCGCGACCTCCTGCTGGCGATTGCCGGGGGTACGGGAATGGCGGCGCTCTCCTATGCGATGATGACCCGCCCGGCCGTCGACAGCATATCGCGGTATTTTGTGGAAAACGCCTATGCAAAAGGCGGCGGCGCGAACGTCGTCAATGTGATCCTCGTCGATTTCCGCGGCTTCGACACGCTCGGCGAGATTACGGTTCTGGCTATCGTCGCGCTGACCGTCTTCACGCTTCTCCGCCGCTTCCGCCCCGCGCCCGAAAGCATCGAACTCCCGCATCAGCAACAGCGCCAGAACGATTTCGACCAAGCGGAGGAGGAACGCTCGCACGGCGATACGCTGGCCCATTATCTCTTCGTGCCGCGGATCATCATGCAATGGCTGTTCCCGGTCATCCTGACCTTCGCCATATATCTCCTGATGCGCGGGCACGATCTGCCGGGCGGCGGTTTCGCGGGCGGCGTGACGGCCTCGATCGCCATCCTGCTGCTCTACATGGCAGGCGGGACGCGCTGGGTCGAGGCGCGCCTCGACATCCGGCCGCTGCGGTGGATCAGCATCGGCCTTCTGCTCGCGGTGGGAACAGGGCTCGCGGCATGGATCGCGGGCTATCCCTTCCTCACGAGTTATTTCAGCTATTTGCCGGTCCCGCTGATCGGCAATGTGCCGATCGCCAGCGCGCTGCTGTTCGATATCGGGGTGTTCGCCGTCGTCGTCGGGACCACCGTCCTGATCCTGATCGCGCTTGCGCACCAGTCGATCCGGTCGCCGCTCAAGAAGAAGGCGGGCGAAGAGCCGCAAGCGCCTGCGCCGGAAAGGAACGCCTGATGGAAGTCGTCCTTTCGCTCGCGATCGGCGTCCTGACCGCATCGGGACTTTGGCTGTTGTTCCGGCCGCGCACATTTCAGGTGATCCTGGGGCTGTCGCTGCTATCCTACGCGATCAACCTCTTCATCATCGCCGCCGGGCGCCTTCGCACCGATGCGCCCCCCGTCGTCGGCAAGGGGCCCGCCGATCCGGCGCTGTATGCCGACCCGCTCCCGCAGGCGCTGGTTCTGACCGCCATCGTGATCTCGTTCGCGACGACCGCGCTTCTGGTCGTGGTGCTCATGGCCTCGCGCGGCCTGACCGGGACCGACCATGTCGATGGCGAGGACGGCGAGCCATGACGGGATGGCTCCAGCACCTGATCATCCTGCCGATCCTGCTGCCGCTGGTGGCCAGCGCGCTGATGCTCTCTCTGAATGAACGGCGCCGTGCGACAAAACGGGCGCTCAGCCTTGGCACCGCGGCGCTGCTGATCGTCGTCGCGGCCATCCTCCTGTGGTTTGCCCGCGAGGGCGGCCCCGTCGCCTACCGGCTCGGCGACTGGCCGTCGCCCTTCGCGATCATGCTCGTCGCCGACCGCCTGTCCACGATGATGCTGCTTTTGACCAGCATCCTCGGCTTTACGTCGCTCTTTTACGCAACCGCCCGCTGGGACCGCTCGGGACCGCGCTTCCACGCGCTCTTTCTGCTTCTCCTGATGGGCATCAACGGCGCGTTCCTGACCGGCGACATCTTCAACCTTTTCGTATTTTTCGAGGTTCTGCTCGCCGCATCCTACGGCCTCATCCTGCATGGTTCGGGGACCGAACGTACCAGCGCCAGCCTCCACTATATCGCGATCAATATCGCGGCATCGCTGCTGTTCCTCGCCGGCGTGGCCCTCATCTATTCGGTAACGGGCACGCTCAACATGGCCGATCTCGCGACGCGGGTGAGCGCGGTAGACAGCGAGGACCTTGCCCTTGTGGAATCGGGAGCGGCGATTCTTGGCGTTGCCTTTCTCGTCAAGGCCGGCATCTGGCCGCTGAGCTTCTGGCTGCCGCGAACCTATGCCGCCGCCTCGCCCCCCGTCGCGGCGGTGTTCGCGATCATGACGAAAGTCGGCATCTATATTATCCTCAGGCTGTCCTTTCTGCTGTTCGGAAAGGATTCGGGCGGAGCGGCAGGATTCGCCAACGACGCCCTGCTCTTCGCAGGCCTCGCAACGATGGGGTTCGGCATTCTGGGCATCATGGCGGCGCGCCAGCTGACCCGGATCGCAGGTCATTATGTGCTGGTGTCATCGGGTATCCTGCTCGCCTCGATCGGTATCGGGGGCGAAGCGCTGACCGCGGCCCTTCTCTTCTACCTCGTGAGTTCGACGCTGGCGGTCAGCGCTTTCTACCTCATCATCGAACCCGCCGAGCGCCACGCCGACGAAGACGACATGATCGAGGGTATCGCAGAACCGGTGTTCGACGACGAATATGTCGGGGCGATCGAGGAAAAGGATACCGAGATCGGGGTGGTGATCCCCGGAACGATCGCGATCCTGGGTGGCGGCTTCATCTTCTGCGCGCTGCTGCTTGCCGGGCTGCCGCCATTGTCGGGGTTCATTGCGAAGTTCGCCCTGATCGACGCGCTGTTCAGCCATGTCGTTATCGCGCCGTCGCACTGGGTCATGATCGCGCTCATCATCCTGTCGGGGCTCGCAACGATGATATCGATGACGCGCGCCGGCATCGACCTGCTCTGGACGCCGGGCGAGGATTCGCCCTCGCGCCTCAGTCTGATCGAAGTCACGCCGATCGGGCTTCTCCTTGCCGTCTGTCTCGCGCTGATGCTTGCCGCCGGGCCGGTCATGGATTTCATGCAGGCGACGGCCGCCGCGCTTCACGACCCGGGCGGCTATATCGAAGCCGCCGGCCCCGCGGTTCCCGTCGCGGGCGAGAGCGTGACAGCGGCCGCGGGTGCCCGCCCATGAGACGCCTCCTGCCTTTTCCGTTCCTTACCCTTTGCCTGTTCGTGATGTGGATCCTGCTGACCGGCTTCTCCCCGGGCCATGTCCTGCTCGGCGGGCTGGTCGCGGCGCTGGTCTCGCGTGCGATGCTGGCACTCAAACCCGAGGACACGGGATTCAGGCCAGGCCTTGCAGTGCTCCGGCTCGTCGCCCTGGTTTCGGCCGATATCGTCCGGTCGAACATCGCCGTGGCAAGGATCGTGCTGTTTCCGCGCGGCGAACGCAAATCGGGCTTTCTTCACCTGCCCGTTGACCTGCGAAACCCCCATGCGCTCGCGGCGCTGGCGATCATCATCACCGCGACGCCGGGCACTTTATGGGTCCAGCATGACGCAAGCCGGCACGTCATCCTCATTCACGTCCTCGATCTCGTCGACGAGGAGCAATGGATCCAGTTGATCAAGGATCGGTACGAGCGTTTGCTCATGGAGATTTTTGAATGAGTACGCTGTTTCTGGCCCTCGTCATCACGGCCGCACAGATCCTGCTCGGACTCTCGATGCTGTGCGCCACCTATCGCATGCTCCGCGGCCCGCGCGCGCAGGATCGGATACTGGGTCTCGACGCGCTCTATCTCGGCGCGATGCTGCTTCTCGTCACCTATGGCGTCCAGACCGGGCGAACGCTCTACTTCGAAGCGGCGCTCGCTATCGGGCTGCTCGGCTTCGCGGGTACGGTCGCGCTCAGCAAGTTCCTGATGCGCGGCGAGGTGATCGAATGATCCAGGCACCGAACCTTCCGGTCTGGGCAGCGCTCATCGTCGGCCTGCTGCTGCTGGGCGGCGCGGGCATCACGCTGATCGGGACATTGGGCCTGCTGCGTCTGAAGACGTTCTACGAACGCGTTCATGCCCCCACGCTTGGCTCCACGGTGGGCGCGCTGTTGATCCTCGCGGCATCGATGGTCTGTTTTACCATACTCCAGTCGCGCCCCGTCGTTCACGAAATCCTGATCGGGATATTCGTCACGCTCACGACGCCGGTCACGCTGATGCTGCTGGCCCGCGCCGCCATCTATCGCGATCGAAGCGAAGACGCGGCGCGGGTGCCCCCCGACAGCCTGGCTGCGCGCCGCGACAAGTGAATTTGGCCGGGTATGACGTGGGGCTCATCGCAAAAAGCCGCCCCCCTGTTGTACCAGGATCGGAACGTCAGCTTTTGGTCGGAGGGCGACCATGCCTCGACGACTGACACGAGGCGAAAGCAGCCATTGGATTCTTTTGGCTCAGAAACGCATCACCAAAGCCATGATTGCGTATTGGTTGTTGCCGCCTCTCTGTAACAAGGTGGCCGCCCTGCCCCTCGAGCGTCAACTGCGCGCATCGTCGCTCGCCAGGCGCCAGTCGAAGCATAGAGATATTGCGACAGGGCGCATGATTTCGGCGCTGGCGCGAAGAAGACACACCCATCTTCCACTGCTAAGTACTCTAGATCATTAGATATATCGCCCTGATTTCCGTAAAAGGGATCAGGGAGACGCGCAGAATCAAAGCGGGGGCACTTTGTTCAGATCCATTCTTTCGATCGCTTTCAGCGCCTGCCTTTTCGCGTCGTGCACCGACACTGCAACGGGACAGGCCCAAGGCGAAGCAAACCCAGGCGTCGCGGTTCAGCGCGGGGCTGGACTGCCATATGAGGTGGCCGATAGCGAGGTGTGGGATGTTCCCGATCCCGTCTCGGGGCGGGGCTATCAAGTTTTCGCGGCTTTGCCGCCGTCCTATTATGCGCAGCCGCAGCGGCGATATCCCGTGCTTTATGTGACGGATGCCGATTACGCTTTTCCTCTGCTCAAACAGATCGGCCGGCGCCTCAATGTCGAGGGCCCGACCGTCGAAGAATATATTCTTGTCGGACTGTCCTACGCAAAGGGCGAAGGCGGAATGGAAAGCCGCCGCCGCGATTATACCCCGACCACAAATGGCCCCGCCGGAACGCCCTCGGGGACGGTGCACGGCGGATCGAAAGCCTATCAAGCCTATGTACGCGATCAGGTCCTCCCGTTCGTCGCGCAGCGTTATCGGACAGACGAAAAGCGGCGTATCTTTCTGGGCCATTCCTATGGTTCGCTGCTGGGTATGCAAATCCTGCTGAGCGAGCCCCGCCTGTTCGATGGCTATATTCTGGGCAGTCCCTCATTCTGGTTTGATCGCCACCATATGGCCGGTCAGGAGCGCGCCTATGCGGCCAAACATGACGATCTGCCAGCGCGTGTCTACATGTATATCGGCGAGTATGAAGAGATGCGGCCAGGCGACGCGCGCTTCGCCAAGTCAGGTAACATGGTGACGGATACCAAGAGCATGGCGCAGGCACTGACCTCGCGTAATTATCCGTCGCTCCATATGCAAACGGAGGTGTTGAACAACGAGAGCCATGTCAGCGTAGCCCCGCGAGGCTTCACCCTTGGCCTCAGATATCTGTTACCGGCTGGAGAACTGCCCAGCCTCAAGATTCCGGGCGGTCGTTGAGAACATCATCACTTCGTAAAAACTTTGCGTCGATCGGCTGAAGTCCACAGTCGAAGTGGCCGAAAGCGGACTGGCAGCTTCCGGACCCGGATAATGGGCCTCAGGCTTCGCGTCCCTGTGATCGGCGACGAAGTGATGCGCCATCGCTTCTATCGCCCGCCGGACCTGAACGAACCTATGCAATAAAAAGGGCGAGAAGGATCTTCGATAACACTGCCGATTTCGTCCTGAAATTTCAATAAACCGGCAAATAGATTTGCAAGCGCTTTCCGGCCCAAAACTCGTCAGTGACGTATAAAATCACGGAATTTCTTGACTTTTATATAATCTCGATCCATACGCGTCTGGCTAACGTCGCCTGCGACGGAATTTTGACGCCCCTTACCGGGTCTATTTCTTCCCTTCTCACGCTTCCAGCTCTGTCGGTGCTTTTGCCGGCGGATACACTGTTTTCGTGAAAGGAAACAATCATGCCGATCGGCAACGTCAAATTCTTCAATTCCGATAAGGGCTATGGCTTCATCGCAAACGCGGATGGTTCGGGCGACAGCTTCGTCCATATCTCCGCGGTCGAGCGCGCCGGCATGGCGACTCTCAATAAAGATCAGCGCGTAAGTTACGAGCTCGAGACCGGTCGCGATGGCAAGGTTTCGGCCGTCAATCTCGAAGCGGCCTGACGCTGTAGATGGCCAAGGAAGAGGTCCTCACCTTTGAGGGCATGATCGACGAGATTCTGCCCGACGGGCGATTCCGCGTCGAACTCGAAAATGGCCATCGGCTCATTGCCTACACTGCCGGCCGGATGCGGCGTTTCCGCATCCGGTCCGTCGTCGGCGATGCCGTGCGCGTCGAAATGACACCCTATGATCTGACCAAGGGCCGCATCGTCTATCGCGATCGTGGTCCGGGCAGTCCGGGCGCCGCGAGCAAGCGGCGCTGACATCTAATCCAAGAAGACCAATATGTTTCAGAATAGCAGTATTTTTCCAAGCCTTTCCGCCCTTCCGCTAGCGGGAAAGCCGATGCAGCCCAGCCAACGAGCGCTGCCCTCCCCGACGCTCTCGCGGCGCGAACTCAGACGCCTCATCGCCCACATGATCGATTGATCGAAAGGATAGCAGCATGGCCGCAACAGCAACGAGCGAACATTATCGTGAGCAGGCCGAACGCTGCGAAGCCGATGCCGCCGCGTCCGATCTGATGGAGGTGCGGGACCGCAACCTTCGTTCGGCCGCCGCCTGGCATGCCATGGCGAGCAGGCAACAGAAATCCGAGGCAGCACGCGCCGAAAAGGACCGGATTGCCGAGGCTCTTCGAGCCCAATGCCTCGCCTGAGCAGGGCCATCCATTCCCGGACCGATTAAGGACAAAGCCATGGATATGAACCAGCTTTTCTACCACCATCAGATTGCGTTGATGGGAGCCGGCCGCGCACGCCAGACTGGCCTAGCCGCCGCCAATTTCGACCTCGCGCGCCACTATGCGAAGCGCATCAACCGCTTCCGCGAAGGTCGCGGCCTCGCGCCCAATTTCCTTGGCTACAGTGTTGCGGAAGGATCGGTTGCGGCCTGATCGCTGCCAGTGAACCGCACGGAAGCATTATATGCGAGAGACGATAGCTGCCGGCGAGAAGAAGGATCGAGCCAGAAAAACCCCCGTGCAACCTTCAGAAGAAGTGCCGACTCATCCCGATCCCGCGCATCAGATTTCCGAGAAGACCAATCATATCAACGGTCACTCTCCCAAGCCCGCGTTACAATAGCCCGACATCTGCAGACCATCGATCGGTAGCTATTGGCCGACAGCGGACAGGCGGCTCTTGAGCCTCGCACGGCGAAAGCGGTCACGAATATGTCAAGGGTGAGCCGCCGTTTCGCGAAGGAACTTGTCGCCGCCAAGTTCAAGAGCGGAGATTTCTCCGTCCGGGGTAAAAGCGAAGCCCGCGGAAGTTCGGCCAAAAATACTGCGCTGGCCGGGATTGCTCCACACCGCCTTGAACACATCGTTTCGATCATGCTCGAGCACAGCGGTCGCTTGCGGACGCGCAAGCATCAGCTTGCCTTCGGTCAAGACAATCACGACATCGCCAAGAAGGTCGCTCGAATAGGTGCCGACGTAGCGGTCCAGCGAAAGCCTGGGGGGCGCCACATTCGCCGGACGCTTTGCAGCATTGTCGCCGCCGCGCGCGATCAGGGCGGCTTCGTCGCTCGCCTGCTTCAGTCGCGCGCTATGATCGACAACCGGGCCGCCGAGGAAGGCATCGAACACGCGCAACTCGATGGCCGAAGCAAGCTTGGTCGAATACCCGTTGGTGAGCACGACCACGCCCAGCTTCCTTTCCGGGATCATCGCGACAACGCTCTGCATCCCGTCGATCGCGCCGGTATGCGCGACGATCTTTTCTCCCCGATATTCCTGCAAGCCCCAGCCAAGGCCATATTCACCGAATTTGAAGATCGAGTCTGTCGCTCCGCGCGGAATGACAATCTGGCCGCTGTACATCTCCGCCAGCGTCGCGGGAGCAATAAGCTGCCTGCCTTCGAATGAGCCGCCTCCAAGCTGGAGGCGTAGCCACTGCGCCATATCGCGGGCGCTCGAGTTAATGACGCCGGCACCGCCCACATTGTCGATCATGCGATATTCGATGGGCACGGCCGCGCCGCCGGCCACGATGTGCGGAGTCGCGACATTGTCCATGCCCCGGAGATTGGCGACGCTGGTATTGGTGCGCCGCATGCCGAGAGGCTCGAAGATGCGGCTGGCGACGAACCGGTCGTAGCTCATGCCCGAGACTGCCGAGACCACCTCGCCAGCAACGATGAACATCTCGTTTTGATACTGGTATTTGTTGCGAAAGCCGAGCGTTGCCGTCTGGAAACGCAGCCGCCGGACGATTTCGTTGCGATCGAATCCGGAGCCGTACCAAAGTGCTCCATTGGTCACGACGCCGGTGCGGTGGGACAGCAGGTCGCGCACCGACACCTGCCGGGTGACATAGGGATCGTGGAGCTCGAAAGCTGGCATATAATCGTGGACGGCGCCGTCCCAGCCAACCTTCCTTTCGTCGACCAGCATGCCTAGCGCCGCAGCGGTAAACGCCTTGGTCGCCGATCCGATCGCGAAGACCGTATCGGCGTCGACCTTGCCGGGCTTTCCTTCCTCGCGAACCCCGAACCCGCGGGAATAGATGATCCGGTCGTCCTGAACGATGGCAATGGAGAGACCCGGCACCCGCCAACTCTGCCGAGCGCCTTCGATATATTCATCGAGACCGTCGAGCGCGGTCGATGGAGACGCGACGCGCGGCACATCGGGCGCGTCGATCGCGGTCTGGGCGAAAGACGGGCTCGCGAGCAAGGCCAGGCTCGCCGCAGATAGAAAGACATGCTTCATTCGCGCATTCGGAATCATGATTTCGCCCTTGGTTCGCCGCACGCGCGATCAGTCGCACGGATAATGAAAGAAGAGATGGCAGATCGCTATTTTGGGGATGACGGGGACTCTGCGCGCACGACATCAACTACCTCGCGCACTGCCGAGACCACGACATCGGGACGATCAACCTGAATGAAGTGGGTGGCATCGGGCACGACCTGCTGTCGGCCGCGGGTTGAGAAAGCGACCTGCTCGGCGTGGAGTTTCCTCCATTCTTCCTTGAAGCGCACACCTTGCTCCGGCGCCAGCCCCGACGCCTTAAGCTGCTGAGGCGTAAAGGGCGCCATGGCGGTGAGCACGACCAAGGGGCGATTTTCGAAACTGCGAACCGCGCGCGCCTCGGCCTGTGTGCGATCATAGCCATCGAGTTCGGCAGTGCCGCCATCGACCGAGGTGCTGAAGTAGGCGAACTTCATGGCCATGGCTTTGCGGAGCTTTTTGGTATCGGCTGCGCTCCGAAGCTTTGGCACTTCGCTGCGTGATGCGAGAAATCGGACGATCCCCGTCAAGGCCAAGGCCTTCGCCGCATGCATCAGCGTGGAGGCCTGCTTGGGATGGACATCGATGCCTGTAATTGCGCCAAGCCGCGCAACCTGATCGGGATGCGATGGATCGACCATTACGAGACCCGCCACCTGTTCCCCATATTTGCCCACATATGTCCGCGTATAGGGGCCGCCGATCGAATGACCGACAAGAACCAGCGGACCAGATATCCCCGCTTCTTTGAGCAGCTTATGCAGATCCTCGGCAACGGCGGCGGCGTCCTGCGGCGTATCCTTGGACTCGCTCCACAGGATACCGGCCCGGTCATATGCGCAGGCGCGAGTGAAGCCGGCGATGTCGTCATGAACAAGGGACCAGTCGAGCGAGCCTCCCGTCCCGAGGCCCGATTCGAAGATGACCGTCGGCGACCCGGTGCCGCGACAATCGATATGCATCTTGCGCCCGCCCACGTCGACCAGCTGGCCGGGCGGGGGATAATCCGCCCGGGCGCTCCGGCGTCCCAATGCTTCATAGATCATTCCGAAGATGAGGGCGACGATCAGAAGGAGGACAACTCCCAGCAAAATGCGCTTCACCCAACGGCGAACAAGCCGCCATCCCGCAGGCTTGGTCATTTCGCGAAAGGCTCCGTGGCAAGCCGGACGCCAGTCGCGTTCAGCGGAACGGAGACAGGAGGGTCCAATGTCCAAACCTGTCGCACAGTCTCTCCCGATATCGCAGCTAGCATCGCGTCAATTTCCAAAATGAGAATATTTTCAATTAAGGTCATAGATGTTCAATTTATGAAATTGTCAACACCCGCACTGGGGCGCGACGATTGAACAGTCCGGACAGCGCGTCGGTCAACGCATCGGACTTGATGCCATCCATCACGTCGCTCGCGATAATCGCGAAGACCCGGACCGCTGTCATTGCGCAGATGAGCGCGTCGTAAATCGAAACGACAAGCCAGTAGGAATCTTCGAAACGCTGGCCGGAGGCGCGCGATGCAATCAGGAATAGCGGTCCCCGCCGCAGCGGAACGGCTGCAACATCCTCAACTTGGCATGGAGAAGAAGATGTCCAGCAAACATATCGAATACTTCCGGCGCGAGCATGCCCGCCTCGAAGCCGAAATCGATCGGGAAGCTCGGCAGCGCCGACCCGACGAGGTCCTGATCGCGCGACTCAAGAAGCTGAAGCTGGCGGTCAAGGACCAGATCGCGACCTGGAGCAACGACACCGGCGGGAGCCGCGTTGCCTGACCAGCCGCGGAGCCGCACACTGCGGCTCCGCACCTTCCGGTGCGATGGCCCTCTTCCACCGAACTGCAATCCGGCGTCGGCGACATGTCTTGAAACAGCAAATTCGCTTCCTAATTTCCTTCCAGATGCCGGATTGACCGGGTCTGCAGGACATGGAGAGCGCCGGCTCTGTGTACCGGCGCATCTCATGCCCGAATTGCTTCAATCAGGAGGATTTGGAAATGAGAACCGACTTTGACTTTACCCCCTACCGCCGCTCGACGGTGGGCTTCGATCATCTCTTCGACCTGCTCGAGAAGGGGCAGCGCAGCGAGACGTCCGACGGCTATCCGGCCTTCGACATCGTGCGCGAGGCCGACGACCGCTTCCGCATCACGCTCGCGGTCCCGGGCTTCAAGCTCGACGAGATCGAGATCGTGGCGCAGCAGAACCAGCTGGCCGTTACGGGCAAACCCGCGGAAGAAGATGCGAAGAGGACCTATCTTCATCGCGGCATCGCGCGCCGGGCGTTCGAACGGCGCTTCCAGCTCGCCGACTATATCGAGGTCGGTAGCGCGAGCTTTACCGACGGCCTGCTCACGATCGAGCTCAACCGGGTCATTCCCGAGGCGATGAAGCCGCGCAAGATCGAGATCGGCAGCGGCGATGCCGAACCGCGCCGGATCGGATCGTCGAAAGAAAAGGCGCTCGAGAGCGCCTGATATCTTGCGGGGCCGCTGTACAGCAGCGGCCCCGCTTTCCTGAAGAATAGCAGTGGAAATACAGCTAACCAGCCGGAGACGCTCAGGTCGCTCCGTCAATCAATCGCGCGAATGATGTCCGCCACGCGCCACTCGGCGGGCCCGACCAGCGCATCATGCGCGATCCGCACCGAGTGGAGCGCGGCTTCGATCTGGCGCCGCCACAGGCTCAGAAAATCGAACAGCACCGGAAAATCCGGCGGCAGGTCATAATCCTGCCAGACAAAGAGCTGGAGCAATGAGGGATGGTCGGGCCGGTAATAATGGATCTCGGCGGTCGTCAGCCCATAACCGTCCAGCTGGGCGATCAGCGCCCGATCGGTCATGGCGCGCGCGCCTCACCGCCGTCGAGCGACCTAAGCGCCGCGAGCACGTCGTCGACCGGCACAGCGCGGCGCGCGCCGGGCGGCTTGCGTAGCGCGGGCTTGTTTCGGACCGCCGAGCGATCCGATGCCCAGGATGCAAGGAGCGCGCGCTTGACCTCGGGCTCGAGGCTCGGGTGACGCGCCACGTCGAAGGGGTGAAGAAAACGGGAAAATGGCTCGGACATGATCGTGCCTCCTTCCTTTTGGCCTTTCCTTTCTCATCGTGCGGCAGGGTGCCGTAGCCACAAATTTTGGGAACGAAGCGAGTCGAGTCAAGAGGTGTCAGCCCCTTGATAAGGGGCATTTGTTTCTCGCGAGAACGAGCCGAAAAAAAATTCGCCGGACCTCTTGAAGCGAAAAAATCCGCTTCCTAGCTCTTCGGCGCCGCGCGTCCCGGACAGGCGCGCCGGCTTATCATATCGTTATGCAACATGGAGGTTATGCATGCATTTCCGACCCTTGCACGACCGTGTGGTCGTCCGCCGCATCGAAGCCGAGGAGAAGACCTCGGGCGGCATCATCATCCCCGACACCGCCAAGGAAAAGCCGCAGGAAGGCGAAGTCGTCGCCGTCGGTCCCGGCGTCCGCGCCGAGGACGGCACGGTCACCGCGCTCGACGTCAAGGCCGGCGACCGGATCCTGTTCGGCAAATGGTCGGGCACCGAGGTTCGCATCGACGGCGAGGAGCTGCTCATCATGAAAGAGAGCGACATCCTCGGGGTGATCGAGCAGGCCGAGGCGCTCAAGCAGGCGGCTTGATCGGCCGCCATTTCTGAATTCAGCCAGTGACAGGAAAGGAGTTGCACCAATGGCTGCCAAGGAAGTGAAGTTTTCGTCGGACGCGCGTGATCGCATGCTGCGCGGCGTCGATACGCTTGCGAATGCGGTGAAGGTGACGCTGGGTCCGAAGGGCCGCAACGTCGTGATCGAGAAAAGCTTCGGCGCACCGCGCATTACCAAGGACGGCGTCACCGTCGCCAAGGAAATCGAGCTTGCCGACAAGTTCGAGAATATGGGCGCGCAGATGCTGCGCGAGGTCGCCTCGAAGCAGAACGACAAGGCCGGCGACGGCACGACCACCGCGACCGTACTCGCGCAGGCGATCGTTCGCGAAGGCTCGAAGGCGGTCGCCGCGGGCATGAACCCGATGGACGTCAAGCGCGGCATCGATCTTGCCGTGAGCACCGTCGTCGAAGACCTGAAGGCCCATGCGAAGTCGGTCGAGGCGAACAGCGAAATCGCGCAGGTCGCGACGATCTCGGCGAATGGCGACGAAGAGGTCGGCAAGATCCTCGCCGAGGCCATGGAGAAGGTCGGCAATGAGGGCGTGATCACCGTCGAGGAAGCGAAGAGCCTCGCGACCGAACTCGAGACGGTCGAGGGCATGCAGTTCGACCGCGGCTACCTCAGCCCTTATTTCATCACCAATGCCGAGAAGCTGAAGGTCGAACTCGACGACCCCTATATCCTCATCCACGAGAAGAAGCTCTCGAACCTGCAGGCGATGCTGCCGCTCCTCGAGAGCGTCGTCCAGTCGGGCCGGCCACTGCTCATCATCGCCGAGGATGTCGAGGGCGACGCGCTCGCAACGCTCGTCGTCAATCGCCTGCGCGGCGGGCTCAAGGTCGCCGCCGTCAAGGCGCCGGGCTTTGGCGACCGCCGCAAGGCGATGCTCGAGGATATAGCGGTGCTCACCGGCGGCAATGTCGTCAGCGAGGAACTCGGCATCAAGCTCGAGAGCGTCACGATCAACATGCTCGGGCGCGCGAAGAAGGTGGTCATCGACAAGGATAATACGACGATCGTCGACGGCGTCGGCGCGAAGTCGGATATCGACGGCCGGGTCACGCAGATCCGCCAGCAGATCGAGACGACCACCAGCGACTATGACCGCGAGAAGCTGCAGGAGCGGCTTGCCAAGCTCGCGGGCGGCGTCGCGGTGATCCGTGTCGGCGGCGCGACCGAGGTCGAGGTCAAGGAGAAGAAGGACCGCGTCGACGACGCGCTGCACGCGACGCGTGCCGCGGTCGAGGAAGGCATCCTGCCCGGCGGCGGCATCGCGCTGCTCCGCTCGCTGAAGGCGCTCGAAGGCCTCAAGGCCGCAAACGACGACCAGCAGTCGGGCATCGACATCGTCCGCCGCGCGCTCCGCGCCCCGGCGCGGCAGATCGCCGACAACGCCGGCGAGGACGGTGCCTGGATCGTCGGCAAGCTGCTCGAAAGCGACGACTATAGCTGGGGCTTCAACGCGGCGACCGGCGAATATCAGGACCTCGTCAAGGCCGGCGTGATCGACCCCGCCAAGGTCGTACGCACCGCGCTGCAGGACGCGGCCTCGGTCGCCTCGCTCCTGATCACCACCGAAGCGCTCGTCGCAGAGTTGCCGAAAGAGGAGAAGGCCGCGCCGATGCCGGCGATGGACTTCTGACATATCGAGGGCGGCGGGAAACCGCCGCCCTCACCTGCCCTGTTTCTATGCGGAGCATCAAGGAGATCGGCAATGCCGTTCGGAGGTCATAACATTCGAAATTGTGTGTCGGAGATCAAGCTGCGGCATGGCAAACAGGCCGACTTCATCGTCTCCAGGCAGGTGCAATGGTCGCGCGACCGGGGCAATGACGAAGAGATCGCATTCTGGAACGCCGTGCTGACTGACTTGCATCGAACGACTTCTCCGCATTGAAAAGGTGGCCGCCAAGGGGCGCTCCGATCCAGGCGGGCGACCGCTTGCCAACCCATGCTTCCAATTCAGTTCGTTCGACCGGTCATGCCGCGGCTTTGCGCCCAGCCGTAAAGATCGGCGATCATGCCTCGCTCGATCTCGGGTTGCAGATAGATCACGACGGCTGTTTCAGCTTCCCTGTCGATGAAGCGCATAGTCGCGTAGAAGACACCCTCGCGCTCGGTGTCGCCGCCCTCGATTTCGTCGGGCCATATCTCAATCGTTCGCACGGGCCTCTCCTTCCCATTCCGCTGTCCGCGATCGATGAAGGGAGAATGCCAAAGTGCTAGGAAGGTTGCACCTGGAATGGGCGCAGCCGGGGAATAGAAAAGGCCGGGCCGCATCGAAGTGCGGCCCTGCCCCGAGAGGACGCCTCGGCGTCACTCTTCTTTCCGACGTCAGCGGTTCTGACGATTCTCGTCGTCGCGGCCGGCCTGGTTGCCCTGGTCCTGGTCATTGTCCTGACCGGGGCTGGCGACGCTGCAGATCCTGCTGTTCCTGCTGGCCGGGGTCTCGTTCGGATTGCGATCGGCTTGGCCGCCCTGCTGTTTGTTCTGTCCCATGTGGGTCATCCCCTTTCCAAACTGCCTGGGCGGCAGGCTTGGAAACGACGCGCCATAAAGCAGCGAGTTCCCGCCGCTTTCAACAGCTTACCGCAAGAATCGCTGTGCCCGCACGCGATCGCCTTTTCACAACTCAACAGTCCCGTATTGAGCTCGGCACAGCTACGCCCGCGCCCTGCGGTCGGCCACCGCTGCGACGATCGCATCGCAAAAGTCGGGCAGGTCGTCGGGACAGCGACTGGTGATGATATTGCCGTCGACCACGACGCTCTCATCGACCACCTGCGCGCCGGCATTGGCAACATCGGTGCGGATCGACTTGTAGCTCGTCATCCGCTTGCCGGATGCGAGCCCGGCTTCGACGAGAAGCCACGGCGCATGGCAAATCGCGGCAACCGGCTTGCCAGCACCTGCGAAGGCCCGAATGATCGAGATCGCCTTGTCCTCGACCCGCAGCAAGTCGGGATTGATCTGGCCGCCCGGCAGGACGAGCGCGTCATAACGGTCGGTGTCGACGTCGGCGATCTTGAGATCGACTTCGACCTCGTCGCCCCAATCGTCTTCGTCCCAGCCGGTAATATCATCATCGTCGATCGATGCGATTTCGACCTCCGCGCCGGCGTCCTCCAGACGCTGAAGTGGCACTTCAAGCTCGGATTGTTCGAAGCCATCTGTCGCCATGATCAGGATCCTGCAGCCGGCGAGTATATTGTCCTTGGTCATCGGAAAGCTCCTTTGCTGTCTTATGACCAATGCGCCGCGGCTATCGTCGTTCCCGCCCGTGCCCGCGCGCGCGGCTCTCCGTCCTCGTCTATCGGTAATGGCCGCACCGAGGCCTGAGGCCGCGATTGCGTCGAGGGCAGCCTCGACAATTTTCCAGAATGGCGGCGACCGTGCGTCCCATCTTTGCAACCTTTCTTCGCCAACTGCATTTCAACCGCGCACGGGCTTCGACGGTGATCGGTCGGTCTGCCGCCGCCATGTGCATCGCTTCGCGTATCGCCGCGGCTGTTCGATCCCACGTCTCAGTCGAATTGCCGTCGGCGTACGCATCCAATCGTCGTCCGGGCCGCTCCCCTACGTTGTCCGAATATCGGCGCGCATATCCGGCTCAACGACATATCGCTCAGTTTGGCCGTCGGAGTGTGTTACGCGCCTAATGTTTGAGGCAAGCGGATGCTGCAATCGAATCATCGGATACACGGTCAGCATTTTTTCTGTTTCGGCATAGTCACGCCGGGGTCTTTCCCTCCCCCCTTCGCTCGAATAGGCTGACCGGTAGCAATCTTCCTTTGCCCTTTCATGAAGATCCGAGGTTGAGACGTGCGATGCTGCACGCGATCCGCAGCGGTGCGCGCGATGACGCGTTCCTCACCGGTTGGTCGCACCCGAGCGCCTGAGCGCTGCCTGGATGATCGGAGGTTGGTCGATGATATTGCCGGGAGCGTTTTCTGCGCCGGGTCGTTCGTATCCGCATGCAGCTTTGCCGCGAAATAAACCTGGATCGGCCGAGCTTCCGCGATAGCGGCCACACGTCGTTCAGCCGTGAGACCGACATGGCATGAAACTCTCGCGCGCCTCGGAAGACCCGGCGAAAGTGGACAATGTCGGCTCCTCGATAGCCGCGCACCGGATTGCCCTTCTCTACGCCTTGCGTCATCGACGCCTGCCCGACTTGCTCAATCCGACGCGCTTCACCGAGCTCGTCCAGCTCCGCAAATTGAATGATCGGTCACCGTTGCAAACGACGCTGCTGGATAAGCTTGAGGCAAAATGCTTGGCCTCGAAGCAACTCGGCGCAAACTGGATCATACCGACGCTCTGGCAGGGCCAGATGCTGCCGCGCTTCATTCCGTTCGCCCTCCCATCTATCGTCAAAGCGCGTCATGGGTGTAACCAGTATCAAATCCTGGAGACGTTTCCGGATTGCGAACGCTGGAAGCAGGTCCAGCGAGCCGCGCGCCGGTGGCAGCGCCGGGAGTACGGCCGCTGGCTCGACGAATGGGCTTATCGCAATGTGCCGCGTGGCGTTTTCGCCGAGCCGTTGCTCGGCGGCGCACGTCCTCTCCCCATCGACTACAAGATCTACGTCTTCGGCGGTGCCGCGACGCACGTCCAGGTACATTTGGGGCGCGGTGTCCGTCACCGCTGGATATTGCATGACCGCAACTGGCGGCAGCTCGTGCCTGCCGCCGATCGACCTTCCAGACCGTCCTCCCTCGGGGCGATGCTGCAAGCTGCAGAGACGCTTGCCGGGAACCTAGCCTTCGTTCGGGTCGATTTTTACGAAATCGACTGCCAACCGCTTTTCGGCGAGTTTTGCCTTTATCCCGGCTCTGGCCTCGATCCTTTTGCAGCCGACTGGATCGACGTCGAGCTGGGAAGGCTTTGGAAAGATGCGTTGGAGAGATCCGGTTCCCCAGCGGCAAGTTCGACGGCCCCGGCGCACGCGCGGCCCACTGGGTATGATCCTTTCCAGATTTGATTCTCCATGAGAATTCGGCATCGCCGGCGACGCCTGCCGCCCATTGGAGAGATCGGGTCACATTCTTCGATGCGTTGACTTCGCAGCGCGACATATTGCGCCCAGATCGGGAACTTGCCCCCACTCCATGCGTCGGTTCGGCGGGACGGGGGGTTGCCTCCCTTCCCGGCAACCTGCCCGCCACCCTCAACAAATGGAGATGGATCATGGACAGGTTCGACGACCGCACCCCGCTCTGGGATTATAGCGACAACAGCAGCCCCGACACCGGCGCATCGCCGGGTCGCTACAACCGCGGCCGCGCAGAGGATGCGTCGCGCGCTTATGTGGCGATCGAGGAAGACGAGCGCGAGCAGCGCCGCCCGCGCCGCGCCTATCGCGAGCAGGAATATCGCCGCGATAATTGGGAGGATGAGCGCGCGGGCGACTATCGCCGGCCGGTCCGCCGCGCTGAGCGCTCCGATTGGCCCCGTTACGACCGCACGCCCCGCCGCGACGCCTATTACGATGCTGCCGGCGAAGCCCGAGGCGAGGATCGTTCGCGCGGCGGTAACTACTGGCCGAGCGAGTTCGGCTATCTCCCGGTCGAGGGCTATTCGCCTTACGGCCAATATCCGCGGACGCGCAGCCCCGATTATGACCCGGGCGAACGCGGCTTCCTCGACCGCGCCGGCGACGAAGTGCTTTCCTGGTTCGGCGATCGCGACGCGCGCCGTCGCCGGGAACTCGATCACCGCGGCCGCGGTCCCAAAAGCTATATCCGCTCCGACGAGCGCATCCGCGAGGACGTGAACGACCGTCTTACCGAGGATGTCTGGATCGACGCCTCCGAGATCGAGGTCAGCGTCGCAGATGGCGAAGTCACGCTCTCCGGCACGGTCGAGGATCGCCGGTCGAAGCGCCGCGCCGAAGATGTCGCCGACGACGTCACGGGCGTCAAACATGTGCAGAACAATCTGCGCTACAGCTCGGGCGTCGTCAGTCCCAAGCTCGATTGACCCGGCAAGCCGACAGGAAGGGGCCGCTTTGGCGGCCCCTTCTTACTGCCCGCGCTCGGCGGCACCGATATTTTCAACATGAATTCCCTGTCGGAACTCGCCCAAGGCGCGTCGAGAGCGGACGCTCATCGTCATTCCGGGTACGCCGCCAGTATGACATCGGAACCAACCGCGACCGGCGCGCGCTTCACCCCGGCGGGGTAAAGGAGACGATATGCCCCCGATTACCGCTACCGCGATCAATTGCTCGCTGTCGGCCCGTGGCCGCAAGAGCTCGACCGATGCCATGCTCGCGGTGCTTACCGAACATTTCGAGGCGGAAGGCGTCCGTGTCGGCAAGCCCATCCGTATCGCCGCGCACAGCATCAAATGGGGTGTCACCTCGAACGAGGGTGCTGGCGACGAATGGCCGAAAATTCGCGAGGCGATCCTCGCCTCCGATATTCTCATCTTCGGCACACCGATCTGGATGGGTCAAGCATCAAGCGTCGCCAAGCTTGTGATGGAACGAATGGATGCCTTCCTGTCGGAGACCGACGACAAGGGGCGGATGCCAAGCTTTTCGAAAGTGGCTGTTGCCGCGATCGTCGGCAATGAAGACGGCGCGCATAATGCTTCGTCGCAAATCTTTCAGGCGCTGAACGATGTGGGATGGACGATTCCCGCCGTGGCCGCCTGCTACTGGGTCGGTGAGGCGATGGGTTCAGTCGATTTCAAGGATCTTCAGCATCGCCCCAGCAAAGTAACCGAGACCGCCAAAATGGTGGCCGCTAATGCCACGCATCTTGCCCGACTATTGAGGGAATCACCTTATCCTGGCTGAGCAGGTCGATCGCGCGAGCCGTCCGACCTCCTATCCTGCTGCCTTGGCCCGCACATGCTACGAGACAATCAGCAAGCGCTCTTTGGCGCGTTAACCGCTTGTGGCCATTTAAGAACGGTCCGGTTTTGGCGGGAGACCGAGAGAGGCGGACATCCGCGGCGCGCCGGATAGCCACGACCGGAAGCGACCGATTGCGGACACCGGCTTTGTATGTATCCTCCACTATATGTTTGGGGAGCGACCGATGATCGGGAGGCGGAAGGCAATCACAGCGGTGGCGTGCGCCACGTTTATGCCGGGAACGGCAATGTCTTGTCAGATATCATCGCCTCGCCCAGACCCTGTATTTGATAGGCAGGCGCAAGAAAAACGTTTGAGACTCGTCGAAAGGTTTTTTGAGAAGATCGGTCAAGCGGGGTCGTTCGAAGAAATCGAGCGCTCGACCGAGAGCATGCGACGGGCCAGTTTTCGGTGGCCCGCTCCGCAACCGTTCCAACTGCTGGAAGCCACGCCAGTGGGCGATCTGGTGATCGCGCGCGCACGAGGGATTGAAGCCACGCCCGAGAATGAGTGCAATCCGTTCGTCACGGTCCACGCTTATTACTCGTTCCATTTCGACCAAGACCAGATCGCTCTGATGAATATGATTAGTTATGGCGCTCTGTGGCCGGCCCAAGAGATACCGGAGGCTATTTTTCTGGAACGAGACTAACTCGCTCTTGAGCAGCCGACTGTTGCATCCGCTTGCCATCCCATTCAGCCACCTGTTCGCTGCGAGCCAGCGCCGACGCTTGACCTGGCCGGTAGCAGACGGGCGGATTCAAGACCAAATTTGCGCTCAGCGGACGTTTGGAGGGCGACCTGAACTCATAACGCACTGCGAGCACCCGAACTCTCGCTACCGCACGCCCCGGTCGGTGGTTCCGACAAACACGAGCGGCGCCCAAACCGCTGGAGACGAGGTATCGTCTTTTGCGCGAAGCGCCAGTATCGCCTGCCGGAACGCAGCCCCCGGAGCGCCGGGATGCTTTTCGATGCCTGCAAAGAGATGCGTGACGATTTCGGCCCCGGCCTCATCGTCGAGCGGCCAGTGCGACACCAGAAGCGAACCCGCGCCAGCATAAAAGAAAGACTGCGCCAAGCCCGACAGCCCGTCCGCTTCGGCGCTGCCGTTCGAACTTGCCGTGTTGCACGCCGACAGTACGACGATATCCGCTGCGAGCTTCAGTTGCGCGGCTTCCGAGGCGGTGAGAAGACCATCGTCCCTGTCGGACTGCGCCCCCGCTAATGGCGGCGTGAAGACGAGACCCGGCTCGCCATCGAGCCCCGTCTCGCTCGCCAGCAGACCGTGCGTCGAAAAGAGGACATAGCGTGCATTGGCCAGCCCGGGATTCGACTTGACCGATCCCTCGGTCGCCGCTGAGCCCATAAGAGCAATAGTCTGTCCGGGATCGAACATCGATCGCACGCCCTCGATCTCCCGGCGCGTGCCTGGAAGCGAAGGCATCGCCATGATCCGGGCCGGGTCCGCTATGCCACGCTGGAACAACTCCGAATATTCCACGATACCCCGGTCGTCGCCCGGATGCCCCTTAAGCGCGGGATCGCCCGCAGCGAACAGGATCGTCTGCGATGGCGGACGATTGCGTCCGGGTCCAGGGCCGCAACCGGCCGGGCGATCACCCGCAGGCCGAAGCAGACAACGCAAGGAGTAAAGACTTGAAACCGACGGCAGCGTCGAAATCTCGTAACGATCTATCAGAAATTGCGGCTTCTGCATGTCGGCACCCGCGGTGACGAGCAAGGTCAACGGGAGGCTGCTCAGCGGACCCGGCGTCACGGTCATCAGACGCGTCGCGCCACCGAGCGACGCTTCGATGGGCGCTATGAGCTCCTGATACAGATTGTGCGCAAGCTGCTCGTCGAAATTGTCGACGCTCCCGGCCCAGCGCTCGCGAAGGTCGCGCTTGATCTGACCGCGCAGCTGCTCAACGCTCTTCGCCAAGGCATCGCGGGTCAGGGCCGAACGATGCCATGTAAATCCCGAGCGCGTCAGAACAAAGACCGACGTGCCCCGCTCGTCAGAAAGGAAGAAGAGAACGGCCTCGTCCTTGTCGAGCAGCGCTTGGATCCGCTCGGCCGCGATCGGCCGAGGCTTGACAAGCTGATCATAGGCGGGGTCGATCGCTGCAATCTCCTCGGTCGACATTTCGACCATCACGGCATCAACGTCGCGCAAATAGAATTTTCCGAGCAACTCGCGATCGGTATCGGGGCTGCCGGGAACCGATAGCCATTGCGCGATCTCGCGGTTGAGCGACGCAACGCTTACGCGCACCTCCTCGCGGAACCGCTCCTTTTCCGCGACCGGGCCGTTGCTGCGCGATGTGCGTGCCGAGACCTTGGCAAGTGTCGCCGCGGTCTCGCCGATCGACGACCATTGGGCCGCCTCGAACGCTTCTCCGCGCGTGAGCGAGCTCGCCGCTTCGGGAGGAAGGGCGCCGAGCAGTCCCTCAAAGACGGGACGGTAGCGCCGGACGGCGCGAACAAGCCCCTCGGTTGTGTCGGCCGCCTCGACCCGCGCCACCGCGCCTGAGACAGCCTGCCGATATTCGGCCGCGGCATCGCCGCGCTGCGCCGGATCGAGCGCTAGGATGGCGGCGCCGCGCGCCGCATGCGCATCGATGCGCCTATCATCGCTTCTGTCCCAGGTCGTATCGACGACCGGCATTGCCTCGGCGAGAATCGGGGCACCTTCGTTAGCGCGCCCCTCAGCGACGAGCGCAGCGCCGAGCCGGGTCAGAAATTCGAGACGCGACGCGCCTCGCCCGCCGCGCAGCAGGTCCGGCTCGGCATCGAAGCGCGCCACCGCCTTTGCCATGTTCCCGCTCCGCGCGAGAAAAGCGATCTCGTCGCGGGCGAGGCGACCCCGGACTGCCGCCCAGTCATCGGGGTCCCATCCCTCGCCATTGTGCTCGCGTTCCCATTCATACCCGGCCGCCGCCTCGACATAATCCGCAGCGCCACCGGCCGCTTCGCCCGGCACCAACGCCGCAACCGCCAGAAAATCGGGGAGCGCGCGTTTAGCTTCGGGGGAGCCCATCATTGCCAACGTCGAAAGCAGGCTGTCGGCGGCAGCGAGATAACCGCGCGCTTCCTCATTGCGGCCCTGCAGCGCAAGGTTGCGGGTCAGCCGCAGGAGCGACGTGCGGAGCGCCGCATCGGAGGGCCGCTCGGTTCCCTGGAACTCCATCGCCCGCACGATGTTGTATCGCAGCCCGTCCCGCAAATACTGCTCGCCTTCTACCGGCCGGCCGTAGAGCGACAGCATCTCGCCGAGGTTGCCGAACGCCGACGCGAAGATCGGCCCATCGAAGCCCTTTAGCCTGTTCACCTGGGCGTGGAGGAGGCGCGCGGTGCGAAGGGCCATACCTTCGCCCTTTTCGTCGCGATCGAAATCACCATGATCCACCGCCCAGGCGGTCAGCGCATCGCTTTGCAAGGCGAGCAGTCCGACGCAAGGATCGGACCCTTTGCCCGCGACGCAAGCTTCATGCTCGCGGCGTGCCAAAGTCATCGCTTCGTCATAGCGTTTGGCGGCGAGCGCATCGTTCAGCTCGGCACTCGCGGGAACGGGGTCGACGGACAGCTTGGCGGACACCTCGGGCGCGGCCAAGGCAAGCGCCACGAAGAGCAACCATGATTTATACCGGATCAATTGCACGCCCCCTGCCCTAGCGCGACCCCTGACCGACCTACCGCGGCGCGCGAAGGACGCAAGCAAGATCGCTGCGCCTCACCGGCCTCGCGATCGCCGCCTCGGGCGCCAAAGCACTTTTTCGAACACCCGCAGTGCTCGTAAAACCGATATGTGCAAGCCCGGCAGCGGCAAACGGCTACATTCCGGGGACGGCTCCGCCCGACAGCGCTTCTTGCACGCAGGCCTGCTGGAAAGCGCGTGCGGCGCCCGGGTCGGCGCGAGCGAGTGCGGTGACCGCCGACGTGGCCGCGGCGCGGCGTTCCTCGGAGAGATCTTCCGTCCGGATGTCCCACCAGTCGCGCACCTGCCAGCTCGGCCCCGATACCTGTCCCTCGGCGGCGAGCTGCCCGACGAACATTTCCACATGCGCGCGGCAGGCGGCCTCGTGG
>NZ_DATMST010000188.1:0-9611 GCF_035565275.1 Sphingopyxis sp.
CAGCTGCGACGGGCGCTGCGACCGGAGCGGGTGCATAGGCGAGGGGCGCGGCGGCGGTCAGCGTCCGCGCGACGCGCACCTTGCGATCGCCATCCTCGACCTCGATTTCCGAAAGCTGCGTATCGTCGAGCAGTTCGGCGAGCGCGCGCACGAACGCCGGATCGATGTTGATGCCATTGTCTTTATGGTCACCCATGAGAATATTTCCTGTTGCTGCGGCGCTCGTATGCCGGCGCCCTAGACCCCGTTTTTGATGCGCCCCCTTTGTCAGAGACGGGCAGCCGCGTCCAGCGCCAGCGTATAGCTGTTCGCGCCATGCCCCGCAAAATGGGCTACGGCGGCCATCCCGACATAGCTCAAATGACGAAATTCCTCACGCTTCATCGGATCCGACAGATGGACCTCGATCACAGGCACCTTGATCGACTTGATCGCATCATGAATCGCTATCGATGTGTGGGTGTAGCCCCCCGCGTTGAGCAGCACGGCTTTCGCGCCGGCGATATAGGCCTCGTGCAGCCAGTCGATCAGCACGCCTTCATGGTTCGTCTGGCGGCATTCGACGCGAAGGCCGAGTCCGGCCGCCTGCGCTTCGAGCCGCGCGTGGATGTCGTTCAGCGTATCGGTGCCGTAAATCTCGGGCTCGCGCGTACCGAGCAGGTTAAGGTTGGGACCGGAGAAGACGAAGACGGTGGGAAGGTCGGGCAAATGCTTGGCTTTCGGTTGCTACGGTGCGCTCTCCCCCTATATGGGCTGCTCGGCAAAAGGCAAAGCAAGGCGGATTCCCCGGTGATCTCGGTTATCCTCAACGGCGAACAGCGGCAGGTACGCGAAGGCAGTATCGCCGACCTCGTCGCGTCGCTGGGACTCGATGTGAAGAAGGTCGCGGTCGAGCGGAACCGCGAAATCGTACCGCGCTCGACGCTCGCCGACGTCGCGCTCGCCGAAGGCGATGCGTTGGAAATCGTCCATTTTGTGGGGGGCGGCTGATGGCGGTCGCCCGGATAGTCCCCAATCGTTACACAGACGATCCGCAGACGGGCAAAGGCTTCTTTGGCGATGTGCTGGGGCTGGATACCGCGATGGCGATGGATTTCATCACCACCTATCGCTCGGCTGCGCAGCCGCTGGCGCAGATCAGCATCCTGACCGGGGATCCCTCGGGGCTGCGTCCCGCCTATTCGGTGGGTGTCGACGATGTCGACGCGGTGCATGCGCGCGCGGTCGCTGCGGGGCACGAGATACTATACGCCCTGCGCGACGAGCCTTGGGGCGTTCGCCGCTTTTTCGTTCGCGACCCGCTCGGCGATATCGCGAATGTGGTACAGAATAAGGATTGAATGTGCACAAGATCGACAGTTGGACCGTCGCTGGCCGGACATTTACATCGCGCCTGATCGTCGGCACCGGCAAATACAAGGATTTCGAACAGAATGCCGCTGCGGTCGCCGCCTCGGGTGCCGAGATCGTCACCGTCGCGGTGCGCCGCGTCAATGTGTCGGATCCGACCGCGCCCATGCTGACCGATTATATCGACCCCGGGAAGATTACCTACCTGCCGAACACCGCGGGCTGCTTCAACGCCGACGATGCGATCCGCACGCTGCGGCTCGCGCGCGAAGCCGGGGGATGGGATCTGGTGAAACTGGAAGTGCTCGGCGAGGCCAAAACGCTCTATCCCAACATGCGCGAGACGCTCGAGGCGACGGAGGTGCTTGCGAAGGAAGGCTTCCTGCCGATGGTCTATTGCGTCGACGATCCGATCGCGGCGAAACAACTCGAAGATGCGGGCGCGGTCGCGATCATGCCCTTGGGCGCGCCGATCGGATCAGGACTTGGCATCCAGAACCGGGTGACGATCCGCCTGATCGTCGAGGGAGCTTCGGTGCCGGTGCTCGTCGATGCGGGCGTCGGTACGGCCAGCGATGCGGCGGTGGCGATGGAACTCGGCTGCGACGGGGTCTTGATGAACACCGCGATCGCCGAGGCCAAGGACCCCATCCGCATGGCGCGCGCGATGAAGCTCGCGGTCGAGGCGGGGCGCGATGCCTATCTCGCCTGCAGGATGGGGCTGCGCAAATATGCCGACCCGTCGAGCCCGCTCGCGGGGCTGATCTGACATGAAGCGCCTGCCGCTCGCCGCTGCCGCCTTGCTGTTCGCGTCTTCGGCGGCCGCACAGGCGCCGATCGACAGTCATGTCCACTTGTGGGACGGCGAAAAGTCGATCGCGGCCTATGAGGCGCAGGTGAGGGGCGCTGGTCTGACGGTTTCCGCTTTCGGCGGCATGTGGTTTGGCGGGCCTGAAAACCAGGCGCTTGCGGGTAATCCCGACAGCATTCGCGCGCACAACGACGCGCTGCTTGCGCTGGCGAAAAAGCACAGGAACATGGTACCGATCGCGACGGTGCATCCTTACGACGGCGCCGCAGCGCTCGATGAATTGCAACGCGTCGCGGGGCTGGGCGTCAAGCTGCTCAAGATTCATCCGCACACGCAGAAATTCGACCCCGCCGATCCGCGCGTGCTCGCCTTGGTCAAGCGTGCTGGCGACCTGGGCGTGACGGTCGTGATGGACAATGCGAATATCGTTCCGGGGGGCGACAGCGAGAAATTGTTCAACCTCGCGCTGCATGCGCCGAAGACGAAGTTCGTCTTCGCGCATATGGGCGGGCTGAACTTTCGCTTCTGGAATATCCTGAAAATGGCGCGCACTGCCGAGGGATTGTTCGGCGACAATATCTATTTCGACATTTCGGCGATGGTGACGCTGGCGGCGGATTCGCCGATCGAGGAAGAATTCATCTGGACGATGCGCAACGTCGGGATCGACCATATCCTGATCGGATCGGACTATCCGCAATTCTCGCTCGCACAGACGCTCGACGCGTTCGAAAAACTCGATCTCAGCGCAGCGGAAAAAGCGAAGATCCGCCACGAGAATGCTCGCAAGCTGTTCGGGCTGAATCCTTAAGTTCGTGTGTTCCGGGCGTCAGCCCGGATAGACCTCCAGCCCCATGGCCGCCAGCAGATGCGGCTGCTGGTCGGCCGACACGACCATGCCTTCGAGAGTCGCAAGTTCGCGAAGGTTCAGGCCGGCCAGATCGGCGTCGCGAAGATCGGCGCGTGCGAATTTGGCACCCGCCGTGAGGGCAAGCACCAGATCGCAGCCGCGCAGGTCCGCGCCCTCGAGTTCCGCGTCGAACAGAACCGTTTCGCGAAGGTTCGAGCCCGAAAGATCGCAGTCCGGCATCCGTATGCCATTGAGGTCAGCGAATTCGAGATTGCAGCCGCGCAGGGTCGCGGCGGTCTTGACGAGCGTGCGGCCGAACACCCGGCTGAAATCCGCCTTGTGAAACGCCGCGCCGCGCATGTTGCACGCGTCGAACTCGACTCCGAACAGGGCCGAGCGGTCGAATTTCGCGAACGACAGATCGCTTCGGGCGAACTGTGCCTGATCGAGGCGCGAAAAGGCGAATTGCGCGCCCACATGGCCGACGTCGTCGATGAAGGAGCAATTTTCGAAACGCGCGTCGCGCATGTCGACATTGGCAAAACGGCAGCGGATCAGCCGGCATCCGGTCAGGCGCGCATCCTGCAGGCACGTCCCCGTGAATTGGACGTCGCGCAGGGTGCACGCGGTCAGGGTCGCCCCGGCCAGATCCGCTTCGGCGAAGTTGCAGTCGGACAGATTTTCATCCTCGACGATGCAATTCGGCTCAAGCTGGGCCATCGTCTCTTCCTCCATCGACGTCGGGCCGGAGGGAATAGATAGTCGGATGGAACATATCAAGAACAATGATCTGGGCGGAGTGGATATCACGCTGCAACCGTCGATCATCCTTGGCGATGAACGTCTCGGCGCGCTCGACGGAACGTTGACGATGGTGAGCCGTTGATCGGGAAGAGGCGCCCCTCCGCCTCTGAAAAGCAAGGAGAATTCCCGTGGGTGAACTGACGGAAAAAGCCAAGGGCCTCGCCAATGAGGCGGCCGGCAATGCCAAGCAGGCGGCCGGCAAGGCAACGGACAACGAACGTCTTCGTGCCGAAGGCGAGGCACAGGAGCGCAAGGGCGAAGCCCAGAATCTGAAGGGCAAGGTCCAAGGCGCGCTCGGCGACAAGATCTGACGACTTGCGCGTCACGCAAGTGAAAGGCCCCGGGGTTCCCTCTCCCCGGGGCCTTTTCACTTTATAGCATTGCCCGAGCCTTATTTGCCTCCGGACGCCACCAGATCGACATCGGTCATCGCGCCGTCGCGGCGCATCATCAGTACATAGGCAAGATCGCCCTTGGTCCCGCCGAGCATATGCTCGCTGCCGTTGACGCGGTGATCGCTGGTATAGCCGGCACGCACCGCCATCGTGTGATAATAGTCGAGCACCGCCTGCATCGACGCCGCGGTCTGGAAATTGACGACGCGGATGTTGCACTTGCCGCCCGCGATCCCCGCCGCCTCGCGCAGCGTGGCACGCGGATAGACCTTGAACGCCGCAGGCAGACGCTCGGCCCAGGCATTGCTGTACGTCAGCTTGGCGTCGCAGCCGCCCTTTTGCTGCTCGCGTGCGAGCGCGCCGATCGTGACCGGGCGCTTCTGCGCCTCGCAGCCGTCGCATCCGGCCTCGAAAGGCAGGGCTTTGGGCGCGCTGAGCAGCTTGCCGGCGGCGAGCGCGGCCGCAGCTTCGGCGACCGTCGCGGCCTTGCCGGCCGCGACGCCCGGAACGCCGCCATCGACCGGCCTGTTGCCCGGACCGATAGCATTCTGGTTCGATTGCCCGGTCAGCTTGGGGTCGACCATGATCTTGTCTTCGAGCGAGCCCTTGATCGCAGGGTCGTCGTTGGTCAGCCCGTCGTCGAGCGGCGCGAGGTCGGCCTTCGCGTCGGGATTGTCCCGGCATCCGGCGAGCGGGGCGGCCGCCATCAGCAAACCGGCAACCAGCCATTTTCCGCGCAACATCATCGCTAACACTCCCTTAATCCTTTGCCGGGAATGCCCGATTCTGGTCAAAAAGGCGCAAATAAAATGCGTTAACGCGCAGACCTTTGTTCGCTGAAAACTGTCTCGGAGCGAGACGCTTTTGATGACACCGCCGCAATCAGGGCAGGAATTCCTTGCGCTTCACCCGCCATGCGTCGGCGCTCTGTGTCCATGCATCGACAGGCGCATCCTCGAATGGAGCTGGCAGGCGGGTCGGGCCGCTGTTCGTCGCGCCAAGCCGTTTCGCCAGCGCCTGCGACCGTGTGTTCGCGGGGTCGATGCTATGCATGAGCTCGGGCCATTTCAGGAATTCGACCGCAAAATCACATGCAGCGACCGCGCCTTCGAAGGCGTAGCCCTTGCCGGCAAATTTGGCGCGGACGCCATAGCCGACCTCGGGGGCCGGCCAGCCGTCGGGTTCCCATGGCCCCAGCCGTCCGACCCAGTCGCCGGTCTCGCGCTCGATCACTGAAAACATCGAAAAACCGCGGATGTGCCACGCGCCGGCCAATGTGCACCATTGCCGCCAGGCTGCCGATCGCGGACACGTGCCCCCGATGAAGCGCATCGTATCCTCTTCGGTGCACATTTCGGCAAAGCCGTCGAAATCCTCGGCCGCAGGTGGCCGCAGGATCAGCCGCTCGGTGACGAGCAGGGGGCCGTTCAACATCATCATTCTCCTGCAGGCGTGGCCGACGCTTCTGCGGCAAGAGATGATTTTGGGCAAGGGACAGGCGTATGCAGGATACGCTTGAGGGCACCGGTGATTAAACCGGTGCCCTCTCCATCAGCGAGTACGGGTGGAGGGGTCTCGAACCCGCACGCGAGATGGCTAACGGTGGTTGGTTATCGGCAGCGATATTTGTCGCGGTCGATCTCGCGGCCAAGGAGCGCGCCGCCCGCGGCGCCGAGCACGGTGCCGAGCAGCTTGTCGCCGCCGCCGGCAATTTCATGGCCGGCAAGGCCGCCGACGGCGCCGCCGATCAGCAGGCCGGTCGTGCCATTGTCCTTCTTGCAGCGATAACGGCCATCGTTGTCGCGCCAGATGCGGGTGTCGCGGCCCACGCGTTCGTCGCGCGCGTAATGGCGGCGATCCTTGCGCTTGCGATAGAAGTCCGACGACTGTTCAAACTCGTGATATCCCGGCGCCTTGGCGGGCGTGGTGACGCCAGCATGAAGCGGCGTGGTGCCAAGGACGCTGGCGGCGACGAAGGCGCCCATCAGGCCTTTGGTCAAGATACGCATAAAAAATCCTTTCCTGGTTTTCGGCACCTCATTCCCTGTCGGGACCGGGGGCTTCGAAAGGCAAAACGAGCCGGGTTCGCGCCCCGTTGCATGAACCTGAGGCAACAAGACGAAGCGAGTGTATCCGTCGACGAACCGAAAAGCACTTGCTGCATTGCCGACGGCGTGCGACAAACTTGGCCATGCTCAATATCGCCTCGCTCGTCATCGGTGCCATCGCGCTGGTTCTGGCCGTATTTGCCTTCATCCCGCTGCTGGGCTGGGCGAACTGGGTGATCGTGCCTGTCGCGGTTGTGGGACTTGCGCTCGGCGCAATGTCAAACAGCACGTCCGGGCGCAATCTGAACATCGTCGTCATCGTCATCGGCGTCATCCGCCTGATGCTCGGCGGCGGCATCATCTGATCTACCAGATAGTCCAGGGTACCATGGCACAGACACCGGCCCCCTCGGGGAGCAATCAGGGCGGGCTGCCCTATGCACTCGCCGCTTATGGGGTCTGGGGTTTCGTCCCGCTCTTCTTCAAGCTGCTCTCTACCGTCCCGCCGGCCGAGGTGCTGGCGCAGCGCATCATCTGGTCGCTACCGTTCTGTTTTCTTATCATGCTCTTCCGGCGGCAGATCGGCGAGTATCTGGTCGCGTTGAAAGACTGGAAGATATTGCGTCTGCTGATTGCGAGCGCGGCGCTGATTGCGGTCAACTGGCTCGTCTATATCTATTCGATCTTCACCGATCATGTGCTCGCGGCGAGCCTCGGCTATTATCTGAACCCGCTCGTCAATGTGATGCTCGGGATGATTTTCCTCGGCGAACGGCTGTCGCGGCTGCAACTCGTCGCAGTCGTCATCGCGGGCGTGGGCGTCGCGATCCTGCTCGCGGGCGCGCTCGACACGCTGTGGATCAGCCTGACGCTCGCCTTCTCGTTCGCCTTCTACGGGCTCATCCGCAAGATCGTGCCGGTGGGGTCGCTCCCGGGGCTGACAGTAGAGACGACGGTGCTTCTCGTGCCCGCGGTTGCGGTTTCCGCCTGGTATCTGTGGATCGGAGACGGGCGCGGCTTCGGCTCGGACGGATCGATCACCCTGCTGCTGATGGCGGGAGGCATCGTGACCGCGGTGCCGCTGCTGCTGTTCGCGACCGCGGCGCGGCGGATGAGCTATGCCGCGCTCGGCTTCGTCCAGTATCTGGCGCCGACGGTGCAGTTCCTGCTCAGCCTGTTCGTGTTCCGCGAACCGCTGAAACCGGTGCAGCTCGCCTGCTTCCTTTTGATCTGGGTAAGCATCGCGGTGTTCAGCTTCGACATGTGGCGCAAGATGCGCGCCGACCGGATGGTCGCCGCCTAGGAGACAAGACGCCAGCCGATGGTCTCGCCGGCGTGGAAGGGGACGACGTCGCCGACCCGGTCCGGAACGACCGTTTCGGCGCGTTCGAGCGTCACTGTGCCGGTGTTGAGCGGCAGGCCGTAGAAGCGCGGACCATGTTCGCTGGCGAAGCCCTCGAAATTGGCCAGTGCGCCATCTTCGTCGAACGCCATCGCATAGCTTTCGAGCGCATAGGGGGCATTGAAGATGCCTGCGCAGCCACACGAAGCTTCCTTGGTGTGGACCGCATGCGGCGCGCTGTCGGTGCCGAGGAAGAATTTGGGCGAGCCCGAGGTTGCGGCGGCGCGCACGGCGAGCCGGTGATGCTCGCGCTTGGCGACGGGAAGGCAGTATGCGTGCGGGCGGATGCCGCCGACGAGCATCGCGTTGCGGTTGATGTGCAGATGCTGCGGCGTCACCGTCGCGGCGATGCTGGCAGGCGCGTCGGCGACGAACGCGGCCGCCTCGGCGGTGGTGATGTGCTCGAAGACGATCTTCAGCGCCGGCAGCGCGCGGACCAGCGGTTCGAGCGTGCGTTCGATGAACACCGCCTCGCGGTCGAAGATATCGACGTCATGGTCGGTAACCTCGCCGTGGATCAGGAGCGGCATGCCGATCTCCTGCATCTGCTCGAGCACAGGCATGATGTTCGCGACGTTGGTGACTCCGTGCGCGCTGCCCGTCGTCGCGTGCGCGGGATAGAGTTTCGCGGCGGTGAAAATGCCCTCGGCATGGCCGCGCGCCATCTCGTCGGGGCTGCTGTGGTCGGTCAGATAGGCGACGATCAGCGGCATAAAGTCGAGGTCTGACGGTACCGCGGCGTTGATGCGGTCGCGGTACGCGCGGCCTTCCTCGGCGGTGGTGACCGGCGGCGACAGATTGGGCATGACGATCGCGCGCGCGAACTGGCGTGCGGTATATGGCGCGACATGGTCCAGCATCGCGCCGTCGCGCAGGTGGACGTGCCAGTCATCGGGGCGGCGGATCGTCAGGCGGTCGGTCATGGGCAGACTCTTCAAATGGATGCTTGGTTTTGGCTGTCGCGTCCCTAGATTATCGCCATGACCAATACCACCCTTCACGACCGCGCGCTGATCCGCCTGTCGGGCGACGATGTCCGCGGCTTCCTGCAGGGGCTGGTCACCAACGACACGTCGGGCAATCTTCCCGTGTGGGCGGCGCTGCTCTCCGCGCAAGGCAAGGCGCTGTTCGACTTCCTGATCTGGGGCGACGAAGGCGACATATTGATCGATTGCGAAGAGGCCGTGGCGGGCGATCTCGTCAAGCGGCTCAGCCTGTATCGCTTGCGCCGCGCGATCACGATCGAACGCGAAGCCGGTCTCGCGGTTCATTGGGCGCAGGCGGGCGATCTCGGCGTCGTCGATCCGCGCCTGCCCGAACTCGGCCAGCGCTGGCTCGCGCCCGGAGAGGAGGGCGAGGGTGCCGACGCCGCCTGGCGCGCGCACCGCCTGTCGCTCGGTGTGACAGAGGGCCGGGCCGAACTCGGCGACGGCACGACGCTATGGCTCGAATGCAACGCCGCCGAACTGAACGGGGTCAGCTTTACCAAGGGATGTTACGTCGGACAGGAAAATACCGCGCGGATGAACTGGCGGCAAAAGGTCAACCGGCGGCTCGTCGTCGTGCCGATTGCCGAGGCCGACGAAAAGCGGCAGGTGACCCGCTACCCCGAACTCGGCCGGTCGGTCGAGCATCGCCGGACCGAGAATATCGATGTGGCCGCGGCGCCGGCGTGGCTGCGCGAGGGGCTTTCCGCCGGTTCATGACAGGTGCAGCCTGTGCTGCTAGACTGATGGCCATGCGTGCCATGCTGATTCCGTCGGCGCTCGTCGCCGCTTTCACCTTCCTGTCGGCTGCCGCAATGGCGGCGCCGGCCTCGCTGTTGCCCGCCGGACCCGAGGCTGCCCGGCCATCTTCCAGACTGTCGCCTCTCGCGTCCGATTCGGCGTGGACGCCGCGATTCGAGGCCGCGGCGGACGAACTGGCCGCGGCGCTGCGCTCGCGCGACGAG
>NZ_DATMST010000189.1:0-23534 GCF_035565275.1 Sphingopyxis sp.
CTTTTACAAGAGCGTGCAGGCGGCCGTGGACAGGGAAGCAGGGCGCTAAAAGCCCCGCGATCAGTCGACGGCCGTGGCCGTTGCGCGCTGGGCCAGCCAGACCGCCGCAAGCGGGACGGCGACGCCCAGCGCCATGATCCACCACGTGTCGGCGAGGGTGACGGCGCGATAAAGCGCTGCGCCGATGACGGCACCCGCGACGATCCAGCCCGCGCCGGTGCCCGCCGAAACGCGCATGGCCAGCCACCCGCCGGCAAAAGTGCCGATGAACCAGCCGATTAGGAGCGCGATGGTCGACGCCACGGGAATCAGGACTTCGCCGGTGTTCGGGTCATAGACGTCGGGCGAAAATTCGCTGCCGGCATATTGCGCGAGCCAGATCAGCCCGAACGCCACAACGATGCCGATCACGGCGGCGATCGCCGATCGCAATATATTCCTGGTCATTCCCACGCCCTCGCAAACCCGTCTTGTAGGTACGTATTAGCGCAGGAAAGCAAAGATGGCGTTAAGCTTTTTCCATGACCTTGGGCAGGGCATGAAAGGCGGTGCTGTCGAAGCCTTCGACCATCAGTTTCGCAACATATTCGCCGACCGCGACCGGATCCTTGATGCTCTGCGGATCCTCGCCGGGATAGGCGCGCGCGCGCATCTGCGTCCGCGTGCCGCCGGGATCGAGGATCGCGGTGCGCACGGTCGAAATGTTGCGCATTTCGGCGCCATAGCTGATGACGAGCGTTTCGAACGCGGCCTTTGACGCGGCGTAGGCACCCCAATAGGCGCGCGGTTCGCGCGCAACGCCGCTCGACAGTGCGATCAGGCGGCCGTTGGCGGCACGGCGCAGCAGCGGATCGAAATTGGCGATCAGTGCCTGCTGCGCGATCAGGTTCAGCGTCAGCAGCTTGTTGAATTCCTTGCCGTCGATCGCTGCGACGGGGGTCAGCGTGCCGAGCATCGCGGCGTTGAGCACGAGCATGTCGAGCTGCTGCCAGCGTTCCGCAACCGCGCTTGCGAGGCGCGCGATACTGTCGCCGTCGGTCAGGTCGAGCGGCGCGATCGTCGCGCTGCCGCCGGCTTCGTGGATGCGGTCTTCGAGTTCCTCGAGCCCGCCCGCGGTGCGCGCGGTGATCACGACATGCGCGCCGCGCGCGGCGAGCGATTCTGCGATGGCTTCGCCGATCCCGCGGCTCGCCCCGGTGACGAGCGCGACCTGGCCCGTCAGTTCCTTAGACGTCTCATTCATTGTGTCAGACAACCCGTTCGGCAAGCAGCGAAAATTGATCTTCCAGTCCATGCTCGTCGAAATCGGTCAGCGTGGTCGGATAATCGCCGGTAAAGCAGGCGTCGCAATATTTCGGGGCGTCGTTGCTGCGCTCTGCTTCGCCCAGCGCGCGATACAGGCCGTCGATCGAGATGAAGGACAGGCTGTCGGCGTTGATGAAATTCGCCATCTGGCCGACGCTCATCTGCGCCGCGAGCAATTTCGCGCGTTCGGGCGTGTCGACACCATAGAAGCAGCTGTGCTGCGTCGGCGGGCTCGCGATGCGCATATGCACCTCGGTCGCGCCGGCGTCGCGCATCATCTGCACGATCTTGAGGCTGGTCGTGCCGCGCACGATCGAATCGTCGATCAGCACGATGCGCTTGCCCGCGATCAGCGCGCGGTTGGCATTATGCTTCAGCTTGACGCCCAGATGGCGGACCTTGTCGCCCGGCTGGATGAAGGTGCGCCCGACATAGTGCGAGCGGATGATGCCGAGTTCGAACGGGATGCCCGATTCCTGCGCATAACCGATCGCCGCAGGAGTGCCCGAATCGGGAACCGGGATGACGAGGTCGGCATCGACCGGGTTTTCGCGGGCCAGTTCGGCGCCGATCGCCTTGCGTACCGAATAGACGCTGGTGCCATCGACGATCGAATCGGGACGCGAGAAATAGACATATTCGAAAATGCACGGCCGAGCGGCGTGATCGGCGAAGGGTCGGTGCGAGGTGAGCTGGCCGTCGCGGACGATCACGAGTTCGCCGGGCTCGACCGAACGCACGAATTCGGCGCCGACGACGTCGAGCGCCACCGTTTCCGACGCCAGAATATGCGCCTCGCCGAGCTTGCCGATGACGAGCGGGCGGATACCGAGCGGGTCGCGGCAGCCGATCATGCCCTCTGCCGTCAGGCAGATCAGCGAATAGGCGCCTTCAACCTGCTTCAGCGCGTCGATGAAGCGGTCGAGCAGCGAACGGTAGTTCGAGGTCGCGACGAGGTGGATGATGACCTCGGTATCGCTGGTCGACTGAAAGATCGAACCGCGACGGACGAGCACCTTGCGCAGCGCGGCAGCGTTCGAGATGTTGCCGTTATGCGCGACCGCAAAGCCGCCGGTCGCAAGATCGGCGAACAGGGGCTGGACGTTGCGCAGTGCAGTTTCGCCGGTCGTCGAATAGCGAACATGGCCAACCGACGATCCGCCCTGCAACTGGCGCATGATGTCGTCGCGGTCGAAATTGCCCGCGACATGGCCCATCGCGCGGTGGGTGTGGAAATCCTTGCCGTCGAAGGCGGTGATGCCCGCGGCTTCCTGTCCACGGTGCTGCAGGGCGTGGAGGCCCAGCGCGACTACCGCAGCGGCGCTATCGGCGCCATGAATACCAAATACGCCGCACTCCTCGCGGAGCTTGTCGTCGTCGAAAGGATGGGTCGTCAGCATGTCATTCCAGGGGCAGTTGCCAGAGGCAGGGGGGCAGTGACTGCGGCGCATATAGGGACGGCAATCGCAAATGTCGCCCCCCTAATCATGATATTGTCATATGGGGCGCGATGCACGGGGTGACAGCGGCTCTGCTCCTGCTCTAAGGCCCTGTTTATGGATGATCAGCGCGACACGACCGACCGGTTTCTTCCCCGTTTCGACGCCGCCGGGCTGGTGACGGCGATCGTCACCGATGCCGATACGCACATATTGCTGATGGTCGCGCATATGAACGCCGAAGCGATCGCGAAGACTCGCGAAACCGGGCAGGCTCATTTCTGGTCGCGCTCGCGCCAGGCGCTGTGGCGCAAGGGCGAGACGTCGGGCAACGGGCTGGCTCTGGTCGAAATGCGGGTCGATTGCGATCAGGACGCGCTGCTGTTGCGGGTCAGGCCCGCGGGACCCGCATGTCACACCGGGCGCCGCTCATGCTTCTACCGCCGCGTCGAGGCCGATGGCCGCCTGAACTTTCTGGCGGACGATGCGCAGGGCTAGCGCTGCGCTGGCTTTGGTGACGTTGCTGCTGGCGGCATGCGGACGCCCCGCGCCCGAAGAAAACACCAAGGCGATCGACGCGAGCAACCCGCTTGAAATTGCGGCGCGGGAGCGCGGGGTGGTGCGGCCCGAGGCAGCAACGCCGGTCGGCGTTTTCGAACGCACGCACGATCTGGGCCGCGATGCGATGTGCGTGGTCCCTGATGGTGCGGGTCAATGGCGCTTCGCCCTTACCGCGTCCTTCGGGACCGGGCTGTCCTGCGCGGCCGCCGGAACGATGGTGCGCGAGGACGACGGCTGGCGGATGCGTTTCGCCGGCACGGAGGGCTGCGACGCGCTGGTACACGAGGACGAGGACGAGTTGCGATTGCCCGGCAACCTGCCGCCACAGTGCGATCGTCTGTGCCCCGCGCGCGCCTCGCTTTCGGGCCTCCGTCTGCCGCGCGCGAGCTGGTCGGTCGCCGATGCGGGGGGCTTGCGGATGATCGACCGGCACGGCAATATGGGGCGTCCCTGCGGCGGCTGACCTGCCGCCTCGGCGCCCCGTCCGGCGCTATTGACGTTCACGTCAACGGAAACTAGTTTCATTGTCATGACCGAACCCTACGGCCACGCCCATATCGACACGCCCGATCACCTTGGGCGCGAACAGTTCAGCATCACCGACTTGTCGACCGAGTTCGGGGTCACCGCCCGCGCGCTTCGCTTCTATGAGGACGAAGGGCTGATCAGCCCGTCGCGCAAGGGTCTGTCGCGCATCTATTCGAAACGCGACCGCGCGCGGCTCGCGTGGATCCTTCGGGCGAAGCGCACGGGGTTCAGCCTCGCCGACATTCGCGAGATGATCGACCTTTACGACGTCGGCGATGGCCGCAAGCTGCAGCGTCAGGTGACGATCGAGAAATGCGAACAACGCATATCCTTGCTGCAACGCCAGCGTGACGATATTGACAGCGCTGTAGATGAGCTGTCACGTTTCATCGATATGGTGAAAAAGGTCGACGCTGGCCAGAAGGTCGACTGAGCCTCTCCCCAGGCAAGTTCGCTGCCAACCTGCTTTTCAGAAGGATACCCCATGCCCGTCTACCGCGCTCCCGTGCAAGACACGCTGTTCCTCCTCAACGATGTGCTCGGGATCGAGCGCTATGCGAATCTGCCGGGTTTTGCGAACGCAACGCCCGACATGGTCGAGGCGGTGCTGACCGAAGCGGGCAAATTCTGCGAGGAAGTGCTGTTCCCGATCAACCAGTCGGGCGATCTTGAAGGCTGCACGCGGCACGACGACGGCAGCGTCACGACCCCCAAGGGGTTCAAGGAAGCGTATAGGGCCTATTCGGAAGCCGGCTGGGGCCTGCTGACCGCGCCCGAGGAATTTGGCGGACAGGGACTGCCGCACGTTATCGGTTTTCCGGTGGAGGAATATCGCAACGCCGCCAATCAGGCTTTCGCCATGTACCCGGGCCTGACGCAGGGAGCGACCGCCGCGATCCTCGTCAAGGGGTCGGAGGAGCAGAAAGCGACCTATGTCCCCAGAATGATTGCCGGCGAATGGGGCGGGACGATGAACCTGACCGAGCCGCATTGCGGCACCGATCTGGGCCTGATCCGCACCCGCGCCGTACCGAACGCCGACGGCAGTTACGCGGTCACCGGGACCAAGATTTTCATCTCGTCGGGCGAGCATGACCTGACCGATAATATCATTCACCTCGTCCTCGCGAAGACCCCCGATGCGCCCGACAGCGTCAAGGGCATCTCGCTGTTCATCGTGCCCAAGTTCCTTGTCAATGAAGATGGATCGCTCGGCGAGCGCAACACGCTGTCGTGCGGGTCGATCGAGCACAAGATGGGTATCCACGCCAATTCGACCTGTGTGATGAACTATGATGGCGCCAAGGGCTGGATGGTCGGCGAGGAGAACAAGGGTCTCGCCGCAATGTTCGTCATGATGAATGCCGCGCGCCTCGGCGTCGGCATCCAGGGATTGGGGCAGGCCGACGTCGCGTATCAGAACGCCGTCCAGTACGCGCAGGATCGCCGTCAGGGCCGCGCGCTTACGGGACCGAAGGATCCGCAGGAAAAGGCCGATCCCTTGTTCGTCCACCCCGACGTCCGCCGCATGCTGATGGATGGCAAGGCGACGGTCGAGGGGCTGCGCGCGCTCTGCACATGGGGGGCGCTGCAGGTCGATCTTGCGCATGTCGCCGAGAGTGAGGAAGAGCGTCAGCGCGCCGACGATCTCGTCAGCCTGCTCACGCCTGTCATCAAGGGTTTTGGCACCGACAAGGGCTATGACGTCGCGACCAACGCGCAGCAGGTGTTCGGTGGTCACGGCTACATCGAAGAGCAGGGCATGTCGCAGTACGTCCGCGACGCCCGCATCACGATGATCTACGAAGGCGCGAACGGCGTTCAGGCGATGGACCTCGTCGGCCGCAAACTCGCCCAGAATGGCGGCCGCGCGATCCAGGCTTTCTTTGCGATCGTCGACGAGGAATGTGGCCGCGCCAAGGGTAACGAGGCGCTGGCGGATTTCGCAACGCGGCTCGAAAAGGCGAATGGCGAGCTCAAGGCTGCGACAATGTGGTTCATGCAGAACGGCATGGCCAACCCGAACAATGTCGGCGCCGGCGCGCATCACTATATGCACATACTCGGGATCGTCGCCCTGGGTTCGATGTGGCTGATGATGGCCGAGGCCGCGCAGAAGGCGCTGGCCGAAGGACGGGGCAACAAGGCCTTCCTCGAAGCCAAGCTCGTCACCGCGCGCTATTTCGCCGAACGCTTCCTGCCCGATGCGGGATCGCTCCGCCGCAAGATCGAGGCGGGCAGCGAGGCGATGATGGCGCTGACGCCCGAACAGTTCGTCGCCGCCTGATATGCTCCATTGCAACCATTGCCGCCGCTGTGCGTGTCGGCGGCAATGAGCAAGGGGGACCTCCAGCCGATCATTGTCGAAGGCCGCAATTGCTGGCGGATCGAACGCGCTGACAAGGCACGGATGATCGTCGACGCGGCGGATTATTATGCGTTGCTCGAACGGTTGATGGCCGACGCGAAACAGCGGATTTTGCTCATCGGCTGGGATTTCGATCCGCGGATCGCCTTGAAACCCGACGAGGATGGCAAGGGCCAGTCGCTGGGCAATTATATGCTGCAACTCGCGAAAAATTGCCCCGATCGCGACATCGACATTCTCCGCTGGAATTTCGGCGCGCTCAAGCAGTTCTTCGTTCCGGACATCCTGTCGATGGTCGTGCGCTGGAAGCTCACGCGATCGATCAGCTTTCGCCTCGACAGCGCGCATCCGGCGGGATGCAGCCACCATCAGAAGGTCGCGGTATTCGACGATCATCTCGCCGTGTGCGGCGGGATTGATGTCAGTTCGCGGCGCTGGGATACGCGCGGGCATCAAGACGAGGATCCGCATCGAACCGCGCCGAACGGCAAACCCTATATGCCGTGGCATGACAGCACGATGATCCTCGCCGGGCCGGTGGGCGCCGCGCTTGCTGAACTGGGCAAGGAACGCTGGCATCGCGCGACCAAGCAGGAATTGAGCGATCTTGACGGCGAGGGCGAGAACTGGCCGAGCGATCTCGAATCCGATTTCGAAGGCGTCGACGTCGCGATCTCGCGAACGCGTGCCGAATATGAGGGTTGCAAGGAAATCCGCGAGATCGAGCAGCTTTATCTCGACATGATCGCGGCCGCGGACCGCTTCATCTATTTCGAGAATCAATATTTCACCTGTGGCAAGATCGCTGCGGCGATCGCCGAGCGGCTGAACGGGGATGATCCGCCCGAATTCGTGATGGTGATGCCCAGGACCGCCGACGGCTGGCTCGAACAGATGGCGATGGACGCGGCGCGCGTGCAGTTGGTGCGCGAGATCGCCAAGGCGAAGCATGGCGACCGGTTAAAGGTCTATCATCCGCACACGAAGCGCGGCGAGCCGATCTATGTTCACGCGAAGACCGCGATCGTCGATGACCGTATGATCCGCGTGGGCTCGGCCAATATGAACAACCGTTCGATGGGGCTGGACAGCGAATGTGACGTGACGATCGACGCCGCACTACCCGCGAACAAGGGTGTCGAACCGGTGATCGCGCGCCTCCGCACGTCGCTGATCGCCGAACATCTCGACGTGGCGGAGGAAGAGGTCGTCGCGACATTCAGGCGGACCGGTTCGTTGATCGAAACGATCGAGGCGCTGCGCGGCAAAGGCCGCTCGCTCGAACTGCTCGACCTCGTTCCGCCCGGCCCGATGGATGAATTCATCGCCGAGAATGAACTTCTCGATCCGACCAGCCCCGACGCGATGTTCGAAAGCCTGACCGAACGGGGCCTGAAGAAGAGCTGGCATCGCGGCCGCAACTGGATGCGCCGGCACCGGCCGTTCGGACGAAAGCCCTAGTCGGCCAGCGACAGGATATGCCGTGCCTGCTTGAGGTGCGGGGCGTCGACCATCTTGCCGTCAACCTGAAGCACCCCTGCGCCGGGGTTTGCGGCGAAGGCGTCAACGATCGCCTGCGCGCGCGCGGCTTCCTCGGCCGAAGGGGTGAAGGCGGCGTTGATCGGCGCGACCTGCGACGGGTGGATCGCCATCATCCCCGTAAAGCCGTCGCGCCTTGCACGGGCGGCATAGGCGGCAAGGCCCGCTTCGTCCCTGATTGCCGGGAATACCGTATCGATTGCGGCGGCTCCCGCCGCATGGGCGGCGAACAAGGTCATCGCGCGCGCGACTTCATAGGGTGAAGTATAGCTGCCGTCGGTTTCGCGGCTCGTTGTGGCGCCGATCGCAGCTGGCAAATCCTCCGCGCCCCACGTCAGCCCCAGCAGGCGCTCCTTCGTTTCGCGATAGCTGCCAAGCGTGAAGATCGCGGTGGGCGTTTCGGTCGCGATCGGCAGGATCGGCGGCAGCGACGCGTCGCGCGCCGACTCGCTGCGCAATATCGTGTCGAGCTGTGCGATGCTCGGTGCACCTTCCGCCTTGGGCAGCATGATCGCGTCGGGACGCGCTGCGGCGATCGCGGCGACGTCTGCGGCGGTCAGATGCCCGTCGAGGGGATTGACGCGCACGAGTGTCACGACTTCGCGCGCTCCCGCGAGATAGTCGGCGATCGCATGGCGCGCCGCATCCTTGTTCGCGAGCGACACCGAGTCTTCAAGGTCGAGAATGATCGCATCGGCGCCCGACGCCGCGGCTTTGGCAAAACGCTCCGGCCGGTCGCCGGGGACAAAAAGGAGGGAACGAAGTCTCATTAGCTGGCCTTCCGCTGGACAAGCGCAGAACGCTCGCACTGGCAGACAAGTTCATCGCGCTGGTTGATCGCGCGGTGGAGGAAAGTGACGATCCCGGCATTGGGCCGCGATTTCGACTCTTTCAGCCCGATGACCTCGCTCTCGGCGCGCAGCGTGTCGCCGATGAACACCGGCCTGGGCATCACGAGCTTGTCATAGCCAAGATTCGCGACGAGCGTGCCGAGTGTCGTGTCGCCGACCGACAGCCCGACCATCAGGCTGAAGGTGAAAGTCCCGTTGACGAGAATCTGGCCGAACTCCGACGCCTTCGCCGCCTCGATGTCGAGATGTAGCGGCTGTGGATTGTGCGTCATCACCGTGAACAGCAGGTTGTCGGTCTCGGTGACGGTGCGGCGAATGTCGTGGGTCAGCGTCTCGCCGATCTGCCATTCGTCGAAATATTTGCCGGCCATTATGCGTCTTCCTTCCCGATCCGCGCGAGCAGCGCCTCGACCTGTACCTGCGCGCCCGTGGTCGCGTTGAGTTCGGCCACCACGCCGTCGAACGGCGCGGTCAGACTGTGCTCCATCTTCATCGCCTCGAGCGTCAACAGCTTCTGCCCCTTCGTCACCCTGTCGCCCGCGGCGACCTCGACGGCAATGACCTTGCCGGGCATCGGGGAGAGGATCGCGCCGTCGCCGCCGCCGGTGCCGCCCGCGGCACGCCATGGTGCAAGTTGCCACACCGAGCCGCCCTCGGCGACGAGCATCGCGGGGGCAGGCTCTTCGGCGCCGGGGCCGTGCAGTTCGACCTCGACACGCTTGCCGTCGAGCAGGAAGGGCGCGCTGCGTACATCGGGCGCGTTGAGGCGAAACCCTGCCTGCAGCGAGCGCGGTACCATCGCCATCGCGGCGTTGGTCAGCGCCTGCGCCGTGGGCACCGGCTCCACGGTCATCGCATCGCCATCGCGGCCGATCAGCCCGGTATCGACGGTCCCCGCGACGAAATCGGGATGGTCGAGCGCATTGATCAGAAAGGCCGAATTGGTCTTCACCGGCCAGATCGCGCTGTCCCCCAGCATCTCGGACAAGAGCTCGCGCGCTTCGTCGCGATCTTCGCCCCACGCGATGACCTTCGCAATCATCGGATCATAAAAGGGCGAAACCTCGGCGCCCTCGTAGACGCCGGTGTCGACGCGGCCGATCTGCTCGGGAAGCTGGAACAGTTCGAGCATGCCGATCGAGGGCAGGAAACCTTTGGCGGGATCTTCGGCGTAAAGCCGCGCTTCCATCGCCCAGCCGTTGATCGCCAGTTCGTCCTGCCGGAGCGGGATCGGTTCGCCCGACGCGACGCGCAGCTGCCATTCGACGAGGTCGACCCCGGTGATCTCTTCGGTCACCGGATGCTCGACCTGCAGCCGCGTGTTCATTTCCATGAACCAGATGCGGTCGGCGCGGAGGCCGTCCGAGGCGTCGGCGATGAACTCGATCGTTCCCGCGCCGACATAGTCGACTGCCTTCGCGGCGCGCACCGCGGCGGCGCAAAGCTCGGACCGCGTCGCTTCGTCCATGCCGGGAGCAGGGGCCTCCTCGATCACCTTCTGGTGACGGCGCTGCAGCGAGCAGTCGCGCTCGAACAGGTGGACGACATTGCCGTGCGTGTCGCCGAACACCTGCACCTCGATGTGGCGCGGGGTCAGGATATATTTCTCGATCAGCACATGATCGTTGCCGAACGACGCCGCGGCCTCGCGCTGGCACGAGGCCAGCGCGTCGAGGAAATCGGCCGCTGCATCGACCTTGCGCATTCCCTTGCCGCCGCCGCCGGCGACCGCCTTGATGAGGACCGGGTAGCCGATCTGCGCGGCCTGTTCGGCGAGATGGGCGGGATCCTGATTTTCGCCCATATAGCCCGGCGTTACCGGGACCCCGGCATCGGCCATCAGTTTCTTTGCGGCGTCCTTCAGTCCCATTGCGGTGATCGATGAAGGTTTCGGCCCGACCCATACGAGACCGGCGTCCGAGACGGCTTGCGCGAACTCCGCATTCTCGGAGAGGAAGCCATAGCCCGGATGGATCGCCTCGGCGCCGGTAGCCTTCGCCGCGGCGATGATCTTCTCGCCGATAAGGTAGCTTTCACGCGCCGGCGACGGTCCGATATGCACGGCCTCGTCGGCCTCGCGCACATGCAGCGCTTTGGCGTCGGCGTCCGAATAGACAGCAACGGTTCTTATGCCCATCTCGCGTGCGGTACGGATGATGCGGCAGGCGATTTCGCCGCGATTGGCGATGAGGAGGGATTGGATCATGATTCCAGCCGGAGGTTGATCGAGCCGTCGCCGCGATAGGCGATGGCGTCGAAGATGACAGTGAGAAGGCGGTCGAAGCGTTCGCCGATGGCAGTGCGCGAGCGGGCCGCATCGGTCCAGATGATGTCGATGGGACCGGATACGACCCCGACCATCAGGTCGAACAATGCGTCGAGATTGCCGCCATACCATTCGATGCCCGAGGCTTCGCGAAACGCGGTATGAAACAGCGTTTCGCTGTCGATGATGTTGCCGTCGAGAGTTACGGTCATCGTCACCGTCACATCCTGAACACGCCGAAGCCGCGGTCCTCGACCGGGGCGTTCAGCGTTGCGGAAAAAGCCAGCCCGAGCACGTCGCGCGTCTGCGCGGGGTCGATGATGCCATCGTCCCACAGGCGCGCGGTCGCGTGATAGGGGTTGCCTTCGTCCTCATATTTCTGACGGATCGGCGCCTTGAAGGCTTCGGCTTCGTCGGGCGTCCATTTGTCGGCGTCGCGGTGGACGGTTGCCAACACCGACGCCGCCTGCTCGCCGCCCATCACGCTGATCCGCGCATTGGGCCAGGTGAAGAGGAAGCGAGGGGAGTAAGCGCGCCCGCACATGCCGTAATTGCCTGCGCCGAAGCTGCCGCCGATCAGCACCGTGATCTTCGGCACCGTTGCCGTCGCGACCGCGGTCACCAGCTTGGCGCCATGTTTGGCGATGCCCTCGGCTTCATATTTGCCGCCGACCATGAAACCGCTGATATTCTGGAGGAAGAGCAGGGGAATGCGCCGCTGCTGCGCCAGCTCGATGAAATGCGCGCCCTTGACCGCGCTCTCGCTGAACAGCACGCCATTGTTCGCGAGGATCGCGACCGGAATACCCCAGATATGCGCGAAGCCGCAGACGAGCGTGCTGCCGTAATTCGCCTTGAACTCGTGAAATTCGCTGCCGTCGACGATGCGTGCGATGACTTCGTGTACGTCATAGGGTGCACGCACGTCGTCGGGGATGACGCCGTAAAGTTCCTCGCCGTCATATTTGGGCGGGCGCGGGGCCTTCAACGGAACCTCGAACCCTTTTTCCTCGCCCAGATGGCTGACGATGTCGCGCACGATCGTCAGCGCATGCTCGTCATTCTCGGCGAGATGGTCGACGACGCCCGATTTCCTGGCGTGCAAATCGCCGCCGCCGAGATCCTCGGCACTGATTTCCTCGCCCGTTGCGGCCTTCACCAGCGGCGGTCCTGCGAGGAAGATCGTGCCCTGACTGCGCACGATGACGGTTTCGTCCGACATCGCGGGAACATAGGCGCCCCCCGCGGTGCAGCTTCCCATCACGCACGCGATCTGCGGGATCCGCTTTGCCGACATGTTGGCCTGATTGAAGAAGATGCGCCCGAAATGGTCGCGGTCGGGAAAGACCTGATCCTGATGCGGCAGGTTCGCCCCGCCGCTGTCGACGAGATAGATGCACGGCAGGCGGTTCGCCTCGGCAATCTCCTGCGCGCGCAGATGCTTCTTCACCGTCATCGGATAATAGGTGCCGCCCTTTACCGTCGCGTCGTTGCACACGATCATGCACTGGCGGCCCGAAACCTGCCCGATGCCGCAGATCAGCCCCGCACCGGGGACCTCGCCGTCGTAAAGGTCGTTCGCGGCAAGCTGGCCGATCTCGAGGAAGGGCGCGCCCGGGTCGAGCAGCCGTTCGACGCGTTCGCGCGGCAGCAATTTGCCGCGGCTCGTATGCCGCTCGCGCGACTTTTCGTTGCCGCCGAGCGCCGCTTCGGCGACCCGCAAGCGCAGGCTGTCGTTCAGCGCGCGATTATGCGCGGTGCGGACGCGATACTCGTCGCTCTCCGCATTGATCATCGTGCCAAGAACCGGTGCGCTCACTGTACAATATCTCCCTGAAGTCGGTTCGGAACTAACCCGTCGCTCGTCGATTGAAAAGCGCAGCAGGCCGAAAATGGTTGGCGTTGAAACCAGTTTGTCACAGGCCTATGCCTCCCGCACACCTCTGCAGAAACAAGGTCGTTCCGATGAAAAAAGCTGTCTTCGCGATCCTCTTGTCCACCGCCGCGATCGTCGCCGGTCCCGTCGCCTGTTCGAAGGGCGACAAGGCCGAGGCGACCTACACCGTCGGCACCGAACTCGGCATCAGCAAGGCTGCAATGGATACGGCCGTGAAGCCCGGCGACGATTTCTACGCCTACGCCAACGGCAACTGGCAGAAGACGACCGAAATTCCCGCCGACCGTTCGTCGATCGGCGCCTTCTACATCGCGTTTCTCGAGACCGAGAAACGCACCCGCGAACTGGTCGACGCGATCGTCCGGAAGGGCGGCGAACCCGATAGCGACGAAGGCCGCATCGCCGCTTTCTACAAGGCGTACACCAACATTCAGGCGATCGATGCCGCCGGCGTGAAACCCGTCGAGGCCGACCTCGCGCGCTTCGCCGCGATCAGCGACAAGGTGGCATTGTCGAAGGTCCTTGGCGAACAGACCCGTGCCGACGTCGATCCGCTCAATGCGACCGATTTCGGGACCGAAAACCTGTTCGGCATTTTCGTGACGCAGGGACTTGCGACCCCGGGCGAGGTGATCCCCTATATGCTGCAGGGCGGTCTCGGCCTTCCCGAACGCGAATATTATCTGTCGGCCGATCCGAAGATGGCGACGATCCGCACCCAGTATCAGGCCTATATCGCCAAGCTGCTGACCGCGGCGGGGCAGAGCGATGCGGCCGCCAAGGCGAAGCGCATCTACGATCTCGAACTCAAGATTGCGCGTGCGCACGCCACCCGCGAACAGAGCGAGGATTTCACCAAGTCGGCCGACGTCTGGGCGAAGGCCGATTTTGCCAGCAAGGCCCCCGGTATCGACTGGGATGCCTGGTTCGCCGCAGCGAAGCTCGACAAGGCGGGCAAGTTCGGTGCGTACCACGCGGGCGCGATCACCAAGCTGTCGGCGCTCGTGGCGTCGGAACCGCTCGATGCGTGGAAGGACTGGCTCGCGTTCCACCAGATCAACAGCCATGCCGATGTGCTGCCGAGCGCGATCGATAATGCGCATTTTGCCTTTTACGGGACGACGCTTGCGGGCACACCGCAGCAGCGCAGCCGCGACAAGCGCGCGCTCGACGCGCTGAACACCGACCTCGGCGACGCGGTCGGCCGCGTCTATGCCGAGAAATATTTCCCGGCCTCCGCCAAAGCCGAAGTCGCCGACATGACCAAGGGTATCAAGGCGGCGTTTGCGAAACGGGTGAGCGCGATCGACTGGATGGCGCCCGAAACCAAGAAGGAAGCGATCAAGAAGGTCGAAACGATCGTCGTGGGCGTCGGCTATCCCGAAAGCTGGCGCGACTATGGCAGCTACAGCGTCAGCGCGACCAATGCCTATGCGAATGTTGTCGCGGGCGAGAGGGCCGAATATACCCACCAGCTCGCCAAGATCGGCAAGCCGATGGACAAGGCCGAATGGTGGATGACCCCCCAGACGGTCAATGCGGTCAATCTGCCGGTGCAGAATGCGCTGAACTTCCCTGCCGCGATCCTTCAGCCGCCCTTCTTCAACGCCAAGGCCGATCCGGCCTACAATTACGGCGCGATCGGTGCGGTGATCGGCCACGAGATCAGCCACAGCTTCGACAACAATGGCGCGGCATTCGATTCGACCGGCGCGCTCCGCAACTGGTGGACGGTCGCCGACCTCAAGAAGTTCGAGGAAGCCGGGACGGCGCTGGCGGCGCAGTACGACACATACAAGCCCTTCCCGGACCTCGCGGTGAACGGCAAGCTGACGCTCGGCGAGAATATCGCCGACGTCGCGGGTCTGCAGGCGGCCTATGACGCCTACCGCGCGTCGCTGAACGGCAAGGAGGCGCCGGTGATCGACGGCTTCACCGGCGACCAGCGCTTCTTTATCGCCTATTCGCAGACGTGGGCGACGAAGATGCGCGACGAGGCGCTGCGCGCGCGCGTCGCGACCGACGGCCACGCGCCGGGCAACTACCGCGCGCTGACCGTCCGCAACCTCGACGCCTGGTACAAGGCGTTCGACGTCAAGGAAGGCGACAAGCTCTACCTCGCGCCCGACAAGCGCGTCCGCGTCTGGGGCTGATGATCGGGAGGGACGGGGCACTTAATCGGTCCCGTCCCGGCCCGCCGGATCGCCCGGCTTTTCCTTCAGGATCAGGTAGCGATAGACCCCGACGCAGTTGATGCCGAGGAGGGCGATATTCTGCCAGCCGATGCCTTCGCTGTCGGGTTGCAGAAAACCCCAGCCGATCAGCGCGAGGCTGCTCGTCACGAAGACGACGAAGGCCCAGCCCGTCCAGCGCCGCCCGAGGTTGAGCGAGACGAGCAGCGCGGCGAGCGTCGCGGCACCTGCGCCATAATATTGCAGGACGTCGAGAAGCGTTTCGGTCATCGGCGATCGATCCGGTTGCTGACTTCGACGAGGTTGCCATCGGGATCGCGGAAATAGAGCGAGTCGATCGCTCCCGTCGCGCCGTCGCGGATTCCGCTGTCGATGATCTCGACGCCCTGTGTCGCAAGATGGGCGCGCCATTCGGCGACCGGTGTATCGCTCAGCAGACAGAAATTGCCGCTACCGGGCACGGTATCGCGCGCGATGTCGGGGCTTGAAGCGGCGTCTTGCACGCTGATCTTGTTCTCGCCGAACTGCAGCGAATATTTGCCGGGCCGCTCCTCGCGCACTGTCATGCCCAGCACGTCTCCGTAGAAGGCACAGGTCGCGGCCACGTCGCTTACGCACAGCACAATATGATCGAAGCCCGCGACGCGGAACGGCGATACGCTCATGCTGCACCCAGCAGCGCGAAAACGCCCGAAGCGGTCAGGAAGGGCCAGCCGATATGCCGTCCGCGCGTATAGATCGCGTCGAACAGTCCGGTCGCGGTCCACGCCGCGCCGATCAGCAGGATCAGCCCGCGCGGCGTGCCCGGCCAGACGACCGACGCCGCCGATACGAGCATCAGGAGGGAAAGCGCATGCCACGCCAGACGAAACACCTTGCGCGCGAGATCGATGCCCATCACGCCCTGATCAAGCGTCATCAGCGGCCGCATCAGCCGCCGCTCGCCCAAAATGCCGTGAACCACGGCCGTCGTCGCCATGAAGGCGACCGACAGCCAGAGCCAGATCACGCGCCGGCGCCGATCAGTTCGCGGCCGATCAGCATGCGGCGGATCTCGTTCGTCCCCGCGCCGATGTCGAGCAGCTTGGCGTCGCGCCAGTAGCGCTCGACCGGCCAGTCCTTGGTGTAACCCGCGCCGCCCAGCGCCTGGATCGCTTCGCCCGCGACCTTCACCGCATTCTCGCTCGCGAGCAGAATGCAGCCCGCCGCGTCGAAGCGCGTCGTCTGCCCTGCGTCGCATGCCTTGGCGACGTTATAGACATAGGAGCGCGCCGACTGGAGCATCACATACATGTCGGCGACCTTCGCCTGCATCAGCTGGAACGACCCGATCGGCTTGCCGAACTGCTTGCGCTCGCGAACATAGGGGATGACGGTATCGAGGCACGCCTGCATGATGCCGAGCTGAAGCCCGGCGAGCACGACGCGCTCGTAATCGAGCCCCGACATCAGCACGCCGACGCCGCCATTTTCGGGGCCCATGACCTGCTCTTCGCTCACTTCGCAATCGGTGAAAACCAGCTCGGCGGTCGGCGAGCCGCGCATCCCTACCTTGTCGATCTTCTGCCCGATGGCGAAGCCCGGCATGTCCTTTTCGATCAGGAAGGCGGTGATCCCGCGCGATCCGGCGTCGGGGCTCGTCTTTGCATAGACAACGAGCGTGTCGGCGCAGGTCGCGTTGGTGATCCAGAATTTCGTGCCGTTGAGGACGTAGCCGCCCTGAACCTTGTCTGCCTTCAGCTTCATCGACACGACGTCGCTGCCCGCGCCCGCTTCGGACATCGCAAGGCTGCCGACATGTTCGCCCGAGATGAGTTTGGGCAGATATTTCGCTTTCTGTGCGGCATTGCCCCAGCGGCGGATCTGGTTGACGCACAGGTTCGAATGCGCGCCATAGGAAAGGCCGATCGCGGCCGATGCGCGGCTTACTTCCTCGACCGCGATGACATGTTCGAGATAGCCAAGCCCGAGCCCGCCGAACTCTTCTTCGACGGTAATGCCGTGCAAGCCAAGCTCTCCCATCTGCGTCCACAGCTCATCGCGCGGAAACCAGTCCTGCGCGTCGGCTTTTGCGGCGAGCGGAGCGATCTGTTCGTCAGCGAAGCGGGCGGTGGTCTCACGGATCATGTCGGCGGTTTCGCCGAGCGCGAAATCGAAATCGGGGGTGGCGCGCATTGGGGACCTATCGGTTTAAGGGCAAGGCAGGAGCCGATAGTGCATCAAAATTTCACTATATGGAAATTGAAACGAGTGACAATTCAGCATAAGTAAAATTTATGATCAAGCGCGCGCATATCCGACAGTTCCTTGCCGTGGTCGACGCCGGCAGCTTCACGCAGGCGGCGCTGCGGATCCGCGTTACCCAGCCTGCCCTGTCGACCGGTATCGCCGAACTGGAAAAACTGGTCGGCGCGCCGCTGTTCATCCGCAATCGCCGTCAGATCCGGCTGACCGAGGCGGGCGGACGCTTTCTGCCGATCGCCCGCGATCTGGAGCGCGGCTTTCGGGCGGCCGACAGCTTCGGCCGCGAAAGCGACCGTCAGGCGAGCGAGCTCAAGCTCGGGATCATCCGCTCGGCACCCGCCGAACTGCTGCAGGCGATTGCAGCCGCGCTGCGTCCCAGCTTCGCTATCGAATTGACCGAGAGCAGCGATTCCGAGCTCCGCGCCGCGCTCGGCAGCGGGCGGATCAACATGGCGCTGGTTCCGCTGCGTGATGGCGAACGCGGCGAACATGTGATGCCGCTTTACGAAGAGCCGCTTGCGATGTTCATCGCATCGGACCATCCGCTCGCGGGCCGGATCGAGGTCGGTCCCGAGGAACTTGCCGCCGAAACGATGATTGCGCGCCGGTCGTGCGAATTCCTTGATGCGACCAGCCGCTTCTTCACCCGTCACGGCGTCCGCCCGCGCTTCGCGCTGCGCAGCGAGAGCGACGAGCGCTGCCTGCGCATGGTGGCAGCCGGGATCGGGATCACCACTGCGCCGGTCTCGCTTGCGATCGATGGCATCGTTCCATTGAAGGTCGCCGGCTATGATTTCCGCCGTGAACTGGGGCTGATCGTCGATCCGGCGTGGAGCGTGCTGCCCGAAATCGGGCCGCGGCTTGCGCACGCGCTGGAAACGATCGGCGCGATCGCGGCAGAGTGGCGGCAGGTGAAGGTTGATACGCCCGCGTGATCCGGCGGCTCACAAGTCTGGCTTGGCCCCTCGAAAGGCCATACAGTTTGCGCGCCGTCGAAGGGGGAGGCAATGGCGGGAGATGATCGATACGCTGACCCATCTCGACCGGCTCGAGGCCGAGAGCATTCATATCATGCGCGAAGTGATGGCCGACGCGGCGAAGCCCGTGATGCTGTACAGCGTGGGCAAGGACAGCGCGGTGATGCTGCATCTCGCGCGCAAGGCCTTCTATCCCTCGCCGCCGCCGTTTCCGCTGCTCCACGTCGACACGACGTGGAAATTCCAGGCGATGTACGAGTTGCGCGACCGAATGGCGGCCGAGAGCGGGATGGAGCTGATCGTCTACCAGAACCCCGAGGCGAAGGCTCGCGGGATCAACCCGTTCGACCACGGCCCGCTGCACACCGATATGTGGAAGACCGAAGGGTTGAAGCAGGCGCTCGACCTCCGCGGTTTCGATGTCGCCTTTGGCGGCGCGCGTCGCGACGAGGAAAAGAGCCGTGCGAAGGAGCGCATCTTCTCCTTCCGCACCGCGAGCCATGGCTGGGACCCGAAAAAGCAGCGCCCCGAACTCTGGAACCTCTACAATGCGAAGAAGGCAAAGGGCGAGAGCATCCGCGTCTTCCCGATCTCGAACTGGACCGAGCTCGACATCTGGCAGTATATCGCGCGTGAAAATATCCCGATCGTGCCGCTCTATTTCGCTGCGCCGCGGCCAACGGTCGAGCGCGACGGTCTGCTGTTGATGGTCGACGATGATCGCTTTCCCTTGCTTCCCGGCGAAACCCCGGTCGAACGCTCGGTGCGTTTCCGTACCTTGGGCTGCTACCCGCTCACCGGCGCGGTCGAAAGCGAAGCCAGAACGCTGTCCGAGGTCATTCAGGAGATGCTTCTTACGACAACCAGCGAGCGACAAGGCCGCATCATCGACAAGGACGGCGGTGACGCATCAATGGAGAAAAAGAAGCAGGAGGGGTATTTCTGATGCCCAATAATCCGGACACTCCTGTTTACGTCACCGACGCGCTGATCGCCGAGGATATCGACGCCTATCTCGAACAGCATCAGCAAAAATCGCTGCTCCGCTTCATCACCTGCGGCTCGGTCGACGACGGCAAGTCGACGCTGATCGGACGGCTGCTTTACGACAGCAAGATGATCTTCGAGGATCAGCTTGCCGCACTCGAGGCCGACAGCAAACGCGTCGGCACCCAAGGGCAGGAGATCGACTTCGCGCTGCTCGTGGACGGTCTCGCCGCCGAGCGCGAGCAGGGAATCACGATCGACGTCGCCTACCGCTTTTTCACGACCGAGAAGCGCAAGTTCATCGTCGCCGACACGCCCGGCCACGAACAGTACACGCGCAATATGGTCACCGGTGCCTCGACCGCCGACCTCGCCGTCATCCTGATCGACGCGCGCAAGGGCGTGCTGACCCAGACGCGCCGGCACAGCTTCCTCGCGCACCTGATCGGCATCAGGCACATCGTGCTAGCGGTGAACAAGATGGACCTTGTCGGCTATGACAAAGCGGTGTTCGACCGCATCACGCTGGCGTACCGCGCCTTCGCGAGCGAGATCGGCATCACCAACTTCACCGCGATTCCGATTTCGGGCTTCAAGGGTGACAATATCACCGCGCTCTCGGACAATACGCCTTGGTTCAAGGGGCCGGCGCTGATCGAGCATCTGGAAAATGTCGAGGTTGGCAGCGCCGCCGACGAAGCGAAGCCGTTCCGCTTGCCGGTGCAATGGGTCAATCGGCCGAACCTCGATTTCCGCGGCTTTTCGGGCCAGCTTGCGAGCGGCAGGGTCAAGCCGGGTGACGCCGTCCGCATCCTGCCCAGCGGCAAGACGACGACCGTCGATCGCATCGTAACCCTCGATGGCGACCTCGAGGAAGCCGTCGCCGGTCAGTCAGTGACGCTGACCCTCGCTGACGAAGTCGACTGCTCGCGCGGCGATGTGATTGCCGCCGCCGAGGCACCGCCCGAGGCGGCCGACCAGTTCGAGGCGACGCTCGTCTGGATGGCCGACGAGGCGATGATCGCGGGCCGCGCCTATTGGCTCAAGCTGGCCACGCAGAGCGTCTCGGCAACGATCCAGCAGCCCAAGTACGAGATCAACGTCAACACGCTCGACCATCTGGCGGCGAAGACCCTCGAATTGAACGGCATCGGCGTCGTCGAGCTATCGACCGACAAGCCGATCACCTTCGAGGCCTATGCCGACAACCGGACGCTCGGCGGCTTCATCCTGATCGACAAGCTCACCAATGCAACCGTCGCCGCGGGCATGCTGCACTTCAGCCTCCGCCGTGCGCAGAATGTCCATTGGCAGGCAACCGATATCGACCGCGACATGCGCGCAAACCTCAAGAACCAGCGGCCCGCGCTGCTCTGGTTCACCGGCCTGTCGGGATCGGGCAAATCGACGATCGCGAACCTGGTCGAAAAGAAGCTGCACCGGATGAACCGCCACAGCTTCCTGCTCGACGGCGACAATGTCCGCCACGGGCTCAACAAGGATCTGGGTTTCACCGAGGCCGACCGGATCGAGAATATCCGCCGCGTCGGCGAGGTTGCGAAGCTGATGAGCGATGCTGGCCTCATCGTCATCACCGCCTTCATTTCGCCGTTCAGGGCGGAACGCGAAATGGTGCGGTCGATGCTGCCGGAGGGCGAGTTCATCGAGGTGTTTATCGACACTCCGCTGGCCGAAGCCGAACGCCGCGACGTCAAGGGTCTCTACAAAAAGGCGCGCGCCGGTCAGCTCAAGAATTTCACCGGCATCGACAGCCCCTATGAGGCGCCCGAGAACCCCGAAATCCGGATAGACACGACCACTGTCTCGCCCGAAGAGGCGGCGGATCTGATCATCGACCGCTTGCTGGGATAGACATGACAACGGGGGAAACGGACGAGCAGCTTGCTGAACGGCTCGCAACCGCTGCGGGCATGATTTTGCTCGATCTTCAGGCATCGGGCGAGTTTGCGGGCAAGGCGTTGGGCCAAGCCGGCGACGCGCGGGCCAACGCGATGCTGATGGATGAATTGCGCACGGCGCGACCCGGTGACGCGATCCTTTCGGAAGAAGAGAAGGACAATGTCGTACGGTGCAGCCGCCGCCGGGCATGGATTGTCGATCCGCTCGACGGCACCCGCGAATATAGCGAGGGACGCATTGACTGGGCGGTGCATGTCGCGCTTGCGGTCGATGGCGTGCCGACGGTCGGGGCAGTGGCGTTGCCCGGATTGGGGCTGACGCTGGCCTCGGGAACACCAAAGCCGCTCGAGCCCGCGAACGTCCCGCCGAAGATGCTCGTGAGCCGGACCCGGCCTGCCGCCGAGGCGGTTTACGTCGCCGGGAAGATGGGGGCCGAACTGCTTGCCATGGGCTCGGCAGGTGCAAAGGCGATGGCGGTCGTGCGCGGCGAAGCCGACATCTATCTCCATACAGGGGGGCAATATGAGTGGGACAATTGCGCTCCGGCGGCGGTCGCTGCTGCGGCCGGGCTGCATGTCAGCCGGGCGGACGGGTCGCCGCTCATCTATAATTGCGCCGACCCTTATCTCCCCGACCTGCTGATCTGCCGGAAGGAACTTGCCGAAGAGGTACTGCGCTTCGCGGCGGAATATTCGCCCGCCTGACGGGCAGGGCATTGCCAGCGACGCTGCTGCACCCTAATCCGTTGCATCGAGAAACCGAACACGGGAGAAGCATGATGACTGACCTGCCTGAAACCAACCTGACCATGCTGACGCTCGTGAAGCCCGAAGGGCAGCTCGAGGTGTCGCTCGAACGTCGCGCGATGCCGACGCCGAAACCGCATGAGGTTCTGGTCAAAGTGCTCGCTTCGCCGATCAACCCTTCCGACCTCGGCCTGCTGTTCGGCGGCGCCGACATGTCGACCGCGCGTGCGTCGACGCGCGACGGCCTGCCGGTCATCACTGCCGACGTTCCGCCCGCCGGAATGCGCGCGATGAGCGGACGCATCGGTGATGCGCTCGCGATCGGCAACGAAGGCTGCGGCACCGTCGTTGCGGCAGGGGATTCGCCCGAGGCGCAGGCGCTGCTCGGCAAGACCGTCGCGCTGCTCGGCGGCGAGATGTATGCCGAATACCGCTGCCTGCCGGTGCAGATGGTGATGGCGCTGCCCGATGGCACCGATGCGGCCGACGGTGCATCCTGTTTCGTCAATCCGTTGACCAGCCTCGCGTTCACCGAGACGATGCGGATGGAGAACCACAGCGCGATCGTCCACACGGCCGCGGCATCGAACCTTGGCCAGATGCTGGTGAAAATCTGCGCAAAGGACGGCATTCCGCTCGTCAATATCGTTCGCAGCGATGCGCAGGTCGAAATCCTGAAGGGCATCGGCGCCCAATATATCGTCAACAGCAGCGCCGACGACTTCATGGAGCGGCTGGTCGACGCAATCGCCGAAACCGGCGCGACCCTGGGCTTTGATGCGACCGGTGGCGGCAAGCTTGCCGGCCAGATACTGACCGCTATGGAAGCTGCGGCGGTACGAAAGATGACGTCTTACAGCCGCTACGGTTCGGACACGTTCAAGCAGGTCTATATTTATGGCGCGCTCGACCTGTCGCCGACCAGTTTTTCGGCGCGCAGCTTTGGCCTGACCTGGGGGCTGGGCGGGTTCCTGCTCACCCCCTTCATGGCGAAAGCGGGCATGGAAGTCGTAGGCCGGATGCGGAAGCGGGTGGTCGACGAGCTCACGACCACCTTCAAGAGCCACTACAGCCACGAAGTCTCGCTGACCGACGCGCTGAACCTCGATACCGCGCAGGCGTACAACGCGAAGCGCACGGGCGAGAAATATCTGATCAAGCCGCACGGGTAACGCGGCGTCCGCTGACGACCGGAAGCTGACCTATCTTTCATCGTCACCCCGGACTTGATCCGGGGCCCATGACTTCAGCGCTGCCGTGGATCCCGGATCAAGTCCGGGATGACGAAGGTAGCTAGAGTAACGTCCGCTCCCCACCCCAAAGCAGACGCTGGCGCCCTATCGCTTCATGCACTGCCGCGCATCGTCGCGCTTGTATTCGCTGCAGTTCCACAGTGCTTTTTCAAACCCGGCCTTGTCGTCACGGAGGTAGGAAAAGCTCATCGCGGCGCGCTGCGTATCGCTCATCGCATCGCTGTCGGGTTTCAGCGTCGGATTCGTCCAACCCATGAATTTGCAATAAGGCTTGTCGCCGCACAGCCGCAATGCAGTCGTCACGAAGCTTTCGGGCGCCGCCGTGCGGTCGAGTTGGGTGTAGATGGTGTCGCGGCCCACGCTCTCGCCCGCACCCGCCACGACCCGCGCTTCGCCAACCGCGGCATTGGCGTCGACCGGCGCAGTCTCGATCGGCAGCCCGAGCGCGATCGCGTGCAGGG
>NZ_DATMST010000190.1:0-13976 GCF_035565275.1 Sphingopyxis sp.
GGACCTGTGGACCTACGACATCAGCAGCGGCCAGACCCGGCTGCTGGTCGATTCCAAGGTGGTGCCGCTGGCGAGGGCGCCGAAGGCCAGCGCAAGCGCCGCTTTCGCCCGCGGAACAAGAGCGTCGGCGCGCACAAGGGCGCTGTGAAGCGCGTCGGTTGACGTCCAACGTCCTTCCGCTAGACCCTTCGCCCAACGAAAGACGGGCGAAGGGATAGTGGATGGCCAACGGTGACGGCGCGGCGATAATCGAAACCCGGCAGAGCGAACGCAAGGTCATCCTCGCGTCTTCGCTCGGCACCGTCTTCGAATGGTATGATTTCTACCTCTACGGCCTGCTCGCGACGATCATCTCGGCGCAATTCTTCTCGGGCGTCAACGAAACCACCGGCTTCATCTTCGCGCTCGCGGCCTTCGCTGCGGGTTTTGCCGTGCGCCCGTTCGGCGCGCTCGTCTTCGGTCGTATCGGCGACCTTGTCGGACGCAAGAACACCTTCCTCGTCACCATGGGCCTCATGGGCGTGTCGACCTTTCTGGTCGGCGTGCTGCCTGGCTACGCGTCGATCGGCGTCGCCGCGCCGATCCTGCTCGTGCTGCTCCGTCTCGTCCAGGGGCTTGCGCTTGGCGGCGAATATGGCGGCGCCGCGACTTATGTGGCCGAACATGCGCCCGAGGGAAAACGCGGGCTGTTTACCAGCTTTATCCAGACCACCGCAACGCTGGGCCTGTTCGCGGCGCTCGGTGTCGTCATCCTCATCCGCTCGGTCATTGGCGAAACCGCCTTCGCCGACTGGGGCTGGCGCATTCCGTTCCTGATCTCGGTCATCCTCCTCGGCGTCTCTCTGTGGATTCGCCTTCAGCTCGAGGAAAGCCCGGTCTTCAGGCAGATGAAGGCCGAAGGTACGACATCGAAGGCGCCGCTGACCGAGGCTTTCGGGCGCTGGGCCAACCTCAAATGGGTGCTCATCGCGCTGTTCGGCGCGGTCGCGGGGCAGGCGGTGGTCTGGTATTCGGGGCAATTCTACGCGCTGTTCTTTCTCGAAAAGACGCTGAAGGTCGACGGCGCGACCGCGAACATCCTCATCGCCATCGCGCTCGCGCTCGGCACGCCCTTCTTCATCTTCTTCGGCTGGCTCAGCGACAAGGTCGGGCGCAAGCCGATCATCCTTGCGGGCTGCGCGCTCGCCGCGATCACCTATTTTCCTGCGTTCCAGATGCTCACCAGCGCCGCCAATCCCGCGATGGCGAAGGCGCAGCAGAACGCCGCAGTGATCATGGCGGCTGACCCCGGCGCCTGCTCGTTCCAGTTTGACCCGATCGGCGGCAACAAGTTCGAAAGCGGTGGCTGCGACATCATCAAGTCGACATTGGCAAAGGCCGGCGCGAACTATACTGCCTTCACGCGCGAACGCATGACCGGCGATCCGGCGCGGGTGCGCATCGGCTCGCGCGTGCTTGCCGCCCCCGACCCCTGGCGCATCGCCGAAGAGGATCGGGCTGGCGCTATCGCCGGCTTCCGGGCGGATCTCGAACGCGCGCTGGCGGACGCGGGCTATCCGGCGAAGGCCGATCCCGACCAGATCAACAAGCCGCTCGTCGTCGCGATCCTCTTTTACCTCGTGCTGCTCGTGACGATGGTCTACGGCCCGATCGCCGCACTGCTCGTCGAACTGTTCCCCAGCCGCATCCGCTACACCGCGATGTCGCTGCCCTATCATATCGGCAATGGCTGGTTCGGCGGCTTCCTGCCGACGACCGCGTTCGCGATGGTCGCGGCGACCGGCAATATCTACTATGGCCTCTGGTATCCGGTGATCGTCGCGGTGATCACGCTGGTCGTCGGCCTTCTCTTCCTGCCCGAAACCTTCCGCCGCTCGATCCATCACGAGGACGCCGACCCCGCCGCGCATTGACGGGGCCGGTCGGCACGTTAGGGTTGCGTCAGCCTTGAGGGGGGCACGATGATTGCCGACGACGTAGATTTCGACCCGCCGCCGCCGCGGCGTCCTTTACTCCGGCGCAAGCGGGTGCTGATCCCGCTCGGCCTGCTGCTCGCAATTCTGGTTGCCTTTCTGGCACTGCGCACCCCCGACACCGACCGCGACGACATGATCGCCAAATATGGCGGCGCGAATGCGGCCTTCGCCGCCGGGCCGGCGGGCCAGCGCATCCATTACCGCGATCAGGGCAAGCGCGATGGCCCCGCCATCGTCCTGCTTCACGGGTCGAACAGCAGCCTTCACACATGGGGGCCGCTGGTCGACCGGCTCGGCGGCACATATCGCGTCGTCACACTCGACCTGCCCGGTCACGGGCTGACCGGCGGGACCCCGGACAAGGATTATGGCGCCGAGGGTATGGGCGAGGCGGTCGATGTCGTCGCGGCAAAGCTCGGGCTCGACCATTTCGTCCTCGGCGGCAATTCGATGGGCGGCTGGGTCGCCTGGCGTTATGCGCTGACGCACCCCGACCGCGTCGACGCGCTGCTGCTCATCGACGCCGCCGGCATGCCGCTCCGCAAGGGCGAGAAAGCGCCGCCGTCGAACATCGGGTTTCGCATCCTCGAATATCCGTTCGGTCGCTGGCTCGCGACGCAGATCACCCCGCGCCGTCTCGTCGAGCAATCGCTACGCGGATCAGTCGAGAAACAGGTGATCGTCGATGATGCGATGATCGACCGCTACTGGGAGCTGCTGCGCTTTCCCGGCAATCGCGAAGCGACGGTGCTGCGCGCGCGGATGGACCGCGAACCCGCAATGGCGGCGCGCGTGGGCGAGATCGAGGCGCCAACGCTGATCCTCTTCGGCGACAGGGACCGGCTGATCAATCCGACCGCCGCAAAGACCTTCAACGAACGCATCGCGGGGTCCGAAGCCGTGCTGCTGCCGGGGATCGGCCATCTTCCCATGGAGGAGGCGCCCGATGCGACGGCGAAGGCCATCGCCGATTTCCTTACGCGGCGGCCTGCTCCGTCGCTGGCGCCGGCTGATCCAGAAACGCGCTGATCCGTGCCGAGATCGCCTCGGCATGGGTGAAGGGGAAGAGGTGCGATCCCGGCACCACTTCGAGTAGCGCGCCGTCGATCTGGTCGGCCAGCATCCGGCCATAGCAGGCGGGCATCACGCCATCCTGTTCGCCAGCCAGCACCAGTGTCGAAAGATTTTTCAGCCGCGCCAGAAATCCTGCGCTGCTCCATCCCGCCATCGCGGCGGTCTGGTAAGCGATGCCGAGCGGGGTCGCGGTCTGAATTTTCAGCCCGCTCGCGAGCATGTCGTCATCGAACATCGCGGCCCATCCGATACCCGGGGCTCCCATGACCGGCGTCGTCGCCATCAGCACCAGCCGGCGAACCCGGCCCGGAAACTGGATCGCGATCTGCTGCGCCAGCGCGCCGCCCCAGCTGAAACCGGCGAGGTCGATCATTTGGTGGCCGAGGCGGCCCGCGATCTCCATCACCACCGCCGCGATTGTCGGCGCCATGTAGGGAAGCAGCGCGTCGGGTGATCCACCGACACCGGGCATGTCGAGCGTCCACACTTCGCGGCCGTGAATCTGTGCGAGTAGCGGCGCCGCGGCGGCGATGTCGGCGCCGATGCCGTTCAGGAACAGCAACGGCGTGCCGGGGGCGCCAGCACGCCAGCGCGCGACGCGCAGGCTCAGGCCATAAACATGTTCGGTGCTGATGGCCGGACGGCCGCTGATCCTGCTCATGGGCGTGCCTTCGCATATCCTGGTGACACGCGAAAGGCCGGCGCGTCTATCCTGCGTCTTTCGGGGCGGCAGCAGCTTGTTCGTAACGAAGGCAGTCGAAAATCTTCGCGCCCGCGAGGAAGACCGACCCGGTGCAGGCGACCAGCAGCAACTTGCCCCCGATCCCCGGATAATGATCGATATAGGCGGCGCCGCGCGCCATCGCGCCGACGGCGAGCGCGTAAATGATCAGGCACGCCTCGAAACGGGTCTTGATGACGAACAGGCGTCCGATCTTCTTCAGCATCACCACATCCTAGGCAAGAGCCATGCCAGTGGCGCAAAACCGGGATTCGGCGCGCCGGACATATGGTAAACTGTAAATTAACCCGACAGCTTGGGGAAGGGAGAGTCTGTTTGGGGTGGATTCCGGACATTCCCTTCCTTTTAGGAAGGGGTGGAGTGGGTAGCTACCGGTCAAAACAGCGGACAGCCCGCGACCGACTGACACCGGCCGTCTAATCCGCTTTGGCGAACCAGATCACGTGCCGCGCGCCCTTGCCGCTCGCACGGGCACGCACGCCGACCTCGTCGACCCGAAAACCCGACGCTATCAACCGGCGCGTAAAGCGCGCGTCGGGCGCGGCCGACCATATTGCAAGAACGCCGCCGGGTCGCAGCGCCGCCTTCGCTGCCGCCAATCCGGCCGCCGAATAAATGCCGTCGTTTGCCGCGCGCACCAGTCCGTCGGGGCCATTGTCGACGTCGAGCAGGATCGCGTCATAGCGGCCGCGCCCCGCTGCGATGGCCGCCGCGACATCGCCGATGACGAGTTCGATGCGGGGATCGTCGAGACAGCCCGCGGCGAGTTCGGCCATCGGCCCGCGCGCCCAGTCGATGATCGCGGGGACCAGCTCCGCCACGGTTATTTTCGCGCCCGGCCCAAGCACCGCGAGCGCCGCACGCAAGGTGAACCCCATGCCGTAACCGCCGATCAGCAGATGCGCCGCTTCCGGATTCCGCAGCCGCTCGCACGTCATGACCGCAAGCGCTTCCTCCGAACCGCTCATCCGGCTGTTCATCAATTCATTGCCGCCGATCGCGATGATGAAATCCTCGCCGCGCCGGTACAGGCGCAGTTCGTCGCCGCCGGGTATCGGCGCCGTGTCGATCAGCTCGCGTATCTTCAACGGCGTCAGTCCAGCTCGCCAAGGCCGAGTTCCGCCAGCAAGGCGCTCCGCGCCTTGCGCACGTCGCTCGCCAGCGCCGCCGATGCGAGGTCACCCGGCGCGATCGCCTCGGGCCAGTACGTCGCCACCACCCCGGCGATCCGGTCGAGCTTCGCTTCGTCGGCGATGAAACGCGGATCGACCGTCGCGGGATCGGCGACGATGCGCAGACGCAGGCAGGCCGGGCCGCCGCCGTTCGCCATAGACTGGCGGACGTTGACGGGCAGCAGGCGGCGGATCGGGCCGTTGCCCTCGACATGCGCCTCCAGCCAGTTCCACACCGCCGGCGTGTCCTTTGCCTCGGTCGGCAGCACCAGCCCCATGCCCCCTTCAGGCAGACTGACGAGCTGGGCATTGAACAGATAGGATTTGATCGCGTCGGGCAGGCTCACCGCGCTTGCGGGGACCTCGACGATCTCGACCGCCGGGAAAGCGGCGCGGATTTCGGCGTGCGCGGCGTCGCGGTCCTCGAACGCGGTCTCGTGCGTGAACAGCACATGCTCGTTCGCGACCGCGACGACGTCGTTATGGAACGCGCCGCCCTGGATCGCGGTATCCGACTGGCGGATGAACAGCGTCCGCGCGGGGTCGAGCCCATGCTTCCTCGCGACCGCCTTCGACGCGTCGAGATGCTGGCGCGCGGGGAAGCGTCCGCCCCCGACGCCATAAACGAAGATCTCGACGCCGCGCCCGTCGTGCCCGCTGCACAGCCGCATATGGTTCGCCGCGCCCTCGTCGCCGAAGGGGGCGGGGATGGGGGCATGCACTTCAAAGGCGGGGTTGGCGAAAGCGAGGCGAAGCTGCGCCAGCGTGCCCGGCCATTCGTGGCTGCGGTGCGGCATGGTGACGAGGTTCGCGACGGTCAGATGGCATTTGCCGTCGGCGCTGTCGGGGGCAGGCGAGACGGTCGCGGCATTGGCGGCCCACATCGACGACGCCGACCAGGCCTGCGCGCGCAAATGTCCCTCGCTATCCTCCAGCGTCGTTCCGAGCGTTTCCAGCCATGGGGCGTCGGGCCGGTCCAGCGGCATGAAAAAGCCCTGCGGCAGCCCGAGCGACAGATTGTGGCGCATCTTCTCGATGCCCTGCAACGCCGCGGCGCGCGGCTGCGACACGTCGCCGGCGTTGTTCGCCGACGCGAGATTGCCGCGGCTGAGCCCGGCATAATTATGGCTCGGGCCGATGATCCCGTCGAAATTGATTTCGGTGAGCACGGCCTAGCGTCCGATCCAGCTGATCGCGTCGCCCTTGCCGGCGCCGAGCAGTCCCGCGGCGCCGGCGTCCAGCGTCGATCCATCGCCGACCTTGCCGAAACAACAGCGAAAGTCCGCAAGCCGGCCGGTCGCGACCAGCGCATCTTCTCCGCCCCCGGCAATCGCCGAAATCTCGACATGCTTCGCGTCGCGGATGCTCGCGACCTGGTCGGTGCGCGCGGTCATCGTCGGGCCGCCGTCGAAGATGTCGACATAATTTTCGAACGCGAAACCTTCATTCTCGAGCATCCGCATCGCCGCGCGTCCGGTCGGGTGCGGAACGCCGATGACGCTGCGCGCATGCTCGCCCAGCATCGCGATATAGACAGGATGTTTGGGCATCAGGTCGGCGATGAACTGGTTGCCATGGACCGCGTTGAACTGGTCGGCTTCCTGAAAGCTCATCCCGAAGAATTTGCCCGCGACCCCGTCCCAGAAAGGCGATCCGCCCGCTTCGTCGATCACCCCGCGCAGTTCGGCAAGAATACGGTCGCCGAAACGTTCGCGATGCCGCGCGATGAACAGGTACCGCGACCGCGCGAGCAGGAGGCCAAGCCCGCCCGCCCGCGCCGCGGGGTGCAGGAACAACCCGCCGACCTCGCTCGCGCCGTTGAGGTCGTTGCTCAGCATCAGCACCTGCGCATGGAATGTGCGGCCAAGCTGCTCGCTATGCTTGCTGTCGGTGCCGATGCGATAGGAGTAAAAGGGCCAGCGCTGGCCGACCTGCCCGAAAATCTGGCAGGTGCCGCGGACTTCGCCATTGGCGGTGTCTTCCAGCACGAGCAGATACAGCTCGTCCGACGGATATTCCTTGTTGCTCGCGAAACCGGCTTCGGCGCGTTCGAGCTTGGCACGCAGCGCCTGCCTGTCGGGGGGCAGGTTGGTGAAGCCGCCACCGGTCAGCTTCGCCATTTCATAGATGCTTTGCAGATCGCCCGGCTTGGCCGCCCGGATCACATAACTCACACAGTCCCCCGTTCCGCTATTCTCATCATCGTCAGCGCCGACAACCGCGCGCGTTCGGCAAGGCTGCCGGCAATCAGGAATTCGTCCGGCGAATGGATCGCGCCGCCGCGCGGGCCCATCGTGTCGACCACCGGTACGCCGCAGGCGGCGATATTGTTGCCGTCACACACGCCGCCGGTCGCGTTCCAGCTGATCGGCGGCAGGCCGAGCGCGGCGCCGCAGTCGCGCACCAGCTCGAACAGGCGCGTCGCGGCCGGGTCGAGCGGCTTGGGCGGGCGGTTGAAATTGCCGTGGATGTGGCAATGCACGTCATGCTCGCGCGATACCGCAGCGACCGCATCGCGCAGCATCGCTTCGGCTTCCAGCATCGCTTCGGGCGTCGAGGGGCGCATGTTGACGCGCAGAATCGCACTGTCGGGAACGACGTTGTTGGGGCCGCCGCCGTCGATCTTCGCCGGATTGACCTTCAGCGTCGGCGATTTCAGTGCCGCGAGCCGTAGCGCAAGGTCGGCCGCGGCGAGCAGTGCGTTGCGCCCGTCGTCGGGATTGCGGCCGGCATGCGCCGACAGGCCGTGGACGACGACCGAGAAATTGCCGCTGCCCGGCCGCGCGCCCGCAAGCGTGCCGTCGGGAAGCGCGGGCTCATAGGTCAGCGCCGCCGTCTTGCCCTTCGCGAGGCTTGCGATCAGCGCGGCCGAGGCGTGGCTTCCCGTTTCCTCGTCGCTGTTGATCATCACATCATATCCGACGCGGCTCGCGAGCGGCGAGGTTTCAAGCGCGCCGAGCGCGGCAAGGATCACCGAAATGCCGCCCTTCATGTCGGCTGTACCGGGGCCGTTCAGCACGCCGTCCTCCAGCCACCGGAGCGACTGGAACGGATGATCGGCGGCGAACACCGTGTCCATATGCCCCGTCAGCAGCAACTGCACCGGTGCCTCGGGACGCACGCGCAGGTGCAGGTGGTCGCCGCGCTGGATCGTGTTGACCCGGCCCGCGGCGTCGACGCTCTCGACCGGCTCGGGAGCGACCAGCCGCACCTCGCCCGGCAGGTTGGCAAAGGCGTCTGCGAGCAGCCCGGCGACGGTCTTGAGTCCCGCCAGATTGCCGGTGCCGCTGTTGACCGCCGCCCATCGTTCGACCTGCGCGAGCATCGGCGCGTCGGCCGCGCGTTCGAGCGCTTCGGTTTCGGATGTCGTGACCGATGTCATGTCGAGGCTATAGACGCGCGGGCAGCCTTTTGGCGACCCCCGACGTCGTGTCTCAGCGAGTCCTGGCCGGTTCGAGCATCGGCGCATAGCCGCGAAGCTGGAGCGCCTTGCGGGGTGAAAGCCCGGTTGCGAGCCGGTCGAGAAGCTGCCCGGCGCGTGGCGCCTTGCCCTGCGCGAACAGGGTTCGCGCCAGTTCGACCTGCGCCCGCTGGCGCACGTCGAGATTGCCGAACGGGTCAAAGAAGGAATCGATGCGCGTCCGGTCCTTGACGCCGTCCCAGCTGAAAGGCTTTCCGGCAAGCGGGTCGGCGGCGATCGCGTCGTAGCGTCGCGCTGCTTCGGGCAGCGATATCTTTCCGGCCAGCACCGCGAGGCGCGTCGCGAACAGCCTCGCTTCGGGCGAAGCGGCGGTGCCCTCAAAATCGGCGAGAACGCGCTCGACCCAATCGAAGTTCACAATGCCGGTGGCCGCCTGCATGCCCAGCAGGTTGAACGACAGGATCGCACCGCGATGCTCGGCGGTCGTTGCCGCGCGTACTGCGTCGTCGGCCGGTCGGCCAAGGCTTGCTGGCGATACGAGCTCGATTCCGGGATCGCTCTTCAGGATCGCTTCGATGTCGGGCTTGTGGAAATAGCCGACGACGACGAGCACGGTTTCGCCTTTTCGCTTGTGGGCGATCGCGCGAATGCGCTGCGCCTGCATGAAGGTGCGATACAGATAAAGGCGGCGCGGCAGGTCGCGATCGGCGCGCGGCGCCGGCTCGCTCGCCCATTTCTGCAGCGGTGCGAGCGCCGCCGGATCTTCCGCCGAAAAGAAATCCCGGTCGAGCGTCTTGCGATCGGGAAAGGTCAGGAAGCCCTGAAAGCCCTGCGGCTTGCGGACTTCGGGCGGCGTATCGAGATCGATGCCGAAGCCGAGCAGCTGATCATCCATCGGCGGCATCCAGTCGATCGGGCAAAGCTCGGTTCCGCTTTTCGCGACCCACGGCAGGATGACTCCCTGCACCTCATAGGTGAATTCATAATAATCCTGCCGCGACGCCTGCTCTGGCGGGCGTTCGATGCACACCGCGCCCGGCTTCACATGATCGAGAAAGGCCGCAAGCGCCCCTGGCTGGTCCTTTTCGGCGACCAGCTGTGCACCATGGTCGACACCAAGGATCGCGAGCCTCGTCTTTCCCTCCCGGGCATGGGCAAGCTGCGGAAAGGCAGCAGCGAGCAAAAGGGCAAGGCAGGCAAGGATGCGTTGCAACACGGTGAATTTCTCCGATCGAAGAAGAGCATGACCGCATAGCATGGGTGCCGGTCGTGGCAACGCCGCGAGGGAAGGCCGGTTGGTCGCAGCTATGCGGTAAATCACTGCCGCCGCCCGCACGTTGGGGTAAGGACGCGCGAATCACGTCGAATCGCAACGCATTAACCGAAAGTTCGGGACAGCCCCGCTACGAGGCCGCACCGATGATGAGTGGATCGATGACAGCCGCCTTTGTGCTTGGAATCAACATGTCCGTGGCCGGCATTTTTGCCGTGGCGTTCGCCGTGGTCGCGGCGACCAACCGGACCTCGCGCGGCGCACGGTGGCTCGCGCTCGGCTATGGCATGGGGATCATCTACGTCGGTCTCGAATTTCTTCTGACGCGGCAGGTCGATCCTACTCCTGTTGGCATTGGTATCTTCCTCGTCTTTCTCATCGCGCTCAGCTTCGCGCTGATCGGCGTCGCCTATCATTATCGCACTACGCCGCCGTGGATCGCGATGGCGGCGATATGGGTCGTCACGATCCTTGGCGTGCCGGCGATCTTCAGCCTGACCTATGGCTCGGCATTGCGGCTGACGCTCTACCAGCTGCCCTATTTCGCGATGCAGGCTTTGCTGGGGCTCGTGATCTTGCGCTCGGGCCGGCGTCAGGCGCTCGACCTGCTGCTGATCGCGCTTCAGGTGCTCGCGGCGATCATTTATGTCGCCAAACCGTTCATCGCGGCGACCGTCGGGACGGCGAGCGCGCCGCAGGGCTATATGGCGACCACCTATGCTGCGATTTCGCAGAGCGGGAGCGTCGTTACATTGATGGCGATCGGGCTCGTCCTGCTGCTTGTGATGATGCGCGACACGACGGCGGAGATGGTGGCGCGTTCGGAAACCGACCCGCTTTCCAGTGTGCTCAACCGCCGGGGTTTCGAACATCATGCCGAACAGGCGTTCCTGCGGGGCGGGACGGCGGTGCTGATCGCCGCCGACCTCGACGACTTCAAGAAAATCAACGACAGCTTCGGTCATGCGGCAGGCGACGGAGTGATCGCGCATTTTGCGGCGATGCTGGTCGATGCCGCACCTGCGGGTGCGATCGTCGGACGCGTCGGCGGTGAGGAATTTGCCGTCCTCCTCCCCGAGGCCCTGTTGTCCGACGGCCGCCTCTATGCCGAAACCGTGCGCACGGCCTTCGCCTCGGCGCGGTTGCCGGTGCTCGGCGTCGATCGCCAGTTCACGGCGTCTTTCGGTGTCGCCCAGCGAACCGCCAGCGATTCGCTGTTCGAATTGTCGCGCCGGGCCGACGCTGCGCTCTATCGCGCCAAGGCGGGCGGGCGGAACCAGGTCCGCGTGGCGCTCGGCGAATTGCCGCCGGTGCATGCCGTGGGTGTCGCCTGATTTCAGACCGCGAGCAGCGGCGTGTCTTCCTCGCGCGGCGGCGATGCTTCGAAACCGGGCAGGGGTTCAAACGTCTCTTCGCTCAGCTCGATCGACGCGAGCCCGCCAAGCTTGAAATGGCCAAGGCGCGGATCCTCGTCCGACCGCCAGCTTTTGTTGAGGTTCAGCGCGCTGATGAACAGGTCGCCATGCCGTTCGAACAGCAGGTGCGGCGCCAGCTTCAGCACTTGGCCGTTATAGTGTGCGGTGACCATGCGCTTGCGCGCAATGGCTTCCATCAGTTTCAGTCGCGTATCGTCCATGGTGTCCTGGATCGTTCTTGGGGAGGAGATCTATTATGTTGTGCGTTGCAGCATAATATATACGGACGCCCTTGGAAAGCTCCATTGCCAATTGAAACCAATCGCGGCATAGGGCGGCGGCCCTTTCCTCCCCGGGTCCACTGGCGCAGCCGCGCCGACCAGAGGGTGCTTGCATGACTGAATTTCTCGATCGCTCCGGCCTGTCCGTCGATTCGCGACTGGCCGATTTCATCGAGCAGCGCGCGCTGCCGGGAACGGGGCTCGACGCCGATAAATTCTGGAACGATTTCGCGGGGCTGCTCGGCAAGTTCGCGCCCGCGAACGCCAACTTGCTGGCAAAGCGCGAGGATTTGCAGGCGCAGATCGACGCATGGCACCGTGACCGCGAAGGGCAGGCGCATGACGCCGCCGGCTATCAGGCGTTTCTTCGCGACATCGGCTATCTCGTCTCCGAACCTGCGCCGTTTCGGGTCGGCACGCAAAATGTCGACGCCGAAATCGCGACGATGGCCGGACCGCAGCTCGTGGTGCCCGCGCTTAACGCCCGTTTCGCGCTCAACGCCGCGAATGCGCGCTGGGGCAGCCTCTACGATGCGCTCTACGGCACCGACGCGCTCGACGCGCCGCCCGCGAAACCCGGCGGCTATGATGCCGAACGTGGCGGCGCGGTTATCGCGCGCGCCAAGGCGTTCCTCGACGAAGCGGTGCCGCTTGCATCGGGAAGCTGGGCCGACTGGCAAGGCGGGGAGCCGACGCTTGCGGACCCGTCGCAACGGGCTGGCAGCAAGCCGGGCGGCATCCTGTTTCGCCACAATGGCTTGCATATCGAGCTGGTGATCGATCCCGACAGCGCGATCGGCAAGACCGATCCCGCGGGCATCGCCGATGTCATTCTCGAAGCCGCGCTGACGACGATCATCGACCTCGAGGATTCGGTCGCGGCGGTTGACGGCGAGGACAAGACGCTCGGCTACACCAACTGGCTCGGCCTGATGCGCGGTGATCTCGTCGAAAGCTTCGCCAAGGGCGGGACGACGGTGACGCGCGCAATGGCGGCCGACCGTGAATGGACGTCGCCGTCGGGCGAGGCGTTCATGCTTCACGGCCGCAGCGTGATGTTCGTCCGCAACGTCGGTCATCTGATGACGACGCCGATGATCAGGCTGGCCGGCGGCGGCGAGGCACCCGAGGGCATCTGTGACGCGGTCATCACCAGCCTCTGCGCGCTCCACGATCTGAAGGGCCTCGGCAGCCTCAGGAACAGCCGCGCGGGCAGCATCTATATCGTCAAGCCCAAGCAGCACGGGCCCGAGGAATGCGGCTTCACCGACCGGCTGTTCGACGCCGTCGAGGATATGCTCGGCCTCGCGCGCCACACGATCAAGGTCGGCGTGATGGACGAGGAGCGCCGCACCAGCGCCAACCTCGCCGCGTGCATCCACGCGGTGAAGGACCGCATCGTCTTCATCAACACCGGCTTCCTCGACCGCACCGGCGACGAGATCCACACCTCGATGCGCGCGGGACCGATGATCCCGAAGGGCGAGATGAAGGCGAGCGACTGGATCGCGTCCTACGAGGATCGCAACGTCCGCATCGGCCTCGCCTGCGGTCTCAGCGGCAAGGCGCAGATCGGCAAGGGCATGTGGGCGATGCCCGACCTCATGAAAGCGATGCTCGAAGCCAAGATCGGCCATCCGAAATCGGGCGCGAACACGGCATGGGTGCCGTCGCCGACCGCTGCGACGCTCCACGCGCTGCACTATCATCAGGTCGACGTGTTCGCGCGGCAGAAGGAAATCGCGGGCGAGGCCGTGCCCTCGCTCGACCGTCTCCTGAACATTCCGGTCGCCACGGGACGCAACTGGAGCGAAGCCGAAATCACCCGCGAACTCGATAACAATTGCCAGGGCATCCTCGGCTATGTCGTGCGCTGGATCGATCAGGGCGTCGGCTGCTCGAAAGTGCCCGACATCGACGACGTCGGCCTGATGGAGGACCGCGCGACGCTGCGCATCGCCAGTCAGGCGCTCGCCAACTGGCTGCTCCACGGCGTCTGCACCCCCGAACAGGTCGACGCCGCGCTGGCACGCATGGCGGCGAAGGTCGACGCGCAGAATGCGGGCGATGCGCTCTACGAAAAACTGACCCCCGACGGCATCGCGTATCAGGCGGCGCGCGCGCTGATCTTCGAGGGCGTGACGCAGCCCTCGGGCTATACCGAACCGCTGCTGCACAAATATAGGCAAGCGAAAAAGGCGGCGTAACGCCAAAGGCGGCTTTCGACCTTCTTTTTCATCGTCACCCCGGACTTGATCCGGGGTCCCGCTGTTGGGTCAGGCCGTGCCGACGCGTCAGAAAAGCGGGATCCCGGGTCAAGCCCGGGATGACGAAAGGGGGGGCAACGCCGCCCCGCCTTGATCTGTCACCGCCCAAAAACAGGGCAGCCCGGCGTCATTGCTTCGCAAATTGACACCCCCGGCCGCCGGGCGCATATCGCCGCCCGCCGGGGCGCGACTCCGGCATCAACCCAAGGACCGAAAAATGGACCCCGACAGTAGACGTCGCACCATATGTCCGGCAGCCACGGCGGTCCGTCAGGGGTAATCTCCTGCGCATCTCCTGACGCTGGCGGACGCCAGCATTCAGGAGACACTCAATGTTCAACGCTTTCGTTCGCGA
>NZ_DATMST010000191.1:0-12113 GCF_035565275.1 Sphingopyxis sp.
GCCCGTTCCACGTCGCGAGCTGCGACAGGAGCTCGGCGCGCACCGGCACCGCCATTTCGGCGGCGGCGGTCGGCGTCGGCGCGCGGACGTCGGCGGCATAGTCGGCGAGCGTGACGTCGGTCTCGTGCCCCACCGCGCTGATCGTCGGGATGCGGCAATCGGCGATCGCGCGTACAACGATCTCTTCGTTGAACGCCCACAGATCCTCGATCGACCCGCCGCCGCGGGCGACGATGACGAGGTCGGGGCGCGGCACCCGTCCGCCGGGCTCGATGGCATCGAAACCGCGGATCGCATTCGCGACCTGCGCCGCCGCGCCGTCGCCCTGCACCAGCACCGGCCAGACGATGACGTGCGTCGGGCAGCGATCGGCCAGCCGGTGGAGAATATCGCGGATCACCGCCCCGGTCGGCGAGGTCACGACCCCGATCGTGCGCGGCAGATAGGGCAGCCGGTCGTACTTCCGCTCGCGGTCGAACAGCCCCTCGGCGCCGAGCCGCGCCTTCAGTTTCTCGAAGAGCAGCATCAACGCGCCTTCGCCCGCCACCTCGAGCGTATCGACAACAAGCTGATATTTCGACCGCCCCGGATAGGTGGTGAGCTTGCCGGTCGCGATCACCTCGATCCCGTCCTCGGGCCGAAAGGCGAGGCGCCCCGCCTGCCCCTTCCACATCACCATGTCGATCAGCGCATTGTCGTCCTTCAGCGCCGCATAGAAATGCCCCGACGCCGCGCGTTTCGTCCCCGACAATTCACCTCGCACGCGCACGCGCGCGAAACCATCCTCGACCGTGCGCTTGATCGCCGCCGACAATTGGCTGACCGATAGCGCCGGGGCGTTGTCGCCGGGCGCCGCCTCGGCTAACAGCCGCGCTTCGGTGCCATCGTCGGACGCCGTATCGGGAAAAGGGACTGACATGAATATCCTGCTGGTCGGATCGGGGGGGCGCGAACATGCGCTCAGCTGGCAGTTGGCACAATCGCCAAGCTGCGCCAAGCTCTATGCCGCTCCGGGCAACCCGGGGATCGAGGCGCATGCCGAATGTGTCGCGATTGCCGCCGACGATATCGATGGCCTGATCGCCTTCGTGAAGGCGCATGCGATCGATTTCGTCGTCGTTGGCCCCGAAGCCCCGCTCGTCGCGGGCCTCGCCGACCGGCTGCACGCGATCGGCATTCCGGCGTTCGGCCCGAGCGCCGCCGCCGCGCGGCTCGAAGGATCGAAGGGTTTCACCAAGGATCTTTGCGCGCGCGCCTCGATCCCGACCGCCGCCTATGTCCGCTGCACCAGCGCCGAGGAAGCTCTCGCAGTACTTGAAGGCTTTTCGATTCCCGTCGTGATCAAGGCCGACGGCCTTGCCGCGGGCAAGGGCGTGATCATCGCCGAAACGCGCGGAGAGGCAGAGGCCGCGATCGACGACATGTTCGACGGCGCCTTCGGCAGCGCGGGCGCCGAGGTGGTGATCGAGGAGTATATGACCGGTGAGGAAGCAAGCTTCTTCGCGCTTTCCGACGGCAAGGACGTCATCGCCTTCGGCAGCGCGCAGGATCACAAACGCGTCGGCGACGGCGACGTCGGGCCGAACACCGGCGGCATGGGCGCATACAGTCCCGCCCCCGTGCTCACTGCCGATCTCGAAGCGGCGGTGATGGACCGCATCATCCGCCCGACGGTCGCGACGCTCGCTGCCGAGGGCACGCCTTATGTGGGCGTGCTGTTCGCGGGGCTGATGCTCACCGACGAAGGGCCGAAGCTGATCGAATATAATTGCCGCTTCGGCGATCCCGAATGCCAGGTGCTGATGATGCGTTTCAAGGGCGACTTCGCCGCGCTGCTCCATGCGGCGGCCGCCGGGACGATCGCCACTGCCGAAGCTCCGGCCTTCTCGCACGATTACGCCCTCACCGTCGTGATGGCGGCGAAGGGCTATCCGGGCACCCCCGAAAAGGGCGGCGCGATCCGCCACATCGCCGACGCCGAAGCGGGTGGCGTACGCGTCTTCCACGCCGGCACGGCGCGCGAGGATCGCGTGATTGTTGCTGCCGGCGGCCGCGTGCTCAACGTCACCGCGACGGGCAAGAGCGTGACCGAAGCGCAGGCGCGCGCTTATGCCGCGGTCGACAAGCTCGATTTCGCCTCCGGCTTCTGCCGCCGCGATATCGGCTGGCGTGAAGTCGCGCGCGAGGCGCGCTGAGGGGCTGGCGCGAGGTCACGCAAAGCCGGCGACAAAGATGGACGTACGCGAAAACGCGGAATAGGCTGGATAAAAGTCACAAGCGGAGAAGATCATGACCTGGCTTCAGGAAAACTGGATTATCGCGGTCGTCGGCCTTGTCGTTGCCGTCGTGCTGCTGTGGTGGCTGTTCGGCCGTTCGAAGCCGCAAGAGATCGCGCCGCCCGCTGCCGAGCCGGCAAAGCCCGCCAAACCGCTCGAACCGGTGAAGCCCGAGATTATTGCGGCCGAGCCCGCGCGCTTCAAGCCGATCGAACCCAAAACGCCGCCCGTCGCGCCCGCTGCACCGCCGCCTGCATCCGAACCGATCGCCAAGGCGCCGCCATCCGCGCCCGCGCCGTCCCCCGCACCGGAACCCGCTCCCGTCGCAACACCGGCCGCCGAGGCCCCGCCCCCGGCGCCCAAGCCGGCAGCCAGGCCCAAAGCCGCTGCGAAACCCGCTACGAGGAAAACCGCGACCAGGGAACCGGTGGCGAAAGCCGCGGCCAAGACTGCAACAAAGGCGGCAACGAAACCCGCCGCGAAAAAAGCCGCAGCAAAGCCGGCGCCGGCTGAAAAGGCGGCCATCCCCGCGGAACCGACCGTTCCGCCGCCAGCCGCAGAGAAACCCGTTCGCGAGGCGGGGGCTGCCAAGGCCGACAATCTGCAATTGCTGAAAGGCGTCGGCCCCAAGCTCGTCGTGCTGCTCAACGGCCTCGGCGTGACCGGTTTCCAGCAGATCGCCGACTGGACCGACGCCGATATCGCCCGGATCGATCCTGAGCTGGGCGCCTTCCAGGGCCGCATCGCGCGCGATAATATCGTCGACCAGGCGGGCTATCTCGCGCGCGGCGACAAGGCCGGGTTCGAAGCCAAATATGGCGCGCTGGGCGGTGAGCTTTGAGCGGTTGATCACCGGTAGCAGAAAAACCGCTTGCCGGAACGGGCGGGCGGCAGCACCCATCGATCCTTGTCGGGCTGGTTTCGCGGCCAGGCGGCGATGAGAGCCGGGCGTTGACCTGCCGCAGGCGCAGTTGGCGCAAACCGCACTGACTGCGAGCCAAAAACATGGAAGCTGGGTTGCACGCCTCGACGGACGAATTCTTCGAAAAAGTATCGGAATATGCGAGCCTTGACGCGGCCGCACGCGAAGCATGGCAGAAACTGCTGGTGAAGCAGGACTATCGGAAGAACGAGCATCTCGTCGTCCAGGGGCAACCCACCCGAAACATCTTCTTCGTCGAGAGCGGCTTGTTGCTGCAATATCATGTCGGCGAAGGCGGCGAGGCGATGGTGAAGCGCTTCTTTCTCGAACGGAGTTTCGCCGCATCCACCAGCGCCCTGCTCACCGAAGCCGCGAGCGATTTTTCCATCAGGGCGCTCGAACCCGTGTCCGTGTGGGCGTATGATTTCCGCAGATTCAAGGATCTGGTGCGTGATCATCGCGATATCGCGAACTTCTATATCGGCTATATGGAACGGCATTGGGTCGTCGAGAAGGAACCGCTCGAAATCTCGTTTCGGAACGACGACGCGCGCAGGAAATATGCGCGATTTCTCGAAGCCTACCCGGGTCTGGAGAAGCGGATTCGCCAGCATGAAGTTGCCGCTTTTCTGGGAATAACGCCGACCCAGCTAAGCCGGATCCGTTCGGGTCGCCGATAGCTGTCCGCCGTCGACAAATGTAAATGCGCCGCGCCGCGTGATGAAATAGCGCTCCCGCTGCAACGGCCTGCAAGGCCGAAAATTCGAACGGCAGGAGATGGTGATGAGCAAACCGGATGAAGTGGATCTGTTTTTCGGGTCTCTTGCCCACCCTCTGAAAGCGGACATGAGGAAGACCCGCGAGATCATCATGGCGGCAAGCCCGCTTTTGACCGAGACGGTCAAATGGGGAGGACCGAGCTTCGAGTATCGCGGGACCCTCGCGACCTTCAGCCCGCGTGTGAAAGATTGCGTGGCGCTGGTCTTCCACGATGGCGCGTCATTCCTTGAGCGCTTCCCTTTTCTGGAGGCGGGTCCCAAGGGCAAGGCTTATGCCAAATTCCGCTCGATGGAGGAAATCGAGCAACATCGCCCGGAGCTTGCCGCGCTGGTGGCCATGTTCGTCGCCGGCAAAGGCGACGCCTGAGCACATTCGGCGAAAGCGGCAGAGATGCGTTGCCTGTCGCACTCCGCGCGCATCTCGGGGCGAGTCCGGGATAACGATAGCTGGCGACCGGGGCCGGCTTCCACGCCGAAGCTGCAACCCCAAGACCTCTCCCGGTATTTCGCGCGCGAATAGCGTCGCTTCGCGAGCCAATCCGCCGATCTGCGCATGGCTATCAAAGGGAGGGGGGCGTGACCTTCGCGACCTTGAAATAAAGCAGGTGACACGAATCGCCTACGCCTCGTCCGGATCATCCTTCGGCTTGCTGATCTCGGTGACGAGCAGCTTGTCGATCTTGCGTCCGTCCATGTCGACGATCTCGAAACGCCATCCCTTGTCGGTGAAGCGCTCGCCTTCCTTGGGCAGATGCTTGAGGATCGCCAGCGCATGCCCCGCCGCGGTCGCATAGTCGCGGTCGTCGCCGAGTTCGATCCCCAGCCGTTCGGCCATCTGGTCGGCGGGCATCGATCCCGCGATCAGCAGGCTGCCATCGTCGCGTTCGACGACGAAGGGTTCGCTGCCGATATCCTGATCGGACGCGAATTCGCCCGCGATCGCCGAAAGCAGGTCGGCCGGCGTCACCAGTCCGTCGAAATGGCCATATTCGTCGTGGACGAGCAGCATCGGCACCTCGGCGGCGCGCAGCGCTTCGAGCGCATCCATCGCGTCGATCTGGTCGTGGATGACCTTCGTCGGGCGCATCAGTTGCTCCAGATCGAGCACCTCGCCGCGAAACAGCGCCGACGCGATGTCGCGCGCCTGCACGACGCCGACGATATCGTCGACCGACCCCCGCGCGACCGGCAGGCGGCTGTGCGGCGTTTCGAGCAATTTGTCACGGACGCCGCGCGCGTCGAGCGAGATATCGACCCAGTCGACATCCTTGCGGGGTGTCATCACTTCGCGCACCGGCCGGTCGGCAAGGCGCACGACGCCCGAAATGATCGCGCGCTCGCTTTCCTCGATCACCCCCGATTTCGATGCTTCGGCGACGATCAGGTGCAGTTCCTCGGCGGTCACCCGGTCTTCCGATTCGCGGTTGAGGCCCAGAAGCCGAAAAACGAGCGCCGAGCTGGCATCGAGCAACCAGACGAGCGGCGCGCCGATCTTCGACAACCAGTACATCATCGGCGCGACGATGATCGCAATCCGCTCGGGCGCGCGCAGCGCGAACTGCTTGGGCACCAGTTCGCCCGCGATCAGCGAGGCATAGGTGGTGAGCGCGATGACGACAGCAAAGGCCACCGACAAGGCGGTCTCCGCTTCCAGACCGAACAGGGCCTGCAGGCGCTCGGCCACGGGCTGGCCCAGGCTGGCGCCCGAATAGGCACCGGTCAGGACGCCGATCAGCGTGATGCCGACCTGTACCGTCGAAAGGAAACGCCCCGGATCGGAGGCCAGCTGACGCGCGATCCTAGCGCCGCGGCTGCCGCGCTTTTCGGCCGCCTGCAAACGCGGATCACGCGAAGAAACGATGGCGAGTTCGGACATGGCGAAAACGCCATTGAGCAGGATGAGGACCAGGATGATCACAACATCCGACCAGGGAAAAGGGGTCATTGGGCGGTCGTACGGCGCGTCGGCGCCTGGCCCCTGTCAGCTTCGGTCATTTCCACCCTATAGGCGAAAGGCGGCGCGTTGCACAATGGCACTCGCCTGAATGCCCTGCTCAGTCAGGGTTCAGGCGATTTTTGGAACCAGATCGCCAGCCATATGTTATCGGCACAGACGGGCGGCATGCGGAAGACCAGAGGCATCCGCCGGATAAAGGGAGCGAAAAGATGAACAGCAAGACGATCAAGCTCACCATTTTGACCAGCATCGGCGCGATCGCGCTGACCGGCTGCGTCACCGATCCGGTGACCGGCGAACGCAAGATATCGAAGGCCGCGATCGGCGGCGTCGGCGGCGCGCTTGGCGGATATCTGCTCGGCGACCTGATCGGCGGCCGCAACAGCCGTACCGAGGAAATCGTCGGGGCGGGCATCGGCGCGGTCGCCGGCGCGGGTGTCGGCTATTATATGGACCAGCAGGAAAAGAAGCTGCGCGAGCGTACCGCCGGCACCGGCATCGACGTCGAACGCCAAGGCGACCAGCTAGTGCTCAACATGCCCGGCGACGTGACCTTCGACCTCAACAGCGCGGTAGTGAAATCGCAGTTCCGCAGCGCGCTCGACAATGTCGCATCGACGCTCGCCGAATATCCGAGCACCTATATCGACGTCTACGGTCACACCGATTCGACCGGCAGTGACAGCTATAACCAAGGGCTGTCCGAACGCCGCGCCGCATCCGTCGCCGACTATCTCGCCGGCCGCGGCATCCAGCGCGCTCGCATGGCAACGCTCGGTTACGGCGAATCGCAGCTCAAATGTTCGCCCGAACGGAGCGAGGCCGATTATCAGTGCAACCGCCGCGTCGAAATCCGTATCGCGCCGGTCACCCAGAACGACGTCAACGCGGCGCAATAATCCAGTTCCATTCCCGTGGAAAAGAAAGGGCGTCGCCGAAAGGCGGCGCCCCTTTTTTATCCGAGGCTCGGGAAGCTCGCCTTCAGCCCGTCGATCACGAACTGCGCCGCAAGCGCCGCAAGCAGCACACCGAGCAGGCGCGTAATCACCGCCTCGCCCTTGTTGCCGATCAGCCGCATCAGCGGCCCCGCCGAAAGCAGCGCGGCGAGCGTCAGCAGAAGCACGAGCAGCAGCGCGCCAAAGATCACGAAAGCGCGGTCGAGCCCGCTGTTTTGCGACACGAGCAGCATCACCGACGCGATCGACCCCGGACCGGCTAGCATCGGCATCGCCATCGGGAACACCGACACATCCTCGATCTCGGGGGTCGCCATCACCTTCTCGGCGCGCTGTTCGCGGCGTTCGGTGCGCTTTTCGAACACCATGTCGATCGCGATGATGAACAGCATGATCCCGCCCGCGATACGAAAACTGTCGAGATCGATGTGAAGAAAGCTCAGCAGCGCTTCGCCGAACATCGCGAAGAAAACGAGGATCAGCCCGGCGATCACCGTCGCGCGGATCGCCATCGAGCGGCGCTGCGCCGCGCTCGCCCCCGTCGTCAGGCTGGCATAGATCGGCGCGCAGCCCGGCGGGTCGATCACAACGAACAGCGTCACGAACGCCGAGATGAAAAGGTCGATCATGGCTGCTTCGGCGCCGCGACCTGGTCGTCGATGACGGTTGCCATGTCCTTGCCGTCCCACAGGCGGATCGTGACGCGGCGCGACTTGTCGGCGCGGACAGTCGACGTCCAGCTCAGTGTCTGGTCGGGCGACAGGCCGACAGTCCTATCGTCACCCTCGCCGCCCGCCTCGACCGCTACCGCTACCGCAGGGCGTGAACCGCAGACCGCCTGTTTCGACGCGATGAAATCGGGGGCTTCGCGCGGGGTCGCCAGCGTATCGCCATGGTCGAGGGTCCAGGCGAGCTTGCCCTTCTTGGGATCGCGCAGCCAGACCGTCGTGAAATATCCGTTCGCCGGCCCCTTCTGCCACGCGCCCGTGGTGACGCCGACATTGCCGTCGCAGCTGGTATAGACCGCGTGCGGCTGCCACTTAACCGCCTCGGCAGGGTCCTTCTGCGACTTCAGCCAGTCGCGGGCCTTCACGCGCTGCGGCACGAACATCACCGCCTCGGGCGCCGCGGTTTCGCGAAACGCCGTCCACTGGCCCTTTTCCTGCGCGAGCCGCGAAAAACCGATCTCGGCGGCGATGAAGGCACTGGGGTTCGCCGCGAGCGGGTCGCGTTGGCGTGCGATCGCAGCGCCGCCCGCTATCACCGAAAGGGAAATAGCCGCGATGGCCAGACGGCGCATCAAAAACCCTCCGGATCGGCAAGACCTGCACGGCGGTGCGCCGCGACGAGCGTGTTGCGCAGCAGGCACGCGATGGTCATCGGACCGACCCCGCCGGGAACCGGCGTGATCGCATCGGCGACCGCGGCGACGCTTTCATAATCGACGTCGCCGACGAGCCGGCCTTTCGCGGCGCCCTCGGCGGGCGGCAGGCGGTTGATGCCGACGTCGATTACGATCGCGCCGGGCTTGATCCAGTCGCCCTTCACCATTTCGGCGCGGCCGACCGCGGCGACGACGATATCGGCGCGGCGCACGAGCGCGGGCAAATCCTTCGTCCGGCTGTGCGCCATCGTAACGGTGCAATTGGCGCCGAGCAGCAACTGCCCCATCGGCTTACCGACGAGGATCGAGCGCCCGACGACGATCGCATCCTTGCCCGACAGGTCGCCGAGCCGGTCCTGGAGCAGCAACAGGCAGCCATAGGGCGTGCACGGCACCATTCCGGCGATGCCGAGCGCGAGGCGCCCGGCGCTTACCGGTGTCAGTCCGTCGACATCCTTGTCGGGATCGATCGTCGCGACCGCCGCCTGTTCGTCGAGATGGCCGGGCAGCGGCAATTGCAACAGGATGCCGTCGACGGCATCGTCGGAATTGAGCTGGCGCAGCAAGGCTTCGACTTCGGCCTGCGACGCGGTCGCGGGCAGCCGATGCTCGAAGCTTTCCATGCCCGCGGCGATCGTCGCCTTGCCTTTCGACCCGACATAGACCGCGCTCGCCGGATCATCGCCGACGAGTACGACCGCGAGACCGGGCGCACGCGACGTCGCGGCCTCGAACGCCGGCACCGCATCGGCAATCCGCGCCCGCAGGCCGGCGGCGAATGCCTTGCCGTCGATCACCTGCGCCGCGGTCATCACGCCATTCCGTTGGTGTAGGCGAGGCTCGCGAGATAGTTCAGCACCGGCCCGTCGATGATGATGATCAGGATCAGCACCAGCATCGGGGTCAGGTCGAGCCCGCCAAAATCGGGCATGATGCGGCGGAACGGGCGATAGAGCGGCTCGGTGATCCGGTCGAGCACGGTCCACAGCTGGCCGACGAACTGGTTATGCGTGTTGATGACGTTGAACGCGATCAGCCACGACATCACCGCCTGCGCGATGATGAACCACCACAGGACCGTCAGGATGATGTGGACGATCTGGAGGAGCATGAGAAGCAAGGCGATTTCTCCGTAAAAGGGTCTTGCCGCGTCTCTTAGCGGTGAATGAGCGTGCCTGCACCCCTCGCGGTGAAAATTTCCAGCAGCATCGCGTGCGGGATGCGCCCGTCGAGGATGACCGCCGCCTCGACCCCGGCATCGACCGCGGCGACGCAGGTTTCGACCTTGGGAATCATCCCGCCGGTGATCGTCCCGTCGGCTTTCAGCGTGTCGATCGCCGGGCGGTCGAGGTCGGTGAGCAGCGCCCCCGACTTGTCGAGCACCCCGGCGACGTCGGTGAGCAGGAAAAAGCGCTTCGCCCCCAGCGCCCCGGCGATCGCGCCCGCCATCGTGTCGGCATTGATATTATAGGTCGCGCCATCGGCGCCCAATGCGACGGGCGCAACGATCGGGATGAAATTATCCTTCGTCAGATTGACGAGGATCGTCGGGTCGACCGCGACGGGTTCGCCGACAAAGCCCAGGTCGACATGCCGCTCGATCCCCGAATTGGGGTCGGGTTCGGTCCGGCTGACCTTTTCGGCGAGCACGAGGTTCGCGTCCTTGCCCGAAATGCCGACGGCGCGGCCGCCGAGCGCCGCGATCCAGCTGACGATTTCCTTGTTGATCTTGCCCGCCAGCACCATTTCGGCGACCTCGGCGGTTGCGGCGTCGGTGACGCGCAGGCCGCCGACGAAGGTCGATTCGATGCCGAGCTGCTTCAGCATCGCGCCGATCTGCGGCCCGCCGCCATGGACGACGACGGGGTTGATCCCGACCGCTTTCAGCAGCACGACGTCCTCGGCGAAGTCGCGCTGCGCTTCCGGGTCGCCCATTGCATGGCCGCCATATTTGATTACGAAGGTCTCGCCGGCATAGCGCTGCAGATAGGGCAGCGCCTCGACGAGCGTTTCGGCCTTGGCGAGCAGGTCGGGCATTTTCGAGGGATCGGTCATCGTCATCATCCTGCCGGCAGTTCGGCTTTAGCGTCCATCTTGCGGCCGATCGCGACCACCGCCATCACCAGCAAGGGCACCATCACCGCCGACAGGACGACCTTGGCGATCATCTGGCCGACCATCAGGTCGGCGATCGGGCGAACGCCGTAGAAGCTGACGGTGATGAAGATCAACGTGTCGATGATCTGGCTGAGCGCCGCGGCGACAAAACCGCGCAGCGGCAGCAACCGGCCGTTGTTCGCGGTCATCCGCGCAAAAATCCAGACGTTCAGGCTGACCGACACGCCATAGGCCAGGATACCCGCCGCCATCATGCGCCAGCCCTGTCCGACGATGATCGGAAAGGCTTCCTTGGCGGGCTCGTACATCCCCTCGTCGGTCGGGAGCTGCAGGACGAGCACCGTCAGGATGATCGCAAGAATGAGCGGAATGAAACCGAAGCGAACCAGCTTGTCGGCGACGGCGCGTCCGTGCAGTTCGGCGATCCCGCTCGAAATCGCGATCAGCGTTAGAAAGGGGAAAATCCCGGCTTCGACCGCCAGCGGTCCAAGCGCGACCTGTTTTGCCCCCAGGAAACCGCCGAGCGGAACCATGCCGCCGTAGAGGATCGCGAACAGCAGCAACGAAGGCGCGATCACGCGCGAAGAGCTATTTTCCATCGAGGCCGCTTAATCGCTTTTGCGGGTGCTGGAAAGTCCGAGAAACACGGCTCGGCGCGCGGCTCTTGCTCCGCCGCCAAAGCCCGCTAGACAGACCCCTTAAACTTGCGGGGGACGCAGCTATATTATGGAACGCCTGATCGGTCTGCTCGGCATCGTCGCATTGCTTGCGATTGCCGTGCTTTTTTCGTCGAACCGCCGCTGGATTCGCCTGCGCATCGTCATCCCTGCGTTCCTGCTCCAGGCCGGCTTTGCCGTGCTCGTCATCGGCACCCCGTGGGGCCGCGCGGTGATTCAGGCGATGTCGAACGGCGTGTCGAACCTCTTGAGCTATGCCGACGAGGGCACCCGGTTCCTTTTCGGCGACGTGCTGACGCAGGCGCCCTATGGCAAGGCGGTGTTCGCGATCGGCGCGCTGCCCGTGATCATCTTCTTCGCTTCGCTGATCTCGGTGCTTTATTATCTCGGGATCATGCAGCTGATCATCAAATGGGTCGGCGGCGCGATCCAGAAAGTCACCGGCATCACCAAGGTCGAAAGCCTCGGCGCGGCGGCGAACATCTTCGTCGGCCAGTCCGAATCGCCGCTCGTCATCCGGCCCTATCTCGCGGGGCTGACCCCGCCGCAGCTGTTCACCGTAATGACCGTTGGCATGGCGGGGGTCGCGGGCACCATCCTTGGCGCTTATGCCGGGATGATCGGCCCGCACCTCCTCCCCTATCTGCTCGCCGCCAGCTTCATGTCGGCGCCCGGCGGCATCTTGATGGCCAAGATCATGATGCCCGACGATCCCAAGGACATCGGCATCGAACCCGTCGTGATGCCCGAGGCGAGCCATGACGAGGAAAAGCCCGCCAACATCATCATGGCGGCGGCGCAGGGCGCACAAACTGGCGTCAAGCTGGCGGTCGCGGTCGGCGCCATGGTCATGGCGTTTGTGGCACTCGTCGCGCTCGCCAACGGCATCCTTGCCGGGATCGGCGGATGGTTCGGCTATGAGAGCCTGTCATTTCAGGCGATCATCGGCGCGATCTTTCGCCCCGTCATGTGGCTGATGGGCGTGCCGTGGGAGGAAAGCGCGACCGTCGGCGGGCTGTTCGGCAGCAAGGTCGTGCTCAACGA